>JAHEAU010000055.1 GCA_024642625.1 Lewinellaceae bacterium
CGCGTTTTTACCTGCCTTGGATTAATCCTTATCTGATGTTGATCACCGCCAGTTTTTTACCTAATTTAGGGCGATATGGAGCCCATTCATTTTTCAAACTGGATTGAAGCAAGCAAGGAATATTTTCCGGGTCGGCAATTGCGATACCAGCATGCTCTCAGGCATCAGAGAAGACAGCTTGATTATCTATTAAGATCGGCGAAACATACCGCATTCGGGCTGGCTCATGATTTTGATTCCATCCTGGATGCGGAAAATGTACACGCTGCCTTTGATTCACGTGTGCCACTGACAGATTATTCTGGCATGAAACAGTGGTGGTCTAGGTCTTATCAGGGAGAAGCGAATGTGTCCTGGCCTGGCCTGACGACGTATTTTGCATTGAGTTCGGGGACCACCGAAGGGGCCAGCAAATACATTCCAATCACACACAAGATGCTGAAGTCCATCATGCGTGTGAGTCAAAGGCAACTTCTTGACATTGTTCGAGAGGGCACCATTACTGATTTTTTAGCGAAGGATTATCTTGTCATTGGAGGTAGTACAGACCTTCGTCAGGAGGGAAGTTCATTTTCTGGTGATTTAAGTGGGATTACCACCGCCAACATGCCAATCTGGTTTAAAGGTTCTTCAAAACCAAGTTCGGAGATCCGAATGTTGAGGGATTGGGAAGTCAAGATGAATCAGATGGTTGAAGCGGCGCCTTCCTGGGACATTGTGATCATTGCCGGCGTGCCAGCTTGGGTAAAAATGCTTCTTGAACGTGTTATTGAACGTTACAAACTCCAGCATATTCATGAGTTATGGCCGCGATTTTCGGTGTATATTCATGGTGGAGTTTCGATCGATCCATATCAGCATTCGCTTGCCTCTTTGTTTGGAAAGCCGGTTTCATTCTACGAGACGTATCTGGCAAGCGAAGGGTTTTTAGCATGGCAGTCCAGGAAAGAAGCCAAAGGCATGCGCCTCAATGTTCGGGGTGGTATATTTTTCGAATTCATTGAATTTTCGGAATCCAATTTTGATGACATTGGCCAACTAAAGAAGGAGGTCAGGGTTACACCGTTTCATGAAGTAGAAGAACAAAAAGATTATGCCGTAGTGATTTCCACATGTGCCGGAACCTGGCGTTATCTGATTGGTGATGTGATCCGTTTTGTTGATCTCAAACTTTGCGAAATAAAGATTAGTGGCCGAACCAAACATTTTCTCAGTTTGTGTGGCGAACATCTCAGTGTGGCCAATATGAATCAGGCTATTCAACAATTGTCCAGTCGATCAGGACTGAACCTGGCAGAGTTTACGGTTCAGGGTGTGCAGGAAGATGGCAAATTTGGCCATCAATGGTATATCGCTTGTCAAAATCAACCAGATAACCCTCAATCAATGACCCATTTATTGGATACTATTTTAGGGGAGTTGAACGACGATTATGCAGTAGAGCGTAAAGGGGCACTCGAACGAATGTCCGTAGAATGGATTCCTGAAGATTGGTTTATTGAGTGGATGGCTGAATGTGGCAAACTGGGTTCACAAAATAAAGTGCCCAGAGTCATGACGGCAGTACAATATGCGAGTTGGATTGAATTTTTGGATACACGTAAAAAGATTTGAGGCCTTTCCTATGCAAGGACGAATACATTCAGGAGTCGATGATCATATGAGTGATAAATCAACCCACGATTGTTAAAAAGGAAAGGAGAGATATGCTATACATGTTTATGTCGTTTTTAGGATGAATACCTGTTTTATGCCAACATTAACCTATCCGGCTTCGAAAAAAGGCAAGCTTGACTTGCTTTTCATTGGCGTTCCGTTTGTGATCATATTCTTTCTTTGGTTTATAGATGAAGGGAATTATAATTTTAGGTGGATGCAGGAGCCAGGAAATTGGATTGTTTTTGCATTGTACTGGATGGCGATGGTGCTCGGTGAATTCTTCGTCTCACACCTGATTCCTCGTGTATGGCCAACTTCCCGTAAAATATGGTTTACCCTAGGCGCGGGTATTCCGTTTGGCATAATACTGGTGTTGTCCTTCCTGGCTCTGGTGACGGGTTATTTATTCTAAACCTATCTCCTTTAATGCACATTTGAATATTTACCTTTGCTACTTCGATCAATAAATAGGAGTAGGATCAATTGATTCGTTCAAGAGGTATCCCCTCAACCTCCAGGGCGGAAATGACCTTTTTTAGCTATTCGATCATTCAGTATCAGTCCAGGACAAAGTCGAATCTTCTTTCCTTGCCCTGTAGCCGAATGATGAGATAGTTTCTAAAGTCTCGCCCCTGGAATTCATGGAATAAATACTGGATAGAATCATAGGGGAGGGCGTAAGGATCTTTCAGGGCAATTAATTCTAGGTTAGTCACTGCGATAGATTCTAGAATCTTTGCCTGTCGTGATTTGATAGTGATTCGATCAGGAGTGATTTCGATCATTCTGTTTTATGAAAGGTTTGTTGCATTCTTGCGGATCCGAATCTGCCAGGCTATCATCCCTCCCATCAGGAGAATGACCAAGACAAAAAACCAAAGGTTCATTTGAGCACTTCCAAACCAATACCCTAAAAGAATGACTCCAGGAAGCCCCATAAGCAAGAGTTTACGACACATTGTACAATATGCTGAGTCATCGAACAATTTGGCGTTGAACATTGGTTGTTGAAGTCTTATTTAAATAAAATGACGATTTTTGATGATCGATTGATGGCCCTTTTTTAATGAATTATGTCTTAAGTTATTCTGTTACAAAATGTTTTTTCTAGTCGAATGTGAATAAAATCTATAGAAAATGGCATATGCGAAATCAGTCGAGGAATTTTTTTCGAAGCCGTCAGCTTATGCAAAGGAACTGGAATCCTTAAGGCGGCTCATGCTTGGAACTGGAATGGAAGAGACTTTGAAATGGGGGGCTCCGGTATATGTGGCTTATGGGAAAAATATTGCCGGAATTGGATTATTTAAGTCCTATACAGGCATTTGGTTTTTTCAGGGTGCGTTATTATCCGATCCCAAAGGTGTATTGATCAATGCACAAGAAGAGAAGACTGTGGCCATGCGGCAATGGCGGTTCACTAAAGGTGAATCAATTGACGAGAAGGAGGTTATATCATATGTACAGGAGGCGATGGAAAATGCAAAGGAAGGCCGGGAAATAAAACCTGAAAAAGGAAAGCCAATCATCATCCCAGCTGAATTAAAACGAGCACTTCAACAGGATACCACATTGAAGCAACAATTTGACGCATTGTCCAAATCATGCAAGCGTGAATATGCTGAATATATTGCAGAGGCAAAACGGGAGGAAACGCGTCTTCGGCGATTGGAAAAATCCATTGCGATGATCCGTGAGAAAAAAATGCTTCACGATAAGTACAAGTAAGTTTTTTCTAAATTCTGGATTATTTCCAAACGAGGACCATCATCCCGATCAGGATCAACCCTCCACCGATCATGACTTGCGGTTTCAGCGGTTCTTTAAAAATCAGAAATCCCAAAATCAGCGTGACAATAATACTGGCTTTATCAATGCTGGCGACGTATGTAATTGGGCCCTCTTTCAATGCGCGAAAGTAGAAGAGCCAACTCAGGAAAGCCGTCAGGCCAGAGGCAATCAGGAAGGCCCATTGCTTTCGCCCCATGTCGGGCATATTCGTGAATACCTTTCCCCACCAAGCGGTGATCATGACCAGGAAAAAGATCAAGGCGGTGCGAATCGCCAAACCCAGATCAGCTGGAATATTGTCCATGCCAATCTTGGCAAAAATGGCCGTCACACCAGCAAAGATCATGGATAAAAGAGCGTACAAAAGCCAGGGTTCCATTGGATGACATTTGGATCAAGGTACCATTCCTGCAGATGAAATTGAATGATTCTCTTTCATATTATAAAGCTATTTCTTTAGGATGAACAGCGGGGCAATTTAAACCCGGTCAAGAGGAATATGTCGCCCTGGTGGTTTATGGATCAGAATTTTATCTCCTGGACTGATTATTCCAGCCTGAACTACAATTCCCATGATCCCGGCTTTTCGAATGACGTTTCCTTGCTCATCGGTATAAACCAGTGCCTGCATTAGGTTGGGAAGCAAACCATTTAATTGGTGGCAAGGATTACGGAGACCAGTGATTTCAATGACGGCTTCTGACCCGATCATCAGGCGGCAGCCACGAGATAGCCGGAGAAGGTCCACACCTTGTGTTGTTATGTTTTCACCCATTTGGCCAGGATGGAGGTCAAATCCGGAAGATACCATTTCATCAAAAAGTTCTCTGGCGATGAGATGCACCTGTCTCAGATTCGGTTGGTTCGGGTCGTTGGCCACACGAGACCGGTGTTTTACCGTCTTACCTGCGTGGGCATCACCCTCCACACCAAAATCTACGATTAAACGGATAGAGGGGCATGGCACTTTTGACAGCTGGTGTGTCGGACTTTTATTGACGGAAATAACGGAGGGAAAAGGCAGTAGGGTCATTCGCGTCTTATGGGTTGCAATAGGGAACCTGTTGCTGTTTTATATAGACGACTGATCCCATTTTCGTATTGTTGAGTAGTCTTAAGGAATGCAGAAAAGTCAGTTATCGGATTTAAATTTATCTGACTTCGTCGGCTTGTGAAGTATAGGATATTCCTACCACTATGCACGAATGGACAATAATCCATAGCGGGGCTATTGACCTCAGGTCCAAGATTCGTTGCAGATTGCCATTGGCCATCTTCCCCACGATGACTGATATATAGATCGCCACTTCCATATCCATCAGGCCGATTGTAGGCACCAAAGATGAGATACGATTCATCAGGTGCGATATAGGCATTGTACTCGTATCCGGGTGAATTGATCTTTTCGCTCAAAGAGACTGGATTCGAGTAGGCATCATTTATCCAGGAACTGAGATACAAATCATCCATTCGATCTGAATCTTCTGGTTTACGGGTAAAATACAGATTGCCGTTGGCGCTGACAGCTGGATAGAATTCGTCAGTTGAAGAATTAACTGGTCGCCCGAGGTTGCGGGGCTTACTCCAGTCAGATTGTAGTGATTGTCGATCTACGACCCAGATATCCATATCTTTTGCTTGTATACTATCCGGATGGATGGGCCGATTTGATGCAAAATAGAGGTGAAGTCCATCTGGGGATAAAAAGGGTTCCATATCATTCCATTTTCCTGAAAATGGCATTAATTCAGGGGATGCCCAATGGCCGTTGATGGATGCCATAAAGGCAATTGCTGACCGCTCTTCCATGGGACTTTGGATGGTAAACCAGACAACGGTACCTGCGTCATTCATCGCACAATCCCGCACTTTGGGCAGGTCAATGAGTTTGACAAATGCGGGTTCAACCTGCGCAGAAACAGAATCCATTAGAGAAGACAGGATGCATACGAGAGTGGATAATTTTACCATAAAAATCAGATTTTATCATTGGCATTATCACTACTGAAACTATATTCCTTCTCTACTTTGGCGATTCGAAGTGTGTATTCCTGGTACCATAATGATCGACCCTTTTCACGTGCTGCCGCATGCTCTGCATGTTCCTTCCAGAGTCGAATAGACTCGAGGTCAGTCCAATACGAAACAGTCAATCCGATAACCTGGTGGGCAGATTCAATGCCGAGAAATCCGGGCTGTTGCTGAGCCAGCTCAACCATTCGATCCGCTGTATTTTCATATCCATCCTGGTATTCCGTTCTTTGTGTCGTGAATATCACAGCATAGTAAGGTGGGGGAGGTGTTCGAGCGATCATGGACCAAGATAAGATGAACGCTTCCATTCATGTTTTTCCTATCTGGTCTAAACCGTTAGCTTTTAAGTATTGAGGATTGCACTAGTTAAACATTTAACTAAATATTGACAGCAGTCAGACAACGCTGCAACCAATTTTACGCTCTATCTTAGAGCTTTTACTAATGCACCCTTCCGTCCCATTGTTCATATTGGGTGTATTTCAATATATTGAGCATTGACCGTCAACTTTTTACCAATGAGAATTTCATTACTGTTTTCCTTTTGTACTGTTCTGTTTGTGCATTTGGTGTCAGCCCAAATGCCATTGGGGCAAACGCACGAATTGACAGACGGTTTGATCAGGGCTGACCTGGCATTCGTTCCAGGGCAGAATATAGTCCAGCTTTGCGGTCTAGTACCAGGAGGTCAATATGCTATTCGACTAACAGGAGTATCTGCAAGTTACCAGCCAAATTCTGTCAGTCTTCAGGGGGGGGATCTATTGTCTGACGAGAAGAATCCAGTTCGATTTCAGGCAGATGGAGAGTGTATTTCTTTGGTTGTCTACATTCCGGATATTTCCGTATTCAATGGGATTCCAAATGGATTCTCAGCGTGGGATTTGAGTAGAAAAAAGTCTGAAGGCTCGAATGATCGTGATATTTTTGTATCCTCAGCAACTGCAGATTTTTTAGTTCGAAGTATCCTCATGGCTGGAGCAGGTTGTTGGGATATTGAAAATATTGAAACAAAAGGATCCTTTGCGCAGCTTGGAATGTATAGTGGTAGTCCGGGGCCTGGTATTGGCGTGGCTATGTCCACTGGGATCGCTACAGATGCAAATGGACAAAATGATATTCCCAACGAAGGGACTGACATGGGTGGGTGGGGAGATGCCGATTTGACGGCAACGATCTTTCCCTTTGTGTTCACGTTTGATGCGGCATCGATTGAGTTTGATTTCGTTGCCCCATATGACGGAGCATTGAGTTATGATATCGTCTGGGCATCAGAGGAATATCCGAGTGGAAATTGTGATGGATTCGGAATTTTTGCCTCTGGTCCGGGAATAAGTGGACCATATACCGGTAATTCCCAATTCTATGGTGTTGCGCCTAATTCAAGCTATCCAATAAATGCGTGTAATATTGGTCCCAATAATCTAAAGGCCCTCTATGTCGATAATACTGGAGGAAAAGAGACAGAATATGATGGTTATACCGTTCCGATGAAGGTTTTTATCCCGATTCAGAAATGCGGAAAATATCATATCAAATTTGTTATCGCCGATACAAATGACGGTCTGAATGACTCAGCTGTATTTATTGCAGGAAATACCTATGGTTATGAGCAGACTACGTCAGTGGAAGTAGTCATCCCAACTTCAAATGACAATATTGCCTATGAGGAATGCAGCGACGCTTATTTTCATGTCTGCCGCACCGATCCAGACAATCTGTTTCCAGATCTAGTCGTCGATTATTCTATTTCTCCTTTGAGTACAGCAAAATTGGGCATTGATTTCGGGCCTTTACCCGGCCAGTTTGTCATTCCTGCTGGTGAGCAGTGTGTCGATATTCCAGTCGATCTGATCTTTGATCCTGCATTCGAGGTGGATAAAAACCTGATAATTAATCTGGTTTCACCTTGTCCTTGTCTTAGTCCTTTTGCAGAGTTGATTATCCGAGATACACCGCCCTTTGATTTCACACTTGATGATATTACAGTTTGCCAGGATGACGATGTCTTTTTTGAACCGGTGATTAATTCCGGAGTTCCAGATTACGATTTCGCCTGGAGTGATGGTTCGACAGAAAACAGCCTGGAGTATTTCGCAGCAGTTCCTGGGGTTGAACAATATTCAGTGACAATTACTGACAGATGTGGTCGATCCCAGGTTAAAACCGGTAAGGTAACTGTTGCGGCAAGACCGATAGCCACTATGGAAGGAGATGGTTTTCTTTGCAAAGGAAATACGAAAGACACAGTCAAAGTAACGATAACATTGGAGCCCCCCAGCTCAGCCCCATGGAATGTAAGTTACTGGATCAATGGAGTGTTGCAACCGGAATTGAAAAATATTACAACACCTGTAGTTACTATTCCGGTGACTACTCCAGGATTTTCACAGATCAAGAGCGTATACAACAGCTCTGTTTGCGACGGAATCATTTTCGGAGAATCCTTCATTGAAGCAGTGGAAATTTCTGCCACATTGGATACGGTTCCTGTTTCCTGCTACGGGATTAAGGATGGTGCATTGACCGCTACTGGGTTGGAAGGGTTTGAACCATACACCTACCAATGGTCTGTGCCTGGCGAGAAAAATGCGCTACTGGATTCAATCGGTGTTGGAAAATATTTTGTGACGGTAACGGATAATCTGGGATGTACCGTTGTAGACAGTGTCGACATGACAAGTCAGACAGATATCATCGTCGATGGTCTTCTACTCAATGGCACGGACTGTGCCACGCCAACTGGAGCCGTGGATCTTACAGTTAATGGAGGCGAATTGCCATATACCTATCTGTGGAGCAATGGCAGTATTCTGCAAGATCCGGCAAACCTGCCTGAAGGCACTGCATTTGTTACGGTGACTGATAACAAAGGATGTGAATCCTATGCCAGTTTCCCTATCCCTGTCCCAGACGCTCCAGATATCACGCCTTCTGTTACTGGTACAGTTACTTGTGCCACTCCAAGTGGAGGAGCAGCGACTTTGCAGGTAACCGGTGGGACCACCCCTTATGGTTTTGCCTGGAGCGGGAATGGTGGCAACATGCAAAACCCGGTCAACCTTACGGGTGGCATGTACACTGTCACGGTGACGGATGCGGCTGGATGTTCCGTCATGGGGTCAATAGATATACCAGTGGATACGTTAACTCCATTTGCCCAGGTTGGGCCATCGGATACACTCACTTGTGGCGTCACAATATTAACATTGGATGGGTTGGGCTCCACTTCAGGTCCCGATATCGTCTATAAATGGTCTACGGCCAATGGGCAGATCCTCACTGGAGGAACAACGTTACAACCAGAGATTGGTCTCCCTGGATTGTATACACTTCTGGTAACGAATGTCACCAATGGCTGTACGGCATCTGCTGGCGTTCAGATTCTACCTGATCAAAATGCTCCGGGTATTCAAATTTTACCCTCAGATACACTATCCTGTTCACTGACTTCTACTGTTCTGGATGCTTCAGGGTCAACTTCAGGGCCGAATATTCAAATCACTTGGTCAACGACAAATGGTCAGATTGTTTCTGGTGGAAACACCTTGTTGCCAACGGTCGGATCACCTGGTACATACACCCTTATTCTGACCAATACAGCGAACAATTGTGTGGCTACTGAAGATGTTGTTGTTCCCGGATTGAATGCTCTATTGGATGCTGATATCTCTGGTCCCACTGTCATTACCTGCAAAAATCCACTCCTTACACTTGACGGAGCTGGCTCAATAATTCCACCAGGTTCAAGTTTTACCTGGTCAACCTCGAACGGCAATATCGTGGGAGGAACCTCCGGTACGACAATTCAAATCGATGATGCCGGAGATTATACCCTCGTTGTCAAAGATCCGGCATCCGGGTGTACTGATCAAATCTCCATTAATATCACGGTAGATAAAGCTGCACCAATCTCTGCAGGTCAACCAGATGGTGTCCTAACCTGTTTGCAAAAATCTGTGATTCTTGATGGCAGTGGTTCTTCTTCTGGTCCAGACATCCAGTATTTGTGGACAACCACCACGGGCAATCTAACCGGGCCTGCACAAAATAGTACCACCCAATGCAATACACCAGGCACGTATTCACTCCTCGTAACGGATACCGGCAATGGATGTACGTCAACCGTTTCGGTAAATGTACAGATTGATACCCTTTCGCCACAGGCCTCAGCAGGGGTTACCGATCAAATTGATTGCACCGATCCAACGATTAGTTTGCAGGGTTCAGGGCAGACCTATAGTGGCACAGCTCAGATACAATGGTCGACAACTAATGGTAATATCGTTAACGGAGCAACCACTTATTTACCGCTGATAAATCAGGCAGGCACCTATCAATTAATTGTTACGGACAGTCAGAATGGTTGTTCAGCATCCAGCTCAGTTTCAGTAACAGCCAATTTTAGTATTCCTACAGTGGTCATCGCTCAACCTGGAGTGCTCACATGTGCCTCACCCGATGGAGTTCTGGATGCCACAGCTTCTGTGAATGGACCACAGATCACACCAACATGGACCACAGTCAATGGATCGATCGTCAGTGGAGCAGCCACCTATACACCCACAGTAAACAAACCTGGAACGTACAAATTGGTCCAGGTTGATGCGACGAGTGGTTGTAAAGATTCAGCCTCTGTTGTGGTGATGGAAAACAAGATCCAACCCATGGCTGACGCTGGTTCACCTGCACAAATTGCCTGTCTGGGTGATTCAGCCCAACTGAATGGAACAGGATCCTCCACAGGAGCGAATATCACATACGACTGGTATCTGAATACGGCGAATCCGCCAGTGATCACAAATCAGATTATTGGCTACGCCAAAGCAGCTGGCACATATACTCTTGTGGTTACAGACACGAAAAATGGATGCACAGATAGTAGCACTGTTACAATCCCGGCAGACTTTCTCAATGACGCTGTCCTGACATTAATCGACAAATACTGTGATGACGATGTAAGCGATTTGGAAATTGGCCCGGTTACGGGTGGTGTCGAACCGTATATCTATTCCATTGACGATGGAGCGACCCAACAGGCTGATCCGTTATTTCGAAAACTTGGCCCTGGAATTTACCCGGTTGTCGTAACAGATGGGAAGGGCTGTACATGGAGAGAAGAAATCGAAATTCTTGAAGAAGAAGGCGTCGTGGTGACATTACCTGCTGATCTGACCATCGAGTTGAGTGACGTAGTAAGTATTGAAGGCGTGATCAATGTTGACCCATCTACGGTGACCCAACTTACCTGGTATCCTCCATATGGATTAGATCGGACAGATAGCCTTATTGTCCAGGCAAGTCCAGGTATCGCAGTACTGTATACTTTGACCGTTTGGGATGACCGTGGATGTATCGGAATCGACTCAATCACCATTGTAGTTCATGATCCGGACATTTTTATCCCGACTGTTTTTTCACCTTATAATGACGACGGAATTAATGACCTTTTCACCATTTTTGGCGAAACCAAAGGGTTGGTTCAGGTTGACCGTTTCGAGATATTCAGCCGATGGGGAGAGCGCTTGTACATCGCGGAAAATTTCCAGCCGAATGATCCAAACATTGGGTGGGATGGGACACGGGCCGGCCATAAGCTAAATCCAGGTGTGTATGTCTATTACGCCCAACTACAGATGACAGATGGACGGGTGAAGACTCTCAAAGGAGAAGTGATTCTTCTTGAATAATCCTGCGGCTTAATAAGGTTGGCTTCAATTCCCGATTGGTACGATAAAGAAGATTATTGTTGAATGTCCTGCAGCTTCGCTTTGCCTTCTTGTCGGAGCGCAAACCAGAGTACAGCAACGAAGATCAGTCCGGTAACCAGAGTAGCCTGTATCGTGCCAAGGTCAAGTCCACCTTTTGATACTGGTTTGGTCAGTAAATCGCCGAAGGTCGCTCCAAAAGGTCGTGTAAAGATGAATGCAATCCAAAAAAGCACAACCTGATTGAGTGAACTGTAATAATGAAGAGCTACGACTACTGCGATAATAGCTGCAGTAATACCAGCGCCTTGTAAATAACTGAGACCAGCATTGTCGCTGAGGTAATCGCCAAAAGCGGTGCCCAGACTGTTTGATATTAGGATGGCAGCCCAATAATAGGTCTCCACTTTTCTGTCAAATATGGGGAAGACCCGTATCCCCTGCTCTCGTTTATGCCAAATCCAAAGTACAGACATCAAGCAGCAGAACAGGATGATCGATCCCAATGTATACCCGAAGCCCATTGTTCTATCCATGAAATCAGAGATTTCGGTTCCTACTGTTGTAGTCGCAATGATGACCACCCAGTAGAGGGGTGGGAGGTATTCCTTTGTCCGTAATTGAGCAAGTAATACCAAAACAAAGAATACAGATGTGATCAACAAGCTGATTGTGTACCCGATATCAAGGGTCATGGATAGCATGTCACCGAGCGTCTCGCCCAGTGTTGTCGCCAGCACTTTCAGAATCCAGAAATACAATGTAATGCTGGCTACTTTATTCAATGTATTCATAGCAGAATTTTACCCAGTCGGGTTGAAGAGATGTGCAAATCAGTTCGAAGGTATTCCTAAGGAGGGATGGATTTATCTTATTGATTGGTTAATGGTAGAAATACGTGAAGTTATGCTTTGTCCTCCTTCTCGTGATACGAAAGGAGTTTTTGGTTTTGGGATTCCTGCCGATCTTCGTGTTGATGTCTACTTCAAGTCAGCGACAATTGATATCCATCATCATGGCGGTAAAGGATACAGCACCTTACCTGCCGGCCTGTCTCGATTCGATTATTGCTCAGACTTACACGGATTGGGAACTGATAGCCGTCAATGATCATTCAACAGATCGAACACCGGAAATACTGCATGAATATGCGATTCGAGATGCCCGCATCAGGGTGTTCAACAGTGATGGACATCGACTCATTCCAGCACTCCAATGTGGATATCGACAGATAAGAGGAACCCTCATCAATCGAATGGATAGTGATGACATGATGCCAGCCGACAAACTGGAAGCCATGGTTGCAAGGTGGTCTCCGTTTGGAAAGGGCACCATCGTGGCTGGAGGTACAGAGCATTTTGTCGATGAAGGTGAAGTTGGCGAAGGGTTTCGCCGTTATGAAGCCTGGTTGAATGAGGTAGCTCGCACCAATACACACTATCAACAGATCTACCAAGAATGTGTGATTCCCTCGCACAGCTGGTTAGCGCATCGGGATGATCTCGATCGGGTTGGCGCTTTTGAGCCTCTGGTTTATCCTGAAGATTACGACTTATGCTTCCGGTTTTATCGCGAAGGCCTTCGTGTGGTTGGTCTTGATAAAGTGCTTCATTATTGGCGGGATCGATCAGAGCGAATATCCCGTACATGGGATGAGTATAAAGACAATCGGTATTTCGATCTCAAGTTGAGGTACTTCTACGAATTGGATCGGGATTTCTCCCGACCTCTGGTATTGTGGGGTGCGGGACGTAATGGAAAGGATATGGCCAAGCTCCTGCTCCATAGAGAGGATAATTTTAATTGGTGTTGCGACAATGAACGCAAGATCGGAAAGGATGTATATGGCATTCGGATGACCTCATGGGAGAGCCTCCCTGAGCTGATAAATCCACAAATCATGGTCGTCGTCTCTTCTCCGGATGGAAAGGTTGAAATTAGAGATCAACTTGAAAAATGGGGAAAAGAACCGGTACATGATTTTTGGTTTTTCAATTAATTTAATATCCAACTCAAGCAACGGCAGAGCCATTTTTTGCACCGGTCAATCAAATAAAACAGGATGCGGAACATATTTTTTATTCTCCTTTTTGGTTGGTCATGGTTGACGGCTCAACCGGAATTATTATCCCATATTGGACAACAAGTTGCACCGCAGCTGTCAGATGAAATCTGTGATATCCCCGTATATCAAGGGTCAATGGATCAATCTGGATTTCAGGAAGATGATCTTGTTCCGGATTTCACCCTATACATGCTCAATGGCGATTCGTTAAGACTGAGTGATGTATTAAAAGAAGGTAAGCCAGTTTTATTGGTGGGTGCGAATTATACTTGTCCGGTTTGGCGTGATAAAATTGAGGTGTTAAACGCCATAACAGATTTTTATAAAGATCAGATCAGGGTCTTTGTTGTCTACACGGTCGAAGCGCATCCTGCGAATGATTTGAGTCCTTATAGTGGACAGATCTGGACCACGTCTACCAATGAAACGGATGGTATCCTGTATCCCCAACCAAAGACTTATGGCGAGCGGTTGTCAATCGTTACAGACATGGTCTCCAAAATTGATATTGCGCCACCCATCCTCATTGATGGGCCATGTAATGAATGGTGGTCTCATTTTGGGCCAGCTCCAAACAATGCTTATTTGGTTCGCCCGGATGGTATAGTCGCTGCGAAGCATGGATGGTTTCATCGGGCGCCTGAAAATATGTGGTGTGATATTGATAAACTTTTGGGTGCCGATTCAGGGATGTGTACCACCTATGGATCGAATGGTACATTTTCCTTTACACTGGATGATGGGGACAGTCTGGCTGTCGGTCAGCCGGGTGATATTCTTGCTGTCCATTGCACGTTGCAAAACCTCTCCAGCACCGAAAATGTAAATATCCTTGTCAAAAAGGCCAAAGTCCAAACACCAAAAAGTTGGCTCACGGCCTTGTGTGCAGATATCTGTTATGCCACTGATATCGAAGAAACTGAGATCGTAATTCCTCCAGCTGAAAGCCAGCCATTTATATTCTATTTCTATACCGATATGGTACCAGATAGCGGGTTTGCCAGGGTTCAGTTTATCAATACGACGAATCAACAAAACAGGATAGGTCAACGATTCTTTGGTATGACACAGACAACCAGTGCATTGGATCCATTGCTTGTTGCCGGACCAGTCATTTATCCGAATCCTGTACAAGGCCATTTGACAGTGCATTGGCCCGGGCTTCCAGCGAAGCACAGATGGTCAATTACAGATATGAATGGCAGATTGTATCTGGAAGGTGTGGTCTCAGAAGAAACAGAGGTGATAGATACTTTTGGACTTTTTTCTGGGCCCTTTGTCTGGATTTGCATCTCGCCCGAAGGTAAAGTCGTTTATCGAGAGCTGCTGATGAAGCTATGAGCCATTGATAGATGTAAGATCTAGTTTGGAAAAGGGCCTGAATCAGCTGGTTCCAGCAGATATTCTGCCTGTATCTATGCTGGATTCAAAAAAACTTTCCAAGCAATAGATCATTTCTGGAGACATTCGTGTTTAAGTAAGTGTAAAGTCGGTCTAGTCTTAGGATTAGTCATTATCTTTCGGAGTCAGGTTCCTATTATGGAAAGAGGTGTTCCCGGACCGTCCGGGAGAGGAATGGTTTCCCCAATATGCATATCCCCCGTTTTTTAAAGCCTAAAGACTCCGTTCATGCAGAGCTCAGGCAACGTATTACAGCATATTTTCAACATAGGGGAGAAGATAGCAGGGGCGATATTCGCTTGCACAGTAAGGCCCTTATACTCGTTGGATCCTTTCTGGCCATTTATGTCCATTTGGTGTTCTTCTTACCTGACCCGGTCTGGGCGTGTATCCTGGAAGCGACTATTCTTGGTGCACTGACAGCTTCCATAGGATTCAACGTGATGCATGATGGCGCTCATGGTAGTTTTAGCAAACATGCATTTATAAATGAATTGGCGGGTCTCTCACTAAATTTTTTGGGAGCCAATGTCTTTATGTGGAAGACCAAGCACAATGTGGTTCATCATACCTTTACCAATATTGAAGGAGTAGATGATGACCTCAATGCCAGACCATTTTTACGCCTCTCTCCTGGTCAAAAGAGATATTCCATCCACAAGTACCAGTACCTGTATTTCTGGATGGTCTATTCCCTTCTTTATATCTATTGGGTATTCTTCACAGACTACAAAAAGTACTTCCTTCAACGTGTAGGTGAAATGCCAATCAGCAAAATGAAATGGACAGACCATCTTACATTTTGGGGATTTAAGGCCTTGCATCTTGGTCTTTTTGTGATTTTACCAATTTATACAATGGGCTTTATCACGTGGGTCATTGGCTTTCTTGTTTATACCTTCTCAGCAGGCCTCATCTTGAGTATTGTATTTCAAATGGCTCATACGGTTTCCGATACGGCTGTTCCTAGTCTTGATCCAGACAATCGGGTCGTTGAGGAGGAATGGGCTATTCACCAACTCCAGACAACGGCCAATTTCGCCACACGGAATAGGGTATTATCGTGGTTGGTTGGCGGTTTGAATTTTCAAATTGAGCACCACCTCTTTCCCCATATTTCGCATGTCCATTATCCTGCAATTAGCCGGATTGTTCGTGAAGTCTGTGCAGAAAAGGGCATTCGATACATAGAATACCCCCGGTTTCGGCAAGCTTTGGCTTCCCATATTCAGTATCTGAGAATGCTGGGTCAGGCCTGAGGACAGGCACTTGATTTTAGAATAACGTAGACAGCGATTTGGCGAACTGTGTGGTCTGATAGATATCAATCTGCCATCACACAATTTATACGCATGCGTTTGCTCTTTCTCCTTGCCAGTATTTCCCTTACTTCATTTTCGATAGCTCAGCCTGTGCAGGTATCTGTCGATCTGTTGACGACTTATCAGGAAATTGATGGATTTGGTGCGCATCAGGGAAATGGAGAGACAAACCAATCCTGGTGGCAGGAATTGTACTATGACGACCTTGGTGCAACTATGTACCGGGTTGATCTGACACCCAGACTGGTGTCGCCTTACTCGGATCTGAGTTATTATTCACCTTGGTTTATGGGTTCCCAAACGAACAGCGTGTTCAACCTGGAGGATCCCGACAACCCAGATGGTCCTGAAGGGAATCGGGTAAGGACATATTCCGGTCCAGAGGATTATGGGCGGGACTTTGGTGGCGAGAATGCGCCAATCGCAATCATGGGTCCAGACATTGAGGAAAATGTCAAGCTATTTACCTTCCCGAATGATGGTGCAATCCAGGCAGGTATAGACAGGAAGGAACTGCTTGGCGATTTCAAACTGATCGGCTCCTTGTGGTCGCCCGTACCGTGGGTGAAAATATCCAGCGGCAATAGCTGGAGCCAGGGATGGTGGCCGGGCCCGGTTTTTGGATCACCCTGGCCCTTTATCTGGGGAGGCAATTTCGGTGGTGGTATGCTGGATGTATCAGGTCAGCTTTATGATGAATTTGATGACAGTGCGCTAGGAGGAAACGGACCGACGAGTGCCTTGACGCAATTTGCACGTAGTACGGCAGCCTATATTCTTGGATTTCAGCGTACATACAACACGACCTTTGCTGCTATCAGCATCCAGAACGAGCTCAATTTTGAGCAGTTTTACAACAG
>JAHEAU010000056.1 GCA_024642625.1 Lewinellaceae bacterium
GGAACGCCCAGGGGCGTCGCTGCTTCAGTTGCGGAGTACCTGAAAAAGGGACATGTAGATCCTGTCCATGACGGATACCTGATCTCCAGTCGTGGGAATGCTATGCCGCATATTGTGAAGGATGGCAAGGAAGTGATCCTGCATTCTGCGGGTGGGAAAGATATCCGATTACAGCCTCTGAAGAAATTGAATCAAGAGAACAAGCTTTCCCAAAATGCCCGTGTCGCAATGTGTCAGGTTGATGCACATATGGAAAAGATGGAATGCTATGCCTGTCATGCGACCTGGGCGCCCCAGTGTTATGGCTGTCATATCAAGATTGACTATTCAGATCCACAATTGCGGACAGACTGGGTGAAAGTTGCCGGGTCTCCGGACAAATATGGGCAAACAGTTGATGCACTTTCACCAAAAATGCAAAAGCTGGCAGACCAATACACCATCGCGGGGCACACTGAAGAGCAGCGCAGCTATTTGAGATGGGAAGACCCTCCACTCGTGGTGAATGGAGAGCATCGGATCTCGCCTGCGATACCGGGTTGTCAGACTACTGTAACCGTGATCGATGCGGATGGAAAGACGAGGATCCTGAATCACATTTACAAGATACCCAATGTGGAAGGGGCAGGACCTGAAGGGCAGTTGGCCATCGATATTGCCCCGGTACAGCCACATACCACCCAAAAGGTGGCCAGGACATGTGAAAGCTGCCATAGCAATCCGAAAAGTATGGGCTTTGGCATTAATGAGGGTATGCTGTACAGCGATCCATCCAAGGATGTCGTGATGGATCTGCTCACGGCCGACGGAAAGCAGCTGGCTATCCAGATCGATACACAATTCAATGCCATACCCAATCTGAATATGGACTGGAGTCGTTTTCTGGATGACAGTTTACACCAGTTGCAGACAGTGGGCCACCACTTTTCAGGCTCTCGTCCACTCAATCGGGAGGAACTTAGCCGACTTGACCGCCGTGGCGTCTGTCTGTCCTGCCATCAGACAGTACCTGACCAGGATATCGCAATTGATCTCATGAGCCATGTCGCCAAGTATGCAAATATGCCCATTGATCAGGAGATGCATGACAGCATTCTGCACAAGTCGATCCGGATTAGTGCCTGGGGACAAACTCTATTGGGCCTCGCATTACTCCTGCTTGGATTTTTCGGTGGACGGGCCATAGTTCGTCGGCATCGGGTCAATCCTGCTGAGAAGTGAGCTAATGGAGATGCAAGACTGCCCATGCAGACTCCCTCCAAATACTTGTCATCAGGATTTTTTATCGGCATTAAAGAGCATAATGAAATTATTTATGCCCGAATTGGATTCAATTCCCTATTTTGTTCTGCATTTTCAGCTCCCTTTTCCGATATTGACCCGATGATTTGATTGCTCCTGAAGGTTGCTGGAGATGTCTACCTGACCTAGATGTTTTCCTAAATACCCAATCATGATCCGCTCCCTCCTCGCTTTATGTTTCCTGACCCTGCTGTCTTCCTTCCCATTGAACCTCTCCGCTCAAGGGTGTGAAACAATGACATATTCGTATATCAAGCTTGATCCTTGCAAGTATCGGGTAAATGTCCATAATCAATCCCTGGATTGCTATCAACAAACGAATCTCATTCTGGATCTGGGAGAGTTTTATAGTTGGACCGCAAATACCGCTGAAGGCTGGATTGTTGAAGAAGTTTCTCCATCACAATTACTGATTACACACGTCAATGGAATATTTCCAGTGGTGGATACATGGGTGTTGGATTTCTACTCTGACGTTCCACCTGGTCCGGATGTCCATTTGATTTGCCAGTATGATAATACATGTTTGATGGATGGATGTGAAAATATTCTGGGCCCACTGGATGTCTGTCCTCCAAGTTGTATCACGGGTATTGTCTATCGGGAATGTGAGGAAAATGAATACATTGATCAACCTGGACTTGAAAATTGGACAGTTCGTCTTTTTGATAATATGGGAAACTTCCTGGATGAGGTTATGACAGGGATGGATGGCACTTATGAATTTTGTGGATTAAACCTGGGTGAATTTGTTGTTGAGCTCGAAGTCCCAAATGGGTGGTCAGCCAATATTCCCGCAAATGGCATTCATTCAGTTAGCACAGGCTCAGCCTCCAACCCGACTGCCCGTTTTGGTGTGTGCCCTGATTGCAATTGTGATCTGGTTGATTTTATTATTCAACAAGAAGCCAGCACGACGGATACATCATACTATGACATTAGTATGTTTAACGAAAGTAACTTCTGCTTTGAATATCTGGAAATTGACGTACTGCAGGGCGAATTGATCGGATGGGATATCAATTTACCTGGATGGACTGTTGAAGAAATCCTTCCAGGCCGTATACACATAGAACCCTTTTATCCATTTATTGAGGAAGGGGTGCTTCAAAATCTTCGGGTCCAGGTAGTCAGCTCTGACACAGCACACATCGAAGTTTCCGCAACATATAAGGCAAAACAAGAATCAAAACCGTGCAAAGCAGATGAGCGGTTTCCGAGCCCACCAAAAAATGTCCAGATCACCTGTTGTCCGGCTGGAACGATTCACGGGATGGAGCTGGTGGACAATGGTGCGTTCGGCTTACTCACTCCGCCGGCATCCGACTATATCTATACTGTTGGCCCGCTTACCAATGGAAAAATCTCCATCAAAGATCAAGCCCAGGCTTATGCGTCGAACAATGCCTGGGTTTGTCCAGGATTTTCTGGACCTGCTGATACATATCTCGCTGTAGATGGTAGTACCACCCCAGGCCTGGCAGCCTGGAAGCAACAAGTAAATGGCCTTTTACCAAACACGGATTATGTCCTTTGTGCTGAATTCAATAACCTGGTCAAACCCAACCAGAATCTGGGTACACCACTCATTGAACTGTCCATTCAGGATGATATCATCCCTGCAAATGTGTGGACCTCCGGTCCAATGCCTTTGCCAGAGACGCCGGATCAATGGACGAAACTATTCTTTGCCTGGACAGCTCCTGCATCCCCCAGCCTGTCCTACACCCTGAAGGTCGGCACGTTGGATATCCAACAGATCGGCAATGATTTCGCGGTGGACAATATCTCCTTCATGTCCTGCGCCAAGGATCCGGACACCTGTGCATGCAACACTCCTGAAATGATCCTCACGCAAAACGGCATCGACTATCCGCTGGCCTGTACGAAGGGTGTGATGACCACCCCACTGCCCTGTCCGGCAGATGATGTCCTTATTTCTGGCTTTTTTGGCTGTGAAAAAGCCAGCGGCGGTCCTTGTACGGAAAGCACAGTCAACTGGACGATCAGCGGGCCAAACAACTATACCGATCAAGGGACCACGACCAATTACCCACTGCTGAATTTTGACGTTTCCTCCGTGACGGATCCGGGAGATTATTTCCTTACACTGTCCACTCTTTGTCCGGGCGCAACCGACTCCTGTGTCTGTCAGACGAGGTGGATACGCGAAGCGTGCGATACGTGCCATTGTGGTGGATTTGACCATCTCTATCTCCGCGGCCCGCAAGGTGCTATGAGTCAACCCATGACCTGCAATGGACCACCAATCACTCTGGTCTGCCCGAATCCGGGACAAGGGTTCACGCTCACCGGAAATTTCGCCTGTGAAGGTGACAGCTGCCCTGATGAGCACCTGATCGAATGGGGCCTGACCCAGCCGGATGGTACTGTGATCTCCATGAGCTTCTGGGACAATGACCCCATTTTCGGGATCACCCTACTACCCACATACTTCAATCAATCCGGTGTGTATATGCTGAATCTGACCGGATATTGCGGGGATGACACCTGCACATGCAAATTGACGTTCATTCTGGATTGTCCGAATCAATGTCCATGCGACATTACTGACATCCTGGCATTACAAGACCATGTGGACAAGGGGTTTGCCGTTTCCTATTCTAACAAATCCTGCAAAGCTTGCTTTTCTCCTCTTGCTCTGGATAAATGTGATCAGGTCGATTGGTTTCTGACGACATCCTCCGGGACCTCGATCGGATCCAGCTGGGGTAATCAGACCTTTTGCTACCTCTTCCCTGGTTCCGGCACCTATACGGTGATCATGCAAGTGACCCGGTTGAAACCGGATGGCAGCCTGTGTGAAGTGTTTGTCAAATCGCAAACTGTGACGGTCACTTGTATCGTTTGGCCAAACTGTGCGACCTCCATTCTGAAAAATCCTGACTTTGCTGAGGATGGTATTCCTGGAGATATCGCTGCCGGAGGCATGGGCTCGGCCCCTGGATGGATCGCTACAGAAGGGCATCCGACCCTGTTGGAAGGACACCCATTAAGTGCTGACGGTTGGGCCATGAAATTGGAAGGCAATTTTGATCAAACAGATATTCTGATGACTGAGGAAGTCTATTGTCTTTCTAAATATGATCCAAAAGGTAAACTGAAAACGCGTATCTGGGGAGACCCCCATGTGCAGGAAAGTGATGGAAAAAAGTGGGACTTTAAAGTAAAGAAAGCTTATCAGCCAATTCCCAATCCATTCATTTGTGAAGACCCAAATGCAGATTGTTACACCTTAGCCAGTCTTGAGGACCTTCCACCTCCTGATGAGGATGATTGGTACACAGTGGAGATCCCTTATGATTTCAGTGACTGGGCTGTCACCGATTCATGCGGTGATGGAAATGCAGGCATTCCTGTACAACTTGCCACCTATGTCTGGAATCAGCTAAGTTCAGATCAATGTGCTTGTCCTATTTCGTACACTATTTATTTGGATAATATCTGCTTTGAAGGAGCTTTAGTAAGCACTGATCAACCTTGGAGAGATGAACAAAGACTGCTGGTCTTCCCTAATCCGACAACTGGCCAGGTCCAAGTGCAACTGCCAATAGCGGCCGAGCTTGGAATGCATCTGGTTGTGCTGGATCTCATGGGTCGGCCATTGATCAGTCAGTCAGCCGCAATAGGTGAACGTAGCCAGTCACTGGATCTATCCATTTACCCTGCCGGGTTATACTTCCTGCAGTGGGAGGCACAAGGCCGGCTATTGGCCAGTGAGCGGGTGGTGAAAGAATAGTCAGCTGTCGGTTATCCCTTCCTGCCACAGGTAGGAGTTTCCGGATATCTGTTTGCTGACAATTGTTGAATTGTAAATAAAAAAAAGCCCTTGGTGAAAACCGGGGGCTTTTTTTAAGTCGGAAATCGGAAGGTCACTCCCGATTTCCGACTTAAATTTTCACTTTCTCAGAGTCTTATTTTATCACAGAAGCCAACCCATTCATATAGTTATTGAAATACACTCTATGCCACACCCTCAACTCACCAGGATGAATCATAGGGCTAAAGCCCGATCAGTATAGGATTAATTTATCCCCCCGGTTAACCTCCACGGCGGTTAAAAAGCCGAGGGCTATTAACTCTTGCCGGATTGGATTAAAGTGACAACATCTTCCAATTTTCGATTTCTCACTTCCGATTTTCGATTTCCCACTTCAAATTTCCCACCCTCTACTCTCCACCCCATTTCTTGGCCATTCGCTCCAGAGTACCGATCTTTCCATCTGAAAACTGATCACATGTTCCGCAACCTCTTCAGCTTTATCGACCTGCGCAACGAGGTCGAAGATTATGAGATCATCCATGAAGAGATCGAAAGAGGTGTAATCTTCAAAGGGTATAATCTCTGGATCCTGGCCTTTGCCATTGTGGTTTGTTCAGTAGGACTGAATATGAATTCCACTGCCGTCGTGATCGGTGCAATGTTGATTTCTCCATTAATGGGACCCATCAATGGATTGGGCTACAGCATTGCTACCTACAATTTCAAGCTCTTTCGGTCGTCACTTAAAAACTTCGGCTTTGCGGTATTCGCCAGTATTCTGGCTTCCACCATATACTTTGCCATTTCACCTGTAGAAACGGCTCATAGTGAGCTGCTGTCGCGAACCAGCCCCTCCATTTATGATGTGATGATTGCTCTTTTTGGCGGCCTGGCCGGTATTGTCGCGATCAGCAGTAAAATGAAAGGAAATGTCATCCCTGGCGTGGCCATCGCTACCGCGCTCATGCCGCCTTTATGTACGGCAGGTTATGGATTGGGAACAGGTCAGTTCAATTTCTTTTTAGGCGCCTTTTATTTATTCACCATCAATACAGTTTTTATCGCTCTGGCAGCATTGATGATCTCTCGATTTCTGCGATTTCCCATTCGCAGTATCGTTGACCCGGCACAAAAAATCAAAGTCAGGCGTCTGGTTTTGTTTATAATTCTGATTACCATCATACCCAGTCTTTATTTTGGTCATCAGTTGGTTCAAAATGAAAAATTTGATCAAAATGCCGAGATGTTTATAAAAAGCGCAACTGTATTCGAAGGGGCCTATTTGGTCCGGCATGATATAGACAAAGGGCAACGGAAAGTGAGCTTGGTTTTCGGCGGAAAGACATTATCTGACAGTCTGAAAAATGTGATCAAAAAAAGAGGGGAAATCTTCAATATCCAACCTGAAAACATCACCATTGAGCAGGGATTTGCTCTGGATGAACGAAGCGCAAGCGAGACAGAAATTCTCAGGAACAGGATCAGTGCCATGCAAAATGATCTCCAGGAAGCCGAGGCACGCGTGGATAGTCTTCGAAATGCACCCCTCTTCGGCCGGCAAATCTTTAATGAGATCCATCCTCTATATCCGGATATTCTTTCATGCACCTATTCAGAAACGATGTTATTCACCGATGGTGTTAGTGATATTCATCCAGTCAGTCAGGTCGTGTTTCATATTTCGCCAGCCTCCCTGGATTTAGCCATCCGTGAAAAAATTAAAGAATGGGTTCGGGCACGATGCGGGCGGCACAACACTGAAGTCATCTTTACGGAGGCACCTCGATTGGAAGAATAGTGTCATATACCTGCTGATTCATTTGCTCAACATACCTTTGTGTTATGGAGCTCTTCAAGCAATTCACCTTCGATTCAGCGCACTTTCTACCAAATGTTCATGATGGACACAAGTGCAAAGCCATTCATGGGCATACTTACCGTCTAGTGGTCTACATTGACGGGCCACTGGATCCCCATTTGGGCTGGGTCATGGATTTTGCCGATCTCAAACGCGTTGTCGACCCCATTGTCAAGACGCTGGATCATCATTTAATGAACGACATACCCGGATTGGAAAACCCGACTTGTGAACGAATTGCTATCTGGCTTTGGGATCAGATCAAACCACAAGTACCTCTCATGTCTAAAGTGGAACTGCACGAAACACCAACCTCTGGTGCCGTTTATATGGGAAAATAGCAACTCTATTATTCCTCTTTTTTAAGGATTCACAAGACAGGGCTTCACCCGGATTAGGAAGGCATGAACCACCTTCGCGCCCATTGTCCTCAAATGTATACCCTTCAACCCTGCAGGATAGTTTGTAATTTTCCAAACAAACCAAGCTCTGCCGTTATGCTTTACCATGTACTTCGCTGGTTATTCACACTGACTGTTAAAGGCTATTTTAGGTCGATTTCCATTCGAGGGCTGGAACGCATTCCTCGAAGAGGCCCTGTTCTGCTTGCAGCCAACCATACCAGTGCGTTTATGGATCCGATAGTCCTTGGTGTCTATATTCGACGAAGTTTGTATTTCCTCTCCCGTGGTAGTGCTTTCCAAAAACCTCTGATCGCTGCGATCCTGGGCAAACTGCATATGATTCCGGTCTACCGACCCGAATTTGAACCGGATGATCTGGACAAAAACCAAGCGACCTTTGATCGTTGCTTTGATCATTTAGGAAAAGGTGGAGCTATGCTCATTTTTCCTGAAGGCGTGAGTAAAACTGAACGGCGTTTGCGTCCCCTCAAATCTGGAATAGCACGAATTGGACTTGGGGCCGAAGCCCGTCACGATTTCCAATTGGATGTGACCATTATTCCAATTGGGATCAATTACAGCAATCCTCACCACTTTCAGAGCGATGTTTTTGTGAATATTGGTCAGCCAATTTCACTACGCCATTACCAGCAACTATTCAATGTCAACCCCATCGAAGCATCACATGCAGTTATGGACGAGCTCCGAATAGAACTTGAAAAACGAACCGTCAGTATTGAGGATGAGCGTCTCGATCAACTAGTGAAAAATATTGAGCAGTTATACAGATCCACGCTTCGGGATGAAGAGATCCAGGAAGATAAAATCAAACAGGATTTTTACCTCTCCAGAGATATCGCCCAAGCTGTTATCTGGTTTGACGATCATCACCCGGAACAGGTTAATGTATTTGATCGACGAATCAGGTCCTATCTCCAACATGTAGAGGCACTTCGGCTGAGAGACACTCAATTGCGGGCATCACATCCTATTGGAAACCAGTTACGATCTGGCTCAGGATTGATCATGGGTTTTCCATTATTTCTTTTTGGTTGGCTGGTCAATCTGGTTCCTTTTAAATTCGCTGAATGGATTTCACGACGGATTCGTGTCAGGGAAGATTTTGTCGGTTCGATCAGAATGGCTGCAGGCATGTTTGTCTTTTTATTCGTCTATATCATTCAAGCCGCATTGCTCATTCACTGGACAAACTGGGCCATCGGATTGATTTTACTCTTGAGTTTTTATCCTGCAGGTGTATTCGCTCTCTTTTATATAAAAACGTTATATCGCCTGCGATATACCTTTGATTTTTGGTCAATTTGGAATCGGAAAAAATCATTGATCTTCCAGCTTCGTCAAATGAGAAACGAACTTATCGAAGAATTGGAAAAAGGGAGAGAGGACTACTTGAAGGCTTCGGCCTCACCAACTTCGTAGACAGAATTCCGAAATATCCTGATGATTCTGCACAATAAAATACATGAATGCATCATGCCAAAGTTCACATCGTATTGTTTCTGATAAAATCGTGCAACCAGGACCTTCTTGCAATCATCCAGGACCTTGAAATGAGCGTCCTCTAATTCTGCCATTGGGCCACAGATGCAATTGAATGCACAACCAATCTGATTGCAGACAAGATCATCTGGCACTAAACGGAGGAATGCCTACGTCAACTTGATTAAAAAAAACAAAACGAAGTCGAATAATGATCATCCTTTCTCCTAATTTGCTTAAATCTGAATAATCCTTATGCATTTTGAGTATGACCAAATCAACATTAACTCTGAATCAGGTAATGTCCGAATTAAATTCGTTCGGAGATGATCAAACCAAGAAGACATTCATGCGACATGGGGCAAAAGAACCACTGTATGGTGTAAAAGTACAAGACCTCAAAACGATTCTCAAGAGGACTAAAAAGAACCATTCCCTTGCTCTTGAACTTTATGCGACTGGAAATTCCGACGCTATGTACCTGGCAGGATTGATGGCTGATGAAACGCTGATCACCAAAGAACAGCTTGATGGTTGGGTCAAAATGGCATATTGGTCGTACCTGAATGAATATGCTGTTCCCTGGGTTGCGGCAGAAACAAAACATGGATTTGAACTTGGTCTGAAATGGATTCAATCTGACCAGGAAAATATTGCGACAGCCGGTTGGTCGACATTGGCCAATTACGCTGCTGTTAATCCGGATGAAAATCTTGATATCGATGTATACTCCGCTCTGCTGGACCAGGTAGAGAAAGAAATTCATGCTGCACAAAACAGGGTTAAATACACGATGAACGGGTTTGTGATAGCTACGGGATCATTTATCCCGGAATTGACTGCAAAGTCAAAAGAAGTAGCCCAACGCATTGGCAAGGTTCATGTCGATGTCGGTGGCACTGCATGCAAAGTTCCCCTGGCCATGGACTATATTGAAAAAGTGGAGGCAAAAGGCAGAACAGGAGTCAAACGGAAATCAGCTCGGTGTTAATCAAGATCACACATCCGATTGCGTTATCATCGTTCGTTCAGGTGCAGAAGCAGGAAATAATAGAGTGACCGAAACGTGGAAAGACCCATCTTCTTGAGCATTCATAGGCAAAGTTCAAATTTGAACTGATCATAATAAACCTGGATCCTCTTTATTGCAGTCATTGATCATGAATCGAAGCGGTCAAGCCTATAGCCCACAACGGCTACATCATTTTTGAAAAAATTTTGACCAAGCATTGCGCAACCGAATAGTTGCGTTTATATTTGCAACCAATCGGTTTCATAAAAGTAACAACCCTATATGCGACGAGATGTCTTTCAGGCCATAGCGGATCCTACCCGACGTGCCATACTTGTTCTTATCGCCTCTCAGGCCATGACACCCAATGCCCTTGCTGATCATTTTGACATGACACGACAAGCCGTATCCAAGCATTTACGCATTCTCACAGAATGCGAACTTGTCAAACCGGATCCCTCTGGAAGAGAAATTTACTATCATCTTGATGCAACCAGAATGAAGCTCATTGACCAATGGCTGAGCCAATTCAAATCCATGTGGGAGAACCGATTTTCTGAACTTGACAACCTATTATCCACAATGAAATCTACTGAGAAATGAACCCAAATTTGCGCTTTGAATTTACTGTAAACAAGGACACGAATTCCGTCAATGTCAAACGGGAATTTGCCGCAGAACTCCCGGTTGTCTGGGATGCATGGACCAAACCCGAGCTCCTCGATCAATGGTGGGCACCCAAACCCTATATTACCCGAACCAAAACAATGGACTTTCGGGAAGACGGACATTGGCTGTATGCAATGATTGGCCCCGACGATACAACCCATTGGTGTCGCGCAGATTATCAGCACATCGCTCATCTTGACCAATTCTCAGGATTGGACGCATTTTGTGATGATTCCGGAAAGGTGAATACTGCTTTACCGAGATCATTATGGACAAATACATTCACAGATCAGGGAGCCACCACAATTGTCGACATCCTCATCCAATATGATCATCTGGCCGACCTTGAAAAAGTGATCGAAATGGGCTTCAAGGAAGGGTTCACGATGGCTTTAGGTAATTTGGATCAATACCTGGAAGCCCGATCCAGTCTCCGAAACAGTCTCCGGGCCGACAATCAACCACGTGTCTGTTCGTATCTCAACTTTCCGGGAAATACAGAAGATGCATTCTTGTTCTATCGAACTGTCTTCAAATCTGAATTCAGTGGTAACGGCATTCAACGTTTCGGCGATTTACCTCCTCAGGTTGATCATCCACCAATTGCTGAACATGTAAAGCAAATGATCCTTCACATTGAGCTACCAATCACAGGCAATCACATTCTGATGGGAACAGATGCACCCAAGGAAATGGGATTCACCGTGACATTGGGCAACAATATGCATATCTCCATCGAACCCGACAGCCGGGATGACGCTGAGCGAATTTTTAATGAACTATCTGAGGGAGGAAAAATTACCATGCCAATACAGGACATGTTTTGGGGGGCCTTTTTTGGCAGCCTAACAGATCAATACGGCATCAACTGGATGGTGAATTTCAAATACCCCGTATCTTCTGAAGCATAGGGCACAAATTCGTTCATACGAATAAACGAACACTGGACAGAACCAATTTTTCTGTTCTGTCCAGTGATGTGCTCATTCCGCCGCCTTTTCTTTAAACCAGGCAATAAACGCATCCACTGCCATCAAGCCGAGGTCGCCTTCGCCGCGCATCCGCACAGCGACACCACCTGCCTCGATTTCCTTTTCACCAACTAAAAGCATCAACGGAATCTTTTTCAATTCCGCATCTCGAATCTTACGACCTATACTCTCATTTCGGTCATCAACAAAACCGCGAATATCTTCCAACATCAACTGTTTGGCAATAGCTTGAGCCTCGGCATTATACTTTTCAGAAATTGGCAGTATTGCATATTGGTCCGGTGTGAGCCACAGTGGAAAGTTCCCCCCGCAATGTTCAGTCAGTACACCGATAAACCGTTCCATTGATCCAAATGGTGCACGGTGAATCATGACCGGACGATGGTTCTGATTATCTGATCCGATATACTCCAGCTTGAACCGTTCAGGCAAATTATAGTCCACCTGTATGGTACCTAATTGCCAGCTACGACCCAGGGCATCCTTGATCATAAAATCAAGTTTTGGGCCATAGAATGCAGCTTCTCCCAAAACAGTCACCGTCTCCAGGTCCACCTCCTTACAAGCGTCAATAATCGCATTTTCGGACTTCTCCCAATTCTCGTCGGAACCAATATACTTGGCTTTATTTTCTGGATCACGCAAAGAGATCTGAGCAGTTACATTCTCAAAACCCATTCGCTTCAAAACCAATTGTGTCAGTTCAAGCACATTCAGAAACTCGTCCTTTACCTGATCCGGCGTACAGAAGAGGTGGGCATCATCCTGCGTAAATCCACGCACACGGGTGAGACCATGTAATTCACCACTTTGCTCGTAGCGATACACAGTGCCGAATTCGGCGATACGTAAAGGCAGTTCTTTATAAGAGCGCGGTTTGTGTCCGAATATCTCACAGTGGTGAGGACAGTTCATCGGCTTGAGCAGAAATTCCTCACCCTCTCTTGGTGTGTGTATGGGCTGAAAGCTATCCTCGCCATATTTTTCGTAATGGCCCGAAGTGACATAAAGCTCCTTCTTACCAATATGTGGCGTAATAACCGGCTGGTAGCCCCTCTTGAGTTGCTCATTCTTCATGAAATCCTCCAAACGAGTCCGTAGCACCGTGCCCCTTGGCAACCAAATCGGCAGACCAGCCCCGACTTTTTCGGAGAACATGTAGAGTTCCAACTCCTGGCCCAGTTTGCGATGGTCCCGCTTTTTGGCTTCCTCGAGCATCTCCAGATACTCCGTCAATTCTTTCTGTTTGGGGAAGGTAATCCCGTAGATTCGGGTCAATTGCTTGCGCGACTCGTCACCACGCCAGTATGCACCGCCGACATTGAGCAGCTTGGCTGCCTTGATAAAGCCCGTATCAGGGATGTGTGGGCCCCGGCACAGATCAATAAAATTGCCCTGTTCGTAGAAGGTAATTTGTCCATCTTCAAGATCCTGGAGCAATTCGATTTTATATTCGTCATCCTTCTCTATGAAGTAGGCAATGGCATCTGCCTTGCTCACTTCTTTACGGATGAAAACATTTTTTTCGCGAGCCAGCTCAATCATTTTGGTTTCGATGGCAGGCAGATCCTCCAAACTGATCGTTCTGTCGCCAGGGTCTACATCATAGTAAAAGCCGTTCTCAACAGGAGGACCAATACCTAATTTGATGCCTGGGTAAATGGCTTCTAGAGCCTCTGCCATCAAGTGAGCCGATGAATGCCAATAGGTCGATTTCCCTTCCTTGTCATTCCATGTCAGTAGTTGAAGTTTGGCATCTCCATGAATGGGCCGATTGGCATCCCAAATCTCGCCATTAACTTTTGCTGCCAATACATTTCGTGCCAACCCTTCACTAATTGAAAGAGCGACATCCAAACTACTTGCGCCGGCTTCATACTCCCGAATGCTGCCATCGGGCAGGGTAATCTTGATCATCATCATTGGTTTTGCGATGAACAGACATCAAAAACAACAAACTGATGATATCTGTTAAAAATCGGTGCAAAGGTAGGCATTTCGATGTCCAGTTTCCAGTACCTGATTCAGGACTCTCCCTCCCCATGTATGTAGGGTATGGTCTGCAATAATAATTCGGCAACTTCTATTCTGGCTTCACTTTTCCGATCCGCCTGAATAACTGTCCAGGGTGCGAAGGCTGTATCTGTTTGAGAAAACATCTTCTTCTTGTATGCCGTATAGACATCCCAAAGCTCCTGTGCTCGTTCATCGACAGGTGTCATTTTCCAACGCTTTAATCTGCTGGATCGAATATCCAGAAATCGATTGGCCTGCTCCGCCTTGGTGATTGAAAGATAGATCTTGATCAGAAAGGTGCCCGATTCGACAATCATTCGCTCAAAATCATTGACCTGGCCCATAAACATGTTGTATTCCGCCGTTGTACAAAAATCATTGACTGGCTCGACAATAGCACGGTTATACCAACTTCTATCAAAAAAAACGATCTCACCTTCCTTGGGCAATTGATTGACATAGCGTTGAAAATACCATTGGCCAATTTCTTCAGATGTCGGTTTTCTCAACGCAACAATCCGATAGTGTCGCGGATTAATATGTGCTGTCAACCGTCGGATAGCACCCCCTTTTCCAGCGGCATCACGGCCCTCGAATAAGACGACAATCTTCTTTCCTTCCCGAATCGTCCAATTCTGCAATTGGATTAATTCTGCTTGCAAAGCACGAAGCTGCAATTCATGTTTTGCCAATCGCAATGCCTTGTCGACATTGGTCTTTTTATCTGTAATTAAGTATTTCAACCCAATCCTGGAATTGAGAATCGTGACATCTTCGTCTGTCAATTCCAACTTATTTTTTAACGGTACTTTCTTTACCACAACAGAGGCAGCAGATTCCGGATTTACGTGTTCAATATTTTTTTTCCTGGCCATAATTGCATTCCTCTTTTAAAATAATCATAAAACTTTTAACCCAATAATCACAACCGACAACTAATTCAAATATCCATTTGCTGAAGTTGACGATAATACCTCGCGACTACATTTGGATCTGGGATCATTACCGCTTTGGAACGGTTTTTTCCAGGATAATCAAATTGAGAAAGGACGTATCGCATACTTTCCAATCGCGCTATTCGTTTATCATTGGTCTTGACTATAATCCAAGGGCTGAATGGCGTATGGGTTCTTGAAAACATTTGCTCCTTGTAATGAGTATATCGTTTCCACAATTCCTGTCCTTTCATATCAACTGGCGAAAATTTCCATCGTTTCAATGGGTTTTCCAAACGGGATTGAAAACGTTGCTGTTGTTCTTCCTTGGAAATCGAAAACCAGAATTTAATCACAATTACTCCATCCTCATACAGCATGTGTTCAAATTCAGGAACCTGCTTCATGAAGCGATCATAGTCTGCATCTTTGCAAAATCCCATCACCGGTTCTACTACGGCCCGATTGTACCAACTCCGGTCAAAGAATACGATTTCGCCGGGGTCAGGCATCGCTTTGATGTAGCGACGAAAGTACCATTGGCCCATTTCCACCTCCGTAGGCCTTGGCAGAGCGACCAATCGCATGGAGCGGGGATTCAAATGTTCGGTAAATCGTTTAATTGCGCCTCCCTTTCCAGCCGCATCACGACCCTCAAAGATGATAGCTACACGCAATTTTTTCTTGGCGACGTGTTGCTGAAGGTCAACTAACTCGGCTTGCAGCTGACGCAATTCCTCCTCATAGCGAAGGTTTCTCAATACTTTTTTTAAATCCACACCAGCAGCATTAGCAGCATTAATGAGATCATTTCGCTTTTTACAGCTGAGTAGATCTTCCGCACTCAAACGGTTCGAGGATACATCATTCATAGGACTAGTTATCATCCGTTATTCATTCAATAAGACATTAAGGTCAAAATAATGAGGATCGCATTCCATGAGCTTGATCACTTCTCTTGCTGACTCACCTCAAAGAAAAACAAATAACATGCCCGAACCAAGTCCTTTTGAATGATCTGATATGGCATATTCTCAACTACGTGTTACTTATTCTGGCCAAATGCACGAACTATAAGGAGTGCGAGAGCTTTCATATCACTTTAGAACATTGATGCTCATATTGTTATATTTGGCAAAATGTACAAGATGGCAAATCATATACTTCCTATTCTTCATTATTGAAACGATGAACATTATTCTAGTCCTGATCGATTTTAGAGAACCCAATGAGCGAATGTCGTCTTGTTCGATCCAACTGGTATTGGCCTTCCATACAGATAGCTGGCGCTTACCTGTAGCGTCTCCTAATCCAGATTTAGTTGGATATGATCCAGGACCGAAGTGTATCTGAGACCATCGTTCAGATTTACTAAGAAAGAAACAACTACCCTTAGAGAATCTTTAAAACCCTTTCAGGAAAAAAGATTATCCTGTGATATTATTCTTATCCAGGGAAATCTGAAAGAAGCCATTCAGACAGAAATTGAAAAACGAAAAATAGACCTCATAGTTATGGGCCATCATCGTCGATCATCCATTCGGGAATGGACCGTGGGCAGTGTTGGCAAATAAGTCATCCGTGACTGTTGTACGCCCCTTTTTATCATCCCGGTTGAATCTAATTTATGACATTCAAGTACCATTTAGCTTTACTATTGATTGGCGCCCTCTTTCTGTCTTCCTGTTCTACAACGGATATTTATCTTGTCCGTCATGCAGAGAAAATGGATGATTCAAAGGATCCACCGCTCACTTCTGAAGGTCAGCAACGAGCCAAGGATTTGAGAGATGCACTTATCGAAAAGGGAATTTCAGACATCTACTGTTCCAATTTCAAACGCACAAGACAGACAGGCCAACCGCTGGCTAATGCCTTGAATAAAGAGATGATTTTATATATACCGGATACAGTATTGCAACTGGCCCCAATCCTACAATCGCTTCGTGGGAAAAAGGTGCTTGTCGTTGGTCATTCCAATACAACTCCAGCTTTAATAAAAGCCTTATCTGGCGTCGACATCAAAATCGATAATGCGGACTATGATAATCTATTTCTCGTACAGATAATTCAACATCCATTTGGAAGTAAAACCACATTTACCCGCAGTAACTTCGGGATGCCGACGAAAGAGCAACATCGGGACATCGAGATGCAAATGAAATAATAAGACTTATTTATCCAATGCAAACTTCACTGAATGACACTGTTTTTTCCTCCTTTCCTGTTCTGCGCACCAAGCGTCTGATCCTTCGGG
>JAHEAU010000277.1 GCA_024642625.1 Lewinellaceae bacterium
CATTTTATCATTTATGATTTCGATTCACCAAATGATGCGAATGCTGTATCAGCAGGTTTGAGACCAGATCCCTATCATGCAGGAATCGGCCTCGTCGCAGCAGTACAATATGCCCAGGATTTAAATCTTCCTGCCGGGACCGCTTTCCATTGGGAAAAGGATCTGGTGCTGGATCTGAATTCGCATTATATCAACTATTCGGGAATCCTTCCGCTACAGGCCGAAGCCTATCTGAATATTTACACCCAACCTGCAGGTACATCCAAGCAGGAAATGCACAGTACATTAATCGCCAACCCGAATATTCCGATTCCGAATAATAATAATCTGATCACGCATTCCCAAAACATTGTCTATCCACCGGCTACTGCATTTATCTGGGGGATGATGGGACATACCCATAAATACGGGAAGGCCTACAAGGTGTATAAACGGCATCCCAACGGCTCGAAGGGAGATATCATTTATGATGGTGCCTGTCCGAATGGCCAGCCTGGTTGCCCTAGTCCCTGGTTTGATTATCAGCACATCCCGATCCGGTATTATGATGAATTTCTACCGATCACCATTTCGCCTTCATACGGTTTGATCCATGAAGCATCCTGGATCAATGATGGACCCAATTCAGTCAATTTCGGACCAACCTCCGATGATGAAATGATGGTGATGATCATGATGTGGGTTTCGGATACCACAGGACTTTCGACTGATCTGGATATTCCACCCGGTATTGCACCTGGAATATTAACAGTTTCACCGAATCCATCTACTGGTCAGGTCAACATTAATGTACCTGGATTTGAAGAATGGTTGACGTTAAAAGTATATGATGTCACAGGAAAAGTTGTTTTTCAAACGTCATTCCAGGGATCGACTCATAGCATTGATCTCTCTGCTTATAATTCGAGTATGTATTTTATTCGTGTTCAGGATTTGCACGGGAAAGTTGATGAGACGAAGCGGATTATTCTACTTAGATAATGCTAAACCAATTGGGAAAAAATGCATTTTGGCACTTTGAATTAAACTTGGGAAATATCACCCCTGGAATCTACATTCTTCAAGCTCAGTCGGCTGAAGGCTTCGTCCTTTCCACCCCAATTCGTATTCAACCATGATCCGGCCACCCGTTTTCAAAATGGCTGTGGTGGGGTTGTGTATAATTTTCTGCATCTCGGCTTCGGCTCAGCCCGGTCTCTTCAAAGTGTTCACTCTGGAGCCTACTAATGAACTTTATGATCATGTTGATATTAAGGAGGGCTTTCAGGCCTATTACAGTTTAATCGAAGGAAGCAAAGAGACGATTCCTGTGAATAATCACAAGGTACTGAAGCATCAACTGTCTGATCTGGAATTGATTTGGGTTAGTCCGTTTCAAGATGTTGTCGGTAGCCAATCAGATATATTTCTTTATCGACCTTTGGATTTATTGGTTTCCTCCGCTGGCAATTTGATCTACATTAGTCGCTCTCGAGATGCCGAAACACAAGAACTCGGACCTTTACTAAACTGGTTTGACGCCAATTCTGGAGAAGTCATACAGGTAAAAAAATATACTCACCCTGATGATGATTTCTGGACTTGCTTCGGGTCCATCCTCCAACCGGACAGCGCTGCTCTGCTCTTGCCCGGTTTGCTGGGATCAGAAAATACCTTTTTACTTTATTGTATCGACACGTCTGGCCAGGTGCTCTGGACGAAGCAACATGAGCTGGATGTTTTTGGATTCCTACAGATAACGCTGGACATGAAGGTCATGCCGGATAGTTCTATTGTGGTTCTCATCACCTCAGGCACGACATTCGATAAAAAAACCTATTTATTGCGGCTGGACAGCATGGGGAATTTTATCTCCTTTAATGAAACCCCATTCAAGGGTTCAGGGCAAGCTTTAGCTCTTCACCCGTCCGGCAATCTGGTGTTTCTCTGTATGCCTGATCTGAATTCTACCGGACCAACCTGCACACGCGTAGTGATGGTGGATCCTGTCAGTCTGGACTCTATCTGGAGCCGAGAATTCTGGCATTGGGAGCCGCCATATATTTGCAAAGGATTGAGTACAGCCTCCCTCCAGTCTTTATCCGTACAGGAGAATGGAAATATTCTGGTAGGGGTTGAATCAGGTAGGAAATATTTTTTAGTGGAATATACGGCTGAAGGGATTGAGCTTTGGCGACGTGTCATTGATGTCAAACACTATATTGATAGCCTCAATTATTCAAGTCCCTATTTCGGCCATAGCATTCGTACATCCGATGGAGGGATTCTCTTAGGAGGAGTATACCAGGTTAAAGCAGAAAACCCTGTAGATTATGCCTATCGAGTCTTTCTCCTCAAGCTGGATTCTGTCGGCTGTCTGGTGCCCGGATGTGACAAGACCATCATAACAGCAAATGAAGCTGAAGAGGTCTCACTGGCAGATAATTGCTGGCAAGTATTTCCCAATCCTGCTGGTGCCTGGGCACAGATCGCGCTAGATCCTAACTGCCCTCGAGCTCGACTCATTGATCGAGTCGTTCTTTATGACTCCCAAGGACGTGGTATTCGAACACAATCTGGGCAGCCCGGCCAAGAGCAATTCTTACTAGATACAGGTCTGCTCCCAACTGGCACCTATGTTGTTCAACTCCTCGCTGGACCGGTTATCCTGGGGGTAAAAACACTGGTCATCTCACATTAATCAATGCCCTAATAAAACAGCCTGTCCACTCACGTTGACGGGCTGTTTTAGTTTATTAATTTGCCTAAAATTCTAGACCTTTTTCTCAGAGCCCAATGCAGCACCGTAGTAGGCGCGGTTCAGTCGGGCGATATTGGCCACGGAAATTTCCTTTGGACATTCCGCTTCGCAAGCGGTGACGTTGGAACAGCGACCAAAACCCTCTTCATCCATCTGGTGAACCATGCTCAACACACGGTCGCCCTGCTCGACTTTGCCCTGAGGCAATAAGCCCAGGTGGCTGACCTTGGCCGAGACAAACAACATCGCAGATGCATTCGGACAAGCAGCTACACAAGCGCCACAACCGATACAAGCAGCAGCCTCGAAAGCAAGAGACGACTGTTCCTTTTCTACCGGGGTAGAATTACCATCCGGTGCCTGTCCGGTATTGACAGAAATATATCCGCCGGCCTGAATGATGCGATCAAACGAGGAGCGATCCACCACTAAATCTTTCACTACAGGAAAAGACTTCGCACGGAACGGCTCAATCGTAATCGTATCACCTTCCTTGAATTCTCTCAAATGAAGTTGACACGTTGTGGTTCCCTTCCATGGACCATGCGGCTGGCCGTCGATGACCATGCTGCAAGCACCACAAATCCCTTCGCGACAATCATGCTCGAACGCAACCGGTTCTTCCTTTTTCGCGATCAATGATTCGTTCAATACGTCCAACATTTCCAGGAAGGACATATGCGTATTGGCGTCCACCTGATAGGACTTGAATCCTCCTTTTGTGGAGTTATTCTTTTGGCGCCAGATTTTTAAGTTCAGCTTCATCGTATTGACGATTACGTTTTATTCAAAGTCCAACTCGCGGTTGGAAAACATCCAAGTTGAAATACCAAATGACAAAAAACAAATCACAAATAAATCCAAAAACACAAATTCAAATGACCAAAAGAAGTGAAGTAACAAATCTCAAAAATCAAATGACAAACAAATTCCAAAGTCAAAATTCGAATGATCAAAATGAATACAAGGAATTATTTTGATCGTTCCAGAATGGCCGAGAAAATTCGTTTCAGTTGACCAGCCTCATCCTGTAACCGGAATCCTTCTTGATCATTAGCCAATAGTTGTGTTTCACGAATGAGACGAACGAAGTACACACACTCTTTGGCTTCCTTACGACAGATCTTGACCCGCATGATGAAATCCTTTTTACTCAAGGACTCATTGGCCTCAATGTAGTTTGCTCCAACCGACCCAGACGCTCTGATCAACTGCTTCGAATCTTCGGTGTTCGCAAGGGTATAAGGCAGCCCTTTGATAAATAACCGAACCTCCTTGGCAAACTGATACGTTCGTTCTTCCAGGTCATACACCGGTGAACCTTCGTTCACTTCACTCAACCAATCTTCAATATTCACTCCATACGTTTCGGACATTGTTTTATTCGGATTTGGTATTTATTTGTTTTTTGTCATTTGCTTTTTGGTGCTTGCACTTTAGTGCCTACGCATATGAGCGAGTCTTTAATTCCACATTCTCAAACACCAATTCCTCCTTGTGCAATTCCGGATCCTTGTCGGTATCCGTCCAGCCCCAGGCGGAGACGTAGGTGAATTCTTTATCGTTCCTTTGGGCTTCACCACCTTCAGATTGACACTCTTCGCGGAAATGCCCGCCACAACTCTCACGGCGTTGCAATGCATCCACGACCA
>JAHEAU010000278.1:0-2604 GCA_024642625.1 Lewinellaceae bacterium
CTATTATTTCAAGATTGATCCGGACAACCCGGAGGATCGGACCTATTCCGTGCACTGTAATGAGCGGGCCCCTGACGATCTGCGTGAGGTGCCAGACTGGCAAGGGCCGATGAATCAGCCGCCATCCTGGTTGCTGAACCGGGAAGTATTTGACCGCGATCTGCATAAAATGGTGGAAGATCAATCAGCGATCCGGCGGATTGATGGAATGGTTAAGGATGTTGATCTCCGCTCAGGTGAAAGGCACGTGTTATCGATCAAGACTTCGAGCGGGGAGGATCAAATACTGGAAGCTGATTGGGTTATTGACCTGACAGGTCGCAAACAGCTTCTCGGTAGAAAGCTCAATCTGGTCGTGAAGCCGGATGGGCAACGGGATTGTTTCTGGTTCCGTTTGAAAGGATTTGATAAAGAACTGTTGAAGCAGATCAATGCTCTGGGTCCGATGCCTGCTGGGCCAGGAGAAGAATATCATTATGAGCGATACTACAGTACCCATCACTTTATGGCTCGGGGATTCTGGATCTGGATCATACCGATGAAAGATGCCGACGGAGGTGATATGATGAGTATCGGGTTTACGTCACACCCTGACCATTTTGACGGTAATGTGAAAAATATTGATGATTTTTTGAAGTACACCGATCAATCACATCGCGTCGTTTCTGACCTGGTCAGAAGTGGCACCACGGATGACACCAATATGCTGAAGAAATACCATTATGTGGTAAAGCAAGTCTATTCTCCCGATCGCTGGGCAATCGTTGGCGATGCGGCTTATGCCCCGGACCCATTATTTTCCAATGGCCTCGCATTTGGTGTGATCCAGTGGGATCAGATCGGCGCCATGCTGGAAGATGATTTAATGGGGCAGCTGGATAAGCAATATGTGGAGACACTTTCTGACGCCATGATGGGTCCGGTAATCGCTACACAAACAGCGATCACGAATTGGTATCCATCTATGCATGATCCTTTCTTAAGTGCAATTCGACTCAACTGGATCGAAATTGCTTATTTCTATGTTTTTCTGCCATTAGTTGTCAATGGTTGTCACTATAAAAAGGACCGGCTGAAGCTGTTTAAATTGCTGCAGAACACATCGGAATCTCATCCCTTTGATATTACTCCCGATCTGATCGAGGCGCGGAAGTCGCTGGGTGAAATCCAGCCTGAGCACTTTGTCTATATGGGTAAAGAAAAGGTCAACCGCAGGGCAATGGAAATGCTGAGTGATATTCGAGGTATCTACGAGCAAGGTGCAGAGGGTGGGAAGATCAGAAATGAATATTCACGGCAGATTCTGGAAAGAGTCAAAGAAATGACAATGAGTTAATCGAATTCTATTTGTTAGTCATTCAAGAAAATGCAAAAATGGAATTTTAATTCAATTAGCTGTATTCCCAACGTTGCGCCAATGCAACCAAAGACAGCATAACGGGCACTTCAATCAATACGCCCACTACAGTCGTTAACGCAGCCCCTGAATCCAGTCCAAAAAGCATAATGGCGACAGCCACAGCCAGTTCGAAAAAATTGCTGGCACCGATCATCGCTGAGGGCGCACAAGTGCGGTAGGGGAGCCCCAATTTCTTACCTCCAAACCAGGAAATAAAAAAGATCAGATAAGTCTGGATGGTCAAGGGAATAGCAATTAAAATAATAAAGAACGGGTGGGCCAAAATCTGTTCACCTTGAAATGCAAACAACAAGACCAGCGTAACTAATAAGGCGCTGATAGAAAATGGTTTCAGTCGAGGTAAAAAGGAATTCGTAAACCATGCTTGACCTCTAGATTTAATCAGCCACCGATTGGCAATATACCCGGCAAGTAATGGAATAACCACAAAGGCTACAACCGATGTGGCAAGCACGTCAAACGGGATTTGAATACCCGTGATACCCAGGAGTAATTGGACAATTGGAATAAATAGCACAAGCAGGATCAGGTCATTGACCGATACCTGGACAAGTGTGTAATTGGGATCCCCCTTGGAGAGATAGGACCAGACAAAAACCATGGCTGTACACGGAGCAGCTCCTAGGAGAATTGCTCCGGCAATAAATTGGTCAGCTTCTTCGGGAGTGATCCAGGCTGAATAGAGATGATGAAAAAATACCCAGGCAAAAAAGGCCATTGTAAAGGGCTTTATCAGCCAATTCACAGTGACCGTTAATGACAGTCCCCGGGCATGTTGTCTCCAGTTGCGCAAGGATTGAAAATCAATGGAGGCCATCATCGGAAAGATCATGAGCCAGATTAAAATGGCGACTGGAATATTGACATGCGCTATTTCCCATTGTGCAATTTGTCGAATCGTATCGCCGCCGACGGCGCCGACACCGATTCCAATGGCAATGCACAGGAGGACCCACCAGGTGAGATGGCGTTCAAAAAAGGAAATTCCGGAATCACTCATGGTTCAATATCTGACGGATGACAAATAGGAGTTCAGAGGCGATGGTTCGACTGCATTCATCATAAATGGAAGGTGCATCTGCTGTACCATCAGCATGTTTCGGGTCAAGATAAGGCAATGCAAACCGATGTGTTGCACCGGGTACAAATGGACAGGCTTCCTCGGCATCGGTACAGACCATGAC
>JAHEAU010000278.1:2704-4381 GCA_024642625.1 Lewinellaceae bacterium
GCTGAAAGATAGTTGGCCAATATATCATCCGGAATCTGGATGGCTCGTTCCTTTTGAACGTTGATGCCTTTGAATCCGGTTTGTCGAATTAATTCAAGGTAGTCGTCCTTGAGGATGGCCCCGGATACACAGCCGGCGTACATCTCTGCATCATTTCGCAGACCTTCAGGTAATTCCCCCTGGATGACCACGTCTGATATGGAGAAGTGTCCACCGGGTTTGAGGATGCGATAGATTTCTGAAAAGGCTTTTTTCTTGTCGGGAACAAGATTCAATACACAGTTGCTCACAACCACGTCTGCTTGGTTGCCACCAATCGGCATTTCCTCAATATCTCCTAGCCGAAATTCGACATTATTGAAGCCAAGTTTCTCTGCATTTTCGCGTGCCTTGTCGATCATGGCGGGTGTCATATCCAGACCAAGTACTTTGCCAGTAGGGCCAGTGATCTCCCGGGCTACGAAGGCATCATTCCCGGCACCTGAACCCAGGTCGACCACCATGTTTCCCTCTTTGATCAGGGCAAATTCGGTTGGCAGACCACAACCCAGACCGAGGTCGGCATCGGCATTGTATCCCTTCAATGCGGTATAGTCCTCACTGAAGATGGTATAGTCGACAGTGGAGCAGCCACCGGCTCCACAACAGGAGGACTGGTTTTGTTCCTTGGATTGGAGCGCGATCTCGTTGTATTTGTCGCGGACGATGGTTTTTAGATCTTCGTTATTCATGATTGTTGAGTTTAGGAGTTAAGGGGTGGAGGAGTTGAGGAGGGAGTTTTCTGTTTTCTGTTTTCTGTTGTCAGTTATCAGTTATCGGTTTTCTGTTGTCAGTTGTCTCTGCCTGCCGGCTGGGGTTGTCAGTTCATCATTCTACAGTTTTACTCACAGTTATCACTGATTCCGACCAGTGGCGAGCCTGATCTGGAATGAAGTGGAAATGCCACAAAGCCACGAAGGACACCAAGGTTCACGACGGACATCGAGCAGTTTTTTGCCCTCCAGTTAAGTTGTTGTTCATTGTCCGTTTTGGTCATTCGATTTTCTGATTTGGAATTTGTTTGTTTTTTGGGATTTGTTTTTTGTCATTTCTTTCTCCAACATGAACGAATCTGCCAAGCTACCTATCCACTTAACAACAGGAGCTATCGGGTCCACAGCATCGATCGAAGAGTGAAAGGAATCGTTTGCGGATGGATGTCCAACGGTCGGTGTCGATGCAATAGCAGACGGATGTGCCTTCTATATTGCCTTTGATCAGACCGGCGGCTTTCAGTTCGCGGAGGTGCTGACTCACGGTGGCTTGGGCGAGGGGCAGTTCATCGACGAGGTCGCCGCAGACACAGGCGTTGACCTTGATGAGATGTTCGAGGATAGCGACCCGCGCAGGATGGGCCATGGCTTTTGCGAGTGCAGCCAGATCGTTTTGCTGATCGGTAAAGGCTTCGGTTTTGGTCAGTCCCATGATTGAATCATTGTTTCATTGCAATATTACGATTAATAAATGTAAGCTTGCAACTATTCTATAAAAAAGTAATAAAACTATTACCCCTTCGCCTTGACTTGGTGGCTACCAATCTCTCCCAAATTAGATTTAACCGCTGGTTCAAACCCTCCTCCGACAGAATTCATCACTCCATCCTCACCCGAATAATCAGCCCGGAAACGATGGTCAGGA
>JAHEAU010000279.1 GCA_024642625.1 Lewinellaceae bacterium
CGATCCATAGTGCCAGAAGAGCGGCTAAAATACAAAAACTTCGATGGGTGTCAAGAAAAGCTTGAAGTATTCCTACCAGTCGGTAAATGCTGCATTAAAGATATACTCCATGAGTAATTTATTGATACCCGGCAATATATCTTCTTGTGCTTCAAGTAAATTTTGATTCGAAGGAAAATTATCAAACTGAGAAAAACGTTTTGTCCAACCGGTTTCAGGAGTTAAATTATTGATGTAAGTCACCTCAACAGATACCTCCAACCGGTTAAATGCCGTTGTTGCGCCTACCTCAGGCGAAACGGCTGAAACTGTAAATCCAACTATCTTACCTCGAAATTCAATTTCAGCATCTTGATCATTCCATCGGAGTCGTGATTCATTCCGAATCTTGTCTTTCAGTGTTTCTGTAAAGGTGATATTGTAGTTTGGCAACTGTAAGTCACTGACATCTTCAAAATTGTGGACATAGAAGGTTGTCGCACCTTGTGGAATCGATATGCCCTTAAAGCTGTAACATCCCGGAATCACGAGGACGGCAAGGAACAACCCAAGAAATGTGGACAGGTTCCAGGAAACTGGATGGAAATGAACACGACTATTGAAGATCATATTGCTTGATCTTTCGGTATAACGTACGTTCGGATATGCCTAGTTCATCAGCGGCTTCTTTCCTTCGCCCACGGTGTTTTTGAAGTGCTTTACGTATCAAATCCTTCTCCATTGATTCCAAACTGAGGTTTTCATCGACTACTTCCATCACACCCTGTCGCTGACGGTGACCATCCAGTATCACAGGTCGATTATCTGAAAAATAATCATCATCGAAAGATTCATGCCGAGAGGATGTATCCGCTTCATACCGAACTGCGGGCTTCATATCCCGTGGTCGTGTTTCCTGGACAGAAGGCTCTAATGCACGGATATGATGAGCATCAGGAACTTCAAGATCATTGTTCCGAATCAACTCGAAAACCACTTTTTTGAGATCCGTCAGATCATTCTTCATATCGAAAAGTAGCTTGTACAAGATCTCCCGTTCCTGAAACGTCGTTCCTTCAGAATTGGAAGAGGAAGTGAGAGCTGGCAGATTCCGTTGAAACAAGTGAGGTAGAACCAACCGAAGATCATCTGCAGAGATCATCTTTTGTTCAGTCAGCACGGACATTTGTTCAGCGACATTCTTCAATTCCCGGACATTGCCCGGCCAACTATATGACTCCAAGACACGTTTTGCGTCTTCATCCAATTGAATAGACAAACCGCGATACTTTTCAGCAAAGTCCATGCTGAATTTTCGAAACAAGACTAGAATGTCTTCCCGACGATCCCGAAGTGCCGGAATCTGAATCGGCACAGTATTCAATCGATAAAAGAGGTCATCTCTAAATTTACCCTGGCGAATCTTTTCCCGAAGGTCAACATGTGTAGCCGCCACAACACGGACATCCGTCTTTTGAACCTGGCTCGATCCCACACGTATAAATTCACCCGATTCCAATATCCTCAGCAAAAATGATTGTGTATCCAGAGGCATTTCACCAACTTCATCCAGGAAAATAGTGCCGCCATTTACTGTTTCAAAATACCCTTTCCGATCACCCGTAGCTCCTGTAAAAGCCCCCTTTTCGTGGCCAAACAATTCAGAATTGATGGTACCTTCTGGAATTGCGCCACAGTTGATAGCAATGAATGGATTGTGTTTTCGTGGGCTCAGACTGTGAATGACTTTGGAGAAGATTTCTTTTCCTACACCAGACTCTCCAGTGATAAGGACCGTCAGATCTGTAGGGGCGACGCGAATGGCCGTGTCCAGGGACTGTTCAAGAAGTGCCGATTGGGTGATGATCCCGAAACGTTGTTTTATTGATTGAATTTCTGCCATAATGACTAATGACTCGGGGCAACAATAACGCCCCGAAGTGTCGCGCTAGTTGCATGTGTAATCTTGACATTGACATAGTCCCCAGGACCTACGGAACCAGCTTTGGGGAAAATGGTAATCTTGTTTTGGGAATTTCGGCCTTTGAATTCTCGGTCGTCACGTTTGGAATCGCATTCGATTAAGACCTCACAGGTTCGGCCGATTTCGTTCTGATTGTGTTGCAAGGAGGATTGACTTTGCACCTCGATGATCTCACTTAATCGTCTCTTTTTAATCTCTTCAGGTACGTCATCTTCATACTTCCGGGCAGCTAGTGTACCCGGACGTTCCGAATAGGCAAACATGTAACTCGCAGAGTACTTCGCAAAGCGGATCATATCCAAAGTTGCCTGATGATCTTCTTCTGTTTCAGTACAAAAGCCCGTAATAATGTCCGCTGAAATGGCACAATCAGGAATGATCCTCCAAATGGCTTCGATACGCTCTCGATACCAATCTGCATCATAGGTCCGATTCATCATATCCAGGATCCGACTACTTCCGGATTGGACTGGGAGATGAATGTATTTACAAATATTGGCATGACTGGCAATGGTCTCAAGGACCTCATTTGTGATATCCTTAGGGTGCGATGTCGAAAACCGTACTCGCAAATCCGGATGTACCCCTGCGACGAGTCGAAGCAATTGAGCAAAATTGACTGTTTCACCAGTCTCGGGGTTTTCCCATGAATATGAATCTACATTCTGTCCCAGCAAAGTCGCCTCACGATAACCATTTGCAAATAAGTCTTGTGCTTCAGCGAGTATTGTAAAGGGATCGCGACTTCTTTCCCGACCACGCGTATACGGCACGACACAAAACGAACACATATTATCACAACCACGCATGATGGAAATGAATGAAGTCACACCATTTTGATCCAGACGCAATGGACTGATATCAGCATAAGTTTCCTCCCGTGAAAGAAAGACATTCATGCCTTTTTCACCATCATCAGCGCGTTCGATCAGACGGGGTAAATCGCGATATGCGTCAGGACCAACAACAAGATCAACCAGTTTTTCATCTTCAAGAAACTTGGACTTTAACCGCTCGGCCATACATCCCAGAACACCGACCAACATCCCGCGTTTTTTGCGTTTCAATTTCTTGAACAACTGCAGGCGCTTTCGAACCGTATCTTCTGCTTTTTCCCGAATAGAACACGTGTTGATCAGAATCAAGTCGGCATCATAAAGGTTTTGAGTGGATTGATAACCAACCTCTGATAAAACAGAAGCTACAATTTCACTATCATTGAAATTCATCTGGCAGCCGTAACTCTCGATATAGAACAGTCCACGTGCTGTATCCACTGCTGTCTGTTCTTGAACATATACACTGCCTTGCTTCTCCTCACTCAGAGGTACTCGTTCGTTTGATGAACTTGATTCAAACATCTGTAAAACGCCTTAATGGTTTGGACGGGCAAAGATAAGGGCTTTTCATCCGATTGTGCCATTTTGACAGGTTTCGATTTGTAATTCTGCTAAGCCGAACCTTATTTGTCCATCAGTTTCCAAATCCCAGGTCAGATTCATCCCCGAAGGAATGTACTTTTGAGGATGGCCAAGTCATCACCAGAAGAGGTACTGCAAACCTATTGGGGATATTCCTCATTTCGGCCTGGACAACGAGCAACCATCGATGCTGTTTTGAAGGGCCAGGATACACTGGCATTATTACCCACAGGGGGTGGCAAATCGATTTGTTATCAATTGCCAGCGATGATAGGAAAAGGTATGACGTTGGTCATTTCGCCTTTGATTGCATTGATGAAGGATCAAGTAGACCAACTTAAAAAACGAAATATTCAGGCTGAAGCCATTCATGCGGGAATGCCCTTTCGCCACATTGATCGAATTTTGGACAATGCCGTGTATGGCGGCGTGAAATTATTGTTCATCTCACCTGAGCGCTTGAAATCTGATCTAGCTGAGGCTCGGATAAAACAAATGCCCATTGATTTGATCGCTGTAGATGAAGCGCATTGTATTTCTCAATGGGGATATGACTTTCGTCCCGCCTATCTCGAAATAGCAACTATACGCGACTGGATTCCCAAGACACCAGTGCTCGCACTTACCGCGACGGCCATTCCACGTGTTGTCCAGGATATCCAGGATAAACTCTACTTTGATCATGCCTGTGTTGTCCAGACCTCCTTCCTGAGAGAGAATTTGTCTTTCTTTGTTGAAGACAGACCGGACAAAGAGCAAGCCATGTTCAATTGGCTACAAGAAATCAATGGGTCGGCAATCGTATATGTCCGAAGCCGGAAGCGAACCCAGGATTATGCCCTTTTTTTACAGGAGCGCGGGATAACTGCTGAAGCCTTTCATGCCGGCCTGGATTCTGAAATCCGTTTCCGACTGCAGGAAGAATGGCAGAATGATCGTTTTCAAGTGATGGTTGCAACGAATGCATTTGGCATGGGTATCGACAAAGGCA
>JAHEAU010000057.1 GCA_024642625.1 Lewinellaceae bacterium
GGTGGTCGAATAGACACCCTTCCCGTTGCCGAGTTTATTGAACCAACCCAAGCCCTGGGCCTCAAGAGGTGCTCCTTCGGGTTCGGCACCAACTAAAGCCGGATCTCCGGCGCCATGTGCTTTACCAAAGGTGTGCCCCCCTGCTACAAGTGCCACAGTTTCTTCATCATTCATGGCCATTCGGCCAAACGTTTCACGAACGTCGCGGCCGGAAGCCAACGGGTCAGGATTACCATCCGGACCTTCAGGATTTACATAAATAAGGCCCATTTGTACAGCAGCCAGTGGGTTGTCCAATTCACGCTCACCGCGGTAACGGCTATGTGGCTTGTCACTGGTGGCAAGCCATTCCTTTTCGGCACCCCAATAAATATCTTCTTCAGGCTGCCAGATGTCTTCACGACCTCCACCGAAACCAAATGTTTTGAAACCCATCGATTCGAGTGCCACATTACCGGCGAGAATCATCAAGTCAGCCCAGGATATCTTGTTCCCATATTTCTGTTTGATCGGCCAGAGCAGCCGACGAGCCTTGTCAAGGTTTCCGTTGTCGGGCCAGCTGTTGATTGGAGCGAACCGCTGATTACCAGTACCGCCTCCCCCACGGCCATCCGCTGTACGGTACGTACCCGCACTGTGCCAGCTCATCCGAATAAAGAGGCCACCATAATGACCCCAATCTGCTGGCCACCATTCCTGGGAATCAGTCATCAGCGACTTCAAGTCAGCCTTCAGTCCGGCATAATCCAGACTCTTGAATGCTTGAGCGTAATCAAAATCCGGTCCCAGAGGGTTCGACGCTGGAGCATGCTGGTGGAGGATGTTCAAGTTCAACTGGTTGGGCCACCAATCGCGATTCCCAGTACCACCGACGGCACCTTGTTTGACGGCACCGCCCATAAATGGGCATTTGCCTTCTCCATTCATTTTTGATGATGGATTATTAGAATGTGTATGTTCTGACATAATTGCGTTACGTTTTAGTTCTTGCCTCGAAATTACGACATCTAATCCATGTATATTATTTATATTTCTTATGGTTTAATAGATGCTATCTATGAAATAGAAAAACGGACTGGGTTGTTCAGGCGCCCGGCCAATGGTGGTTTCTTAGGCACTTAGCCAAGTCTATACAGATCGACCTTTCGCGCCTACGGGGCATTCCCTATATTCGCTTTCAATGGTAAGAAATTGCGTCCCCTATTTTTCCATTGTCCGAACTATCCGTAACCCCTTCAAAATGAAACCGATCCCGATCTTCAACTTTGAGACTTTTAGCTCCATCGTTTGTACCTCCCTAAATGAGATGAGCTCATTCAATCCGGTCAACAAGGCTTCTCCATTACAACAAAAGGTCAGCAAATCAACTGATCACCCTTCAGCCCTCAATTAAAACAGGAATGTTTAACATAGTCCATCCTTTATCCTCACAATGCTTTCCGATCACAGAAAAATTTGACGATCAGAAAACCTCCCAATACACCCCATCATGACTTTCACATCAGGCAACACAGGTGAACCAGGTTTCCCGTCGGAACACTCATCCAATTGCAATTCAAGCCGAACCGCCTTTCAATGCCTGGCCTATCAGATAATTTTTTTAAGTGTGTTTACATCGATTATCAGTTGCTCTTCCACTCATAATTCAGTCCTGTTTACAAAAGAAGACTGGACACAATCCGGCAATGCAAATTGGACATTTCAAGATGGAGAATGGCTAGGTATGGTAAAGGACGGGTCCGGATTTTTAATTTCGCAAAAGACCTATACTGATTTCACGATTGACCTGGAATTCTATCCTGACAGCACCATCAATTCCGGCGTGTTTGTTCGTTGCCAAAACCTACAACTGAACCCAACCAATTGTTATGAAGTAAATATCTGGGATCTCCATCCAATTCAGAATTACAGTACAGGTGCCATAGTCACCCGGGCGATTCCGTTGCGCAACAAGAAAACCATTAACAAGTGGAACCGATACCATATCACCATGCAAGGAAAGCGGCTGCGAGTATATTTGAATGGCACCCTGACTGCTGACATATCGAATGCCGATTTTGAAGGAGGCCCAATTGCGCTTCAAGCAACGGGGACAGGTCAAATCAGATTTCGAAATATTCGGATCAAACCTGAGTAAATTCCAATCTTACCCAGAAGCTAAATTTTACGAATCATACTTTTTCTCCTCTACACACTTCCATTATGCGTCAACTTATCGGCCTTGCATTGATTATCAGTAGCCTTGGACTGGGCTATCAGGGGATTCAGCAGATCTCTGACAATTCCACTTCTTTGGAAATCTTGAATATAGAAATTGATCTTTCCCATAAGTCGGAAAAACAAGAAGGCTATATGTATGTAGGCCTTGCTGTACTTCTGTTTGTAGGTGGCATCTATCTTTTCAAGAAGTAGTCTCCTCTATGACACCATTAAATGTTAACCATTTGGAAGACGGCCTGGCTAGCAGCTCAGCTGCAGATAGAAAGGCCTGGGCACAGGATATTATCCAAAATGATATTCACTTGCCGGATCTCTTTCCATTATTAGAGAAAAAATATACAGTCCGTTCCCGTTTTATTTGGCTGCTCAGTGATATCGGAGAGGCCGACCCACTCCGTCTCAGAAAAGCCCTTCCCGCTCTCTACACGTTGAGCCAGAAAATCCAATACACCCCCTTAGATGAGGCGTTTGCCCGTTACTGGCTCCTTGCCGGTGTCCCCCTGGAACAAGAAGGTCTGGCCATTGACCGAATGTTCCAATTGCTTCAAGGCTACACAGTCAATGTAAGCATCAAATTCAATGCACATCGGGTATTGGAAAATATGATTGCAAAATATCCCGAACTCCGTGATGAATGGCTACTGGCCCTTGAGGACCAATTGGGAAAACATACTGAAAACTTTGATAAGGTGATCCAAAAAACTTTGAGCAAGTACCGTAAGAATAATCCGTAATGTCATGAGATTATACTTCAACATTCTTACCCTTACTTTCCTGATGTCACACATGTGGGCAAATCCGATGTTCGTCCAAGAATGTGAATTGGACAGTACCTGCAAAATATTATTCATTGGAAACAGCCTGACTTATGTCAATGACTTGCCCGGACTGGTCAGTCAATATGCAATGAAAAAAGGAATAAAGGTCCATACCCGAATGATTGCCCAACCCAATTATGCATTGATCGACCATTTGAACGACGGTAAAATTCAACGTGAAATAAAGAAAAATCATTATGATTTTGTGATCGTCCAGCAAGGCCCATCCTCCCAGGAAGAGGGCAGACAAATGCTCTTTGATGCTGGGTATCAATTGAGCGCACTTTGTCATGAACACCATGCTCAATTAGCCTATTTTATGGTTTGGCCCTCCCGATCATTTCAGCAGAGTTTTGACGGTGTTATCCAGAATTATAGAGATGCAGCTCAAGACAATCAGGCAATACTTTGCCCAGTAGGTGAGCAATGGAAAAAACATATAGCGTTGACTGGTTTGTGGGACTATTACGGACCAGATGATTTCCACCCTTCACTTCTGGGAAGTCAGGTAGCTGCAGAAGTGATTGTTGATGCATTATTCAAAACAGAATAAATTTCAGTTCCTTCTTATTTGGACAGCCGGTAATGCCCCACTTCAAAGTCGGAATTCAGAATGAAAATCACCTTGGCCGATGAGTTAAGTCACTCTATACTTTGCGACCAAACCCGATATCTTCACCAATCAGGATGAGGCTAATTTCATCCAGGCCACAAATACAGATTTTACCCGTGGATGCACTCCAATTAACGATTCCGTCATCATGAAAAAAAATATGCTACGATCGACCATCTTACTGATATTTTCCTTGTTCTTACTGACGCAGTGTACAAAAAAAGACGGATCCGGAACCGTCACAATCCAACTTGATCATTCCGTTGCCGGCAATGCTTTTGAAGTGGATCAATTGAAGTACGCTTGCCAGGCTGGTCACACCTATAGTATTGTTAATCTCAAATACTATTTGTCCGAAATCAAGCTTACTGACAAACATGGGCAAATTATTTCCCGTGGGAATATCCATTTGTTTGATATTCAAAATCCGGCATCAGCAAGTTTGAATCTTGATAATATACCCGATGGTGACTATACCCAATTGTCCTTTGTCTTTGGGTTGAGCGAAATCCAGAATGTCGACGGTGGCCTGATCAATACACTGGAAAATATCAATATGGAGTGGCCCATACCTGGTGACCAGGGATATCATTACATGAAATTTGAGGGGCGATACGACTCTTTGAATACCGGCATCGTCCGCAGCTTTAACATTCACACGGGAGCAACCAAAGGAAACCAGAATTACCTTGAAATCACCTTACCGATCCAGACACTGATCTTACGCGATAACAACTGGACAATTCATCTCCAGATGGACCTGAATGAATGGTTGCAAAATCCGACCACCTTTGATTTTGTCGGACATGAAGCCATCATGATGGATCAGTCAGCCCAGGAGATCATCAAAGCGAATGGAGGAACGGTATTCAGTATTGGTTCCGTTAAAAAAACATAAGGCTATGCGTATCCTGTCGACATTCATCGTCTTCCTGATTCTTGTCCTTCACAGTTGTACCAAAGACTCGGAAATACCCAATTCCTGGACTTACAATCCCACGCCATACTTGCTGGAATTCCCGGATGAATTCCCACAAATGCAGATTGAATTGGCCAACCCTTTAACAGTAGAAGGAGTGCAACTGGGCCGTCGATTGTATTACGATCAACTGCTTCACCCTGCCGGGATGCATGCATGCTCGGAATGCCATCTTCAACAATCCTCCTTCTCATCTTCCGCCGAAGTCCTACCGCATATTAATCTGGGGTGGAATTCCACCTTCCTCTGGAATGGCAAAATTTCCGGGACATTGGAAGACATCATGCAATTTGAAGTAGACGATTTTTTTCACGCGGATATGAATCGACTGGAACAGGATAGTCTTTACCCCCGATTGTTCTTTGAAGCCTTTGGCACAGAGACTATCACATCTACCTACACCGCCCGGGCGTTGGCCCAATTTCTTCGAACGGTTATTTCTTCAAATGCACGATATGATAACGTATTCTTGCCCGGCAGTGGAGAATTTCCAACGGAGGAAGAGCAAAATGGTTACGACATCTTCTTTTCCGAAAAAGGAGATTGTTTTCATTGTCATGGCGGCATTTTGTTCACCGATAATAACTTCCACAACAATGGGCTGGACACTCAACCGTCACCCATCGGCAGAAGTGCTATAACTGGCAATCCGAACGACCTCGGAAAATTCAAATCACCCACATTACGCAATATCGCTTTGACTGGCCCCTATATGCATGACGGCCGGTATACTACCCTGGAAGAAGTGATCGATTTTTACAGTGAAGGACTCAAGATCTCGCCGACCATTGATCCCTTGATGAAGCAGGCTCACAAGGGTGGTATTCATCTAACGGGCAAAGAAAAGAGTGACCTGCTTGCTTTCCTGCATACATTGACAGACACCACATTTATAACTAATCCTGCGTTCAATTCACCGTTCTAGCTCATAAGAATTTCAGCTGGACAAGTTTGTTCCTCCAAATTAACTTATCTATGTCTGATTTATCACATCTTCAGGGTTAGTTGAATCTGATCCGGAAGTTTCATTCCAGGAATCCCAGCTATTGTCTGGACCTCATTTTAATTAATTATCCAGATTATTTTGAAAAGACTGAACTGGTATTATTCGAACTATGTCTCAACCAACTGGGCCTCGATCACAAGATTCATAAAATAAAAAAAGACAGTCGATTTTATTTCCTGTACAGTGATGGACTTATTTTGGCTTGGAGAAGGTCTCAGATCCCAAACGACAAAACAGTAGCAGCAATGGCCTGGGCATGGTCAACAAAAATCAACATAATTCGGGCCTGGGCACGTCATGATTGCAATTCCAATTAGACCAGATTAATTATTTATTCCCGGATCATACTATTTGACTATACACTTCACAATACACATTTCCCTTTTTCGAGCGATTCGGATTCTCTGCTATGAAAAGACTTTACATGCAAATGGACCTTGATTAAAAAACTATAGATGTGACATTTACACCCCAAATATAATTATGGCCAGGCCATTAACATTTCTGAAAGAGTAAGACAAGATTTACCAGGTTATAGATCGATAGCGAAACCAGAGTCTATCCAGGCCGGCTATTTCAAGTGTCCCGTCAGAGCATACCGACAGATGGAATCATGTTACAATTTCAGGAAAGAGAAACTTCACAAATCACATCCATTCACGGCAATATAGCTAACAGGCCATATGAATATGAAAAATCAGGTATTCAGAATGAGAATACCTTCTACACCAGAGGTATGAAATCGCTGCAATTCCTACGGATAGATAACCCTTGGTAGATTGCCACTTTCATATGATGGATAGTCAAGTATAGAAAACGTGAACAACCACAACCGCCCAAAATGAGGTGTTAAGAAATCCCTGGAAACTGCCTATCTTCATTCAGATGAAACAAGGGAAAGACATATTCCCGAAAATGAGATACATCAGAATTTTGCTTTCTTTTATGATCAAAATCCAAAAGATGAAAATCCAGGTTCTCGTCATTCTCATGCTATTTGCATTGACCAATTCCTGTAAAAAAGAGTCAAACCCACCTGACGAAGTGATCTACGGCAGGAATGACTTTACGCTTATGCTCAATGGAGATAGTCGTGAATATATCGTACAGATCCCAGCGGGCTATCAAACCAGCACCCCTATTCCGGTTGTCTTCATGCTCCATGGCACATCACAGAATGGTGAGGATATGTACATTACATCTGGATGGAAGGAAGTGGGCGAATCCGAGACACTCATTACAGTTTTTCCATCTGCGTGGAAACAATGCATTATGGATGAAGATGGATCGATGAAGACGACCACCAAATGGAATTCTCAGCCGGCACATAACTGGTCGTATTGTCCCGGAACCGAGCCTCGCGATGACATTGAGTTTCTCCATAGAATTATTGATGAATTAGCAAAAAAGTATACTATAGATCAAAAGCGAATCTATTTGGTTGGCTTTTCAAACGGTGGGCAAATGGCAGCCAAGTGCTCTGTCCTACTGAGTGATCAAATCGCTGCTATTGTAGAAAGTGCCAGTTCATTTTCGTTTGATACGACGTTTACTCCACTGCGTAAAATTCCAGTGACTTTTCAAATCGGAAATGACGATCACGGACCGGGCAACACCGGACCTGAATTACCCTTATCTTCCATGGCCAACGCGATCCAAACCCCAAACACCAAACTCAACTACATTTCAAAAACGAACATTCAAACTTTTGCTCTCAATCCGACCTACTCCTTTGCAGGAGATACAAATTCCATTCGGGTGGCCATTTACCACCCTGCAGACAATCAGGATGCCCATATTTTTCAAATGGCCCTCATAAACGGACTGAAACATGCCTACCCAAACGGAACCAATCACTGGCTGCATGCAGCCGCTATCAATTGGGAATGGCTGAAACAATATACCTTGCCTTAGCCAATTTCAAACCTATTGATTTGCATGTTGTGCAAACAATAGCAGATTGTTTACTTATTTCAAACATTCAATACTAAACCGTTTACCACATGGGCCAATTGATCACCGTTTCAACCCGCCTTGCATATCCCATAGACCTGGTCTGGCACAAATGGACAACACCGGAACACATCATGCACTGGAATGCTGCTTCTGATGACTGGCATTGCCCCGCGGCAACGAATGATCTCCGACCAGGTGGTCGATTTGTATATCACATGGCTGCCCGGGATGGCAGCATGGGCTTTGATTTCAGTGGCGTTTATTCAGCAGTCGATACGCCACATTTAATTGGAATCACCCTGGATGATGGTCGGTCTATGATCGTAAAATTTTCAGAAAAGGAGGGCATTACCACGGTGATTGAAGAGTTTGAAGCAGAAACTGAAAATTCAATTGAATTGCAGAAATTGGGTTGGCAAGCCATTCTCGACCGGTTTCAGCATTATGTCGAAAACATCAATGAATAGGCCACAAATTATTATCCAAAAGCGAGGTGAAAGTTGGCATCCTGAATATGCTTTTTATGGCTCCTTTTCACACCATCTATTCTGATTGTTCAACTTTAACATGGATATTCACAATTGTTTAAACTCATGGAAGAGCCAATTCCAGGTGCACTCAGAATTCAAGGAGAAATTGCTGATTATTTTCTGACAGAGGAAGGCATATTACTCGCATGGTCCAAACCTGTATGCAGAACCGTCGACTTGATCCGGGAAAATGGTCGGCTTGTCCATCGGATCACTGGTGACAAACCAGTCCCTATCCTGATCCATCTATGCCCATCCCCTGTTCCTGATAAAGCGACAAGGAATTTTTCAACAGAACAGTTACCTAAGTTGTATCGCGCGATGGCTATGGTTTCCACGCAAGGCTTATCACATCTCATCATGAGCTTGCTTTTTCGATTTAAAACCCCACCTATTCCAATGCGATCATTTACCCAGGAAAAAGACGCCCTGAAATGGCTGAGATCCCTCGAATCAAATTCGACCAAAGCATGACCGAAGAACCCGGAATCGAAGTGATTCCTTCCTGCTGGCTGATGGGCATGCATTTCACCATGTCTTTTGCGAAAAACAGGACAGCCGAATTATGGCAATCATTTATGCCTCGCCGAAAGGAGATAACTCAATCCTCCAATACCAACCTGATTTCATTACAAGTTTATCCGCATCCATTTTGGCCGCCAAACTTGGAAATGAACTTTGTAAAATGGGCCGCCGTTGTTGTGACAGGGCCGGAAGACGTGCCAGAAGGAATGGACGTATATCATTTACCTGGAGGAATGTATGCCGTTTTTACCCATATTGGTGCAGCACCGACAGCGATGAAAACATTTACTTACATTTTCGAGGATTGGCTCCCCCGATCTCCTTATGTTCTGGATAATCGGCCTCATTTTGAGGTGCTCGGAGAAAAATACTGCAATGACCACCCGGATTCTGAAGAAGAGGTCTGGATACCCATCGCTCACAAACATCATTAGAAATTTTTAGTGACATAAAAGTTGTTGAGGCATCACTGCTTCCTCTGCCCATTAATATGAAAACAGTATCTTGTACATGCTTGACCTTTAACTGACTTTCCATGCGCACTCTCCTACTCCTGATCTACAACGTAGTCTTTTTAGTCGGAACCGTTTACTCCCAACAGACGATTAATGCTTCGATCACTCATGACGGGCTTAATCGGGAATATATCCTATATGTTCCTGCAATTTATAATGAGTCAAAGCCCACGCCATTGGTCTTCAATTTTCATGGATTTGGCAGCAATGCATTCGAACAGATGTACTATGGTGATTTTCGATTAATTGCAGATACAGCCAATTTTATCATTGTCCACCCACAGGGCACTTTATTTAATAATACAACACATTTTAATGTGGGAGGATTTACACTTGGGAGTACCACCGATGATGTTGGATTTACTTCAGCCTTGATCGATTCGCTTTCAGTTCAATATTCGATTGATCCGGATCGGATCTACGCCACGGGTATGTCGAATGGTGGATTCATGAGCTTTCTTCTCGCATGTCAACTGAATGACCGGATCGCAGCAGTTGCATCCGTAACTGGCTCAATGACACCCCAGACATTTACCCCATGTGACCCTCATCACCCGACACCCATTCTACAGATCCATGGCACAACAGATCCAGTCGTTCCTTATACGGGTGCGACATGGACCAAGTCGATTCAGGCAGTGTTAAATTTCTGGATTGACCACAATCAATGTAATCCAAATCCAATCATCACCAACTTACCAGACGTATCCCAATTAGATGGCAGTACAGTGGAGCACATTGTTTATTCGGATGGAGAAAAAGGGACTACTGTCGAACATTTCAAAGTGACCGGTGGCGCTCACACTTGGCCAGGCACAGTATTTGGCTCTTCGGGCACAAATCAGGATTTTAATGCCTCTGTGGAAATTTGGCGGTTCTTTGCCCGATATAATTTGAAGAATCTGAGCGAAACCAGTTCAATAGTTTCTGTCCCGAAAAATTCTGGTGCATTTTCCATCTTTCCGAATCCGGCTACTACCCAAATAATTGTCATTCGAGATTCCGAAGAAACGCAGACATATCGTCTCACCAATTTGACAGGTCACGTTTTTCAAACTGGTAAACTGATGGGAAAACAATATATCCTTAACGTAAACGGCATACCTGATGGTGTTTATTTGCTACAAACAATGGAGACACAAAGGCGCATTGTGATCTTACATTAACCCATCTTTATTTGAATAAATAGTGTAACTTCCTTGATGAAGAAAATTGCCCTGTTCAGCCTGTTCTTGCTGACCTGCCTTAACGGTTCCATTGGTCAAACTGCTTTTGACAATCGGTTTTCTGTTCAAATACAAGCTGATGTGCAGGTTGATCCACCACAAATTACATTGACCTGGATTAATGACACGACTCATTCGGAGTATATCATTTATCGAAAAGCAAAGGATGACAATCAATGGACAGACACCCTAGTGGTGTTGGATCCCTCCATCACAACATGGACTGACACATCCGTTTCAGTCGGCATTGGTTATGAATACAGAGTCTCCAAAACACAACCGAAATTCCCGGAAAATGAAGGGCCTATTCCAGGATTCGGATATATTTACTCAGGCATTCAAGTGCCACCTACTCACTTCCGTGGCAGATGTCTGTTGGTCGTTGACAGCACATTTATCCTGTCTTTGCAACCGGAGATTCAGAGACTATTAGAAGATTTGGAACAAGATGGCTGGGCACCTTCATCTGTCTTTGTTTCCAGGACATCATTACCACCAAAGGTCAAGGATCAGATACGGTCATGGGCGACACTGGACAGTGCAGACAATGAAGCCGTATTTATCGTTGGACATGTTCCCGTCCCTTATTCGGGTGATATCGCCCCAGACGGTCATCCAGAACACTTAGGCGCCTGGCCTTGTGATGGCTACTATGCTGAATTGGACAGTAGCTGGACGGATTCCATTATTACAATCAATCTCAACAATTATCGCAATGGCAATAAACCCGGAGATGGCAAATTTGACAATCGCACTTACCCCGGACGAGTCCGATTGCAGATCGGTCGTGTTGATTTTGCCAACATGGACAAATTCCCCCAATCTGAAGAAGAACTACTGAGAAGATACCTGAATAAGGATCATGCCTGGCGAATGGGGCAAATACCCGTTATTGAACGTGGGTTGCTCGATAATAATTTTCAAAAATTCCCGGAAGGGATGGGACAAGTCCCCTTGAAAACATTCCCGCCGATGTTTGGGCTCGATCAGGTCAAGGACCTTCCTTATCGATCCACATTATTGAATGAATCCTGGCTGTGGTCATATGGCGGTGGCGGTGGTGGACCGGAAAGTGCATCTGACATCTCCAGCACGACCATGATGGTGGATGATTCATTGCAGACTGTCTTCACCATGCTCTTCGGTTCTTATTTTGGTGATTGGGATTATCCCAATGATTTCCTTCGAGCCGCTATTGCCTCCAAAGGGCCAACCTTGATCAGTACGTGGGGGAACCGGCCAAACTGGGTCTTCCACCATATGGCACTCGGCGAACACACAGGATTGGCGCCAAAATTAATGATGAACAATTATTCACTTTATTGGTCAGGTTTCGCTCGACGATTTGTCCATATCGGCATGATGGGCGACCCAACCTTACGCATGCATATCCTCGCTCCAATTCAGAATCTTAATCTCACTCAGGATGGAAAACAGATCCACCTGAATTGGGAGGATCCTGCCAGTGCAATCGGTTATTTTATTTATAAAAAGACATCACCTGACAAACAGTTTACCTTATTGAATATCGACCCCGTCACTGATCTCTATTATATTGATCCTTGTGTTGATGAAGGATGGGTGACGTATATGGTCCGAAGTGTGGAATTGCGAAAAAGTGGAAGCGGCACATATTACAATCTGAGCTCGGGCTTAACTGATGAGATATTAGCCAACCCATGGAACTTGCACCCGATAGCAAGCATGGCGACTTCTGGTCAGATGGATGGCATGGCTTCAGTCAATCCTGTGGATGGTTGCCCACCCTACGTATTTATTTGGTCCAATGGAGCGAGTACTCCAAGCATTACGAATCTGGGTGTCGGGAATTATTGTGTCACAGTAACCGATTGTTTTGGTTGCAGCGCTGATACCTGTTTAGTTATCGATCAAAGCAGTAGTCTCAAATCATTACCTGGCTTGGTGACATTCAATCTTTTTCCCAACCCTACCGGGGATGACTTGAATTTGGAAGTCCAATTTGATCATCGTCGGATCGTTCGGTTGCAATTGCGGTCGATGCAAGGAAAACTTCTCAGTGATCAAGTTTTGGAAGGTGAAAAAATACAAAATCATTGGGATGTTCGTCATTTACCTGCTGGAGCCTATTTGTTGCAGGTTGATTCTGGCGGAAATTCGACCATAACAACCTGGGTCAAATATTAGAAATTGTACAGATGGAACTCACACCTGAACTAAATTGACGCATGAATCAACCAATATCACAACTTCAATCCTGACCATTTAGTTCTCAATTGAATACTGCTTACATATAAACTACCTCCAGAAATAAGTATTGAATACCGGAATACATTTAAAAAAGATTACCACATTTATTATATATATCCAAAGAGCTGGAGAAACTTTTAATTAGAAAAACCAATCTGGAATCTTTCTAAATAGAAATGAAAAAATCAATGCTTGTATGAAATATGATAGCTTTACTAATAAGACCGAAGATGGTCTATGATGAATAGTAATGGTCAAGCCAAGTAAGACTATCTTTCAATTTTTCCTTATCATCCTCTTTACATTTGGATTGCTAGGTGGTCCTGTCTACCTGACATACCATATACTCACAGGTCAGTTCATCTCACCGAGTGAAGAATCATTCGCATTTGAAATCCTCGCATTTCAAATCATTGATGCTGATGAGACCAAAAATTATGACAAAATCAAGGACGGTAAGTTTATCATTGACCCCCCGATAGATATATTGCCATTTAATCGATTGCCGTTTGCGGTAGACTATTCGGTAAATGGCTCCAATCCAATTCAGTTCACAACACTGAGGAAATGGAATTTCAATCCACTTTTCATCATATACTGCCAATTGAAAATTGCAACTTGTCAGGCATTTAGTTTCTGATCAGCCCATGCCTCACTGGCATTTTGACAAGAACCTATTCTTCCAACAAGATTTTTTTGAGTACACATCCATCGTCAATTTCTTTACGATGGGCTTGGTACTATTCCAATTTTCACAAAAAAACAGTAGATATGAAGCGCTTGAAAATAAATCATAACTCCCAATTTCTCCAGCTCCTGTTTATTGCACTTGCATTATCCCTCACGTTGGGATCTTGTAAAAAAGATGATCCAAAAGTAGACTGCTCAACTTTCCACTGGGGATACGGAGGAGATGAAGGCCCTAATTTTTGGTCAGAATGCACACCTGATTGCTCAGGAAATATTCAATCACCCATAAATATCACCGGAGCCACTGCCGATGCGACACTTACCGATCTGGAAACACATTATGAAGCAGTGCCAATTGAGGTGATTAATAATGGCCATACCATTGAGTTCGAATATGAGGCTGGAAGCAAACTCACTTTGTTTGGTGCAGACTATGAGCTTCTCCAATTTCACTTCCACGCCGGTAGTGAACACACCATTAATGGAACACAGTTTCCTTTGGAGATTCACTTGGTTCATAAAAAATCAGCAACAGAATTAGCTGTAATTGGCATCATGTGCGAAGTAGGTGCAGAAAATGATTTCCTGAAGTCCTTTACAGACAACTTGCCTGCAGCTACTAATGATCACTTCTCTTCAGCCACGACTGTTAATCTTGGAGATTTGCTGCCAAACAGCACCGGCTATTACACCTATGGTGGTTCACTTACTACCCCGCCATGCTCTGAAGCAGTTACCTGGCTGGTCATGAGTGAACCAATTCAAATATCAGCGGACCAGCTGGCAAAATTTACAGCTATACTGCATGACAATTTCCGTCCAGTCCAAAGTTTGAACGGTCGCACTATTAAAGAACACAGCTAGGATTATTACCGGCTTCAACCTATTTTTAAAAAGAATGGAAAAGAATTCGTCGCAATGAAATGTGACGAATTCTTTTCATTTTATTCCTATTCCAATGCACGATTTGAGTTCAATAAATATGATTTTAAATAACCTGCTGCCAAAATAACCATTGAATTAAATAATTTTCTGCTTGCAAATCAACATATAACGACTGCCTCAATTTATTCAAGTTTCAATCCGTCTTATTCTTTACGATGCTCACAATGTCAGGATATACAAATTAAAAAAGTACTTATTTCAGGCATATATTCACTATTTTGCCATAATGACGATCCACTTGATCCCATATAATCCACAATGGCCGTTGCTTTTTATAGCCGAACGCGTATTGATTAAAAATGCCCTTTCACCCGATCATGTGGCTATCGAACATATTGGGAGTACATCCATTCCCGGCCTTGCCGCCAAACCCGTGATTGATATTTTACTAGGTCTTTCATCATTTGATCTCGCCCCTATAACTGTCGAACGAATGGTCGCGCATGGATTTACCTATCTCCCGCAATACGAAGACGGGATGCCCCTTAGACGTCTCTTTATACGTGAAGAAGATGGCATGCGAATCTCCAATGTCCACACCGTTGAAGTAAATACTCCGTTCTGGATTCGCCATTTGGCCTTTCGAGATCACTTGCGAACCCATCCCGAGGTTCGGGATGCATATCAACAACTCAAACTTGACCTCGCCGAAAAGGAATGGGATTCAGTGAATGATTACGCCCAGGCTAAAACAGCATTTATTCGACACATTGAGGCAAAGATTCTTCCAAACTAAATCATGAAAAGGAAAGGGAGGTCACTCAAACCATTTCATTTATATTAGATTTACAATGAAGAGATCATCTATTTCAAAACGCTGTCTATTGAAATTTAAAATTTAATCACCCGAAACAACCTGCACTAAAATGAGTAAATATCAACAAATTTTCGAACGGAATAAAAAATGGATTGCTGAAAAAAAGGCCACAAACAAACAGTTTTTTGAGCATCTGGCTAAGGGCCAGGATCCGGAATTTTTATATATCGGTTGCTCCGATAGCAGAGTCACCGCAGAAGAGATGATGGGCCTGGAACCAGGCGACGTTTTTGTACATCGCAACATTGCAAATGTCATCAGCAACTCCGACTTAAACACGATGAGTGTAATCGAATACGCTGTGGGGCATTTGGATGTTAAGCATATAATTGTCTGTGGCCATTACTTCTGTGGGGGCGTGAAAGCCGCCATGCAATCGCAAGATCTTGGTCTACTCAATCCCTGGCTTCGGAACATCCGCGATGTATACCGACTCCACAAGGAAGAACTAGCTGCCGTGAAAGATGAACACGCACGCTATGAACGCCTTGTTGAATTGAATGTCGAAGAACAATGTATCAATGTCATCAAAACAGCCGTAGTGCAAAGAACATACATCCAAAAAGGATATCCAACCGTACATGGTTGGGTATTTGATATCCGTTCAGGAAAACTGATCGACCTTAAACTTGATTTTGAAGAAAAGCTTCATGGCATCCAGGAAATTTACAACTTGGGAGCATCTAAGTAAAATTGTAAAATGTACTTTCTTTCTAGGTCTATCATCTTCAAATGGGAACGAAATGCTAAAAGGAGCACTCATTGGAGCCTATAAAGAAGTGCTTTTTACTGACCAATTAGCCCGATCACAGACGTTTCCACAAAAACTATTTGGTGATTTTGGCATCTTCCCTCGGGTGACCATGCTTGGCATTATTGAATCGAAAGGAACAAATTTTTTATTTCGTGGATACAACTAACTTAGTAACATACAAATCCCGTGAGTAAATAAAATATTATAGTACGTTTTATTTCGAGGTTTCTGCTGATTTCCGGGATAACGCTGACCATCTGGATTTCAGGCCGAACTAGTCAATCGAGATTGTCATATTATAACATCATGATTGAGAAGCGAACCAAGCCACTTATAACCGTAAATAATCAAAATCGAATATGGTTTTTAGATATGCTCGCCATAGTCCGGACATTAACCGACTTGCCGACTTTTATACCCACGTAATCGGCCTTAAACTCATTAGCAGGTTTGAGGCTCACAATGGGTATAATGGTATTTTCCTTGGGCCAAAGGGTAGTTCCTGGCATTTAGAGTTTACTGAATCAGACGAACCACCAAACCACTCTTTTGATGAGGAGGACAATCTTGTCTTTTACCCGGAATCAAGTGATGAGTGGGAGACGATACTCCAACAAATCAAAGTGCACGGGCTTTCAGAAGTTGTTCCAAAAAATCCTTACTGGTTTGACCATGGCGTAATGATCCTCGATCCAGATGGATATCGAGTGGTCATTTCGAAGCAGCGCATCAAAGATTCAGACAATTAAAAACCGACTCGATAAAAGACTAAGACCTATTACCTCACCGT
>JAHEAU010000058.1 GCA_024642625.1 Lewinellaceae bacterium
ACAGTCCATTGAGTAGCCTGTTTTTTGAAGATATGACGATCGCATCCCGGTTTTTGGTCGGGCAGGAAGGGCGAGGCGCTCATTTGTTCAACCGATCAATGGAATGGGAACGAACATGCTTGGGCGGCCTGCATCTGGGCAATTTGCATCGGTTGACCGATCGATGCGTCAGTCAAATGCGTTCTCGATTTCAAGCAGGCCTTTCCCGTGAATTGCACCAGGTTGCCACTCATGATCTGGCTACTATCCAAACTCAATTGGAAGCAGTCAGACTTCAAACCTATGTAGCAGCCTGGAAAATGGACCAGAATAAACCTGCTGGTCGAGAAGCTGCAATGGCAAAATTAGCTGTGAGTGAACTATACAAACGAGCAACTCAACGCATAGCTATGATTTTCCATGAAATCGGTTGCCCGGATCAGGATGCCAACCAATCTGCTCTCGATGCGGTTAGCAGTACCTTATACTCGGGCACCTCTGAAATGCAAAAAACAATCATTGCTCAATCCATGGGTCTTTGAGACATATGATCAAAAATATTGATTTGATCCTTTGTGATCAAGTCTTGTTTAAAGCCAAACAACTTTTGAGACCATGAAAAAAGATGTGATTATTATTGGTGGTGGTCCCACTGGTTCCAGTCTGGCAATATTTCTGGCTCGTGAAGGGCTGGATGTTCTCATCCTGGAGAAGGCGAAATTCCCCAGAGAACATGTTGGTGAAAGCATGCTCCCCTATTGTTATCATCTCTTCGAAGACCTTGGTGTCCTGGAAAAAATGAAGCAACAGTTTTCCAGAAAACCTGGTGTTACGTTTTCCAATCCGGATGGCAGCCAGGCTTCGCACTGGTGTTTTGACAAGGTAATGGACGGGCCCGCAAGCTTATCCTTTCATGCCAGACGCGCAGAATTCGACCACATGATGCTCGATCATGCTCGAAGTGAAGGTGTCGATGTTCGGGAGGAAATGCATGTTGTTGATGCGGACTTGGAATCAACCGATGGCGGTGTTCAAATAAAAGCTTTATACCATGATCAGGAAGTTCTTTTTTCAGCTCGATTTGTAGTTGACGCCTCTGGCCAGGATTGTTTCCTGACACGTAAGATTGGGAATCAGGAACGTTTTGAGAACCTGAATATCCGCCTTGCTTTGAGTGCACATTGGAACGGTGCTGCACTCACGCCATCATTGGCCAATGGCAACATCACTGTGGTTCATTGTGGAGGGGAAAAATTAGGATGGATCTGGTTAATTCCATTAAATGACGACCGGTTGAGCATTGGACTAGCGATTAATATGGATTATGCCCAAGCCCAGCGAAAATTATTGATGACGGAGCATGGCGCTCGAGAATGGCAAAAGGCTCTATATCTCCAGGAAATACATGATGCACCACTTGTACATCAAATCCTTCAAGATGCTACAATGTGTTGGAATGTGGTCAGCAATGGTGACTTTTCCTATTATGCACGCGAAAAATTCGGAAGGAACCATGCCATCCTAGGTGATGCTGCTGCGTTTCTTGATCCCATTTTTTCCAGTGGAATTTACCTGGGCTTGCATAGTGCTAAAACAATTGCACCTGGCATCGTTCAACGATTGCGGCAGGATGACGACTCCTTGATGCGGTCAGGATATGAAAGTCTCAACAGAGGATATGAGGTTGTTGAGGAATTGATTGCTGCATTTTATGATCCTACGGCCATCCATTTTCCGGAACTGTCCGGATCTGAAGACCAGGCATTTCAAGAAATGAAAGGAGCATACACCGTTTATCACATGCTGCTTGCAGGAGATTTTTTCAACCAGAGCGATAAATACCTCAGTGCGATACGGGCACTAAAAGACCCGGCGATGATTGAAAAGTACAAACACCTCAGAGGCCATGCTGATCCGAAAGATGAACTTCGGGTTTGTGATATTCATCCAGACCTAGTCTAATGGAAGAGGAAACTTACGGTGCTTACTGGGATGAGTTCTATAGACAGAACTATCTCCAGAAAACGGGCGGTAAAGCCCTCTGGGATGTCTCGGTCGATCGATCTGTCGGTATGGATTACCCTCTCTTCAGCGAGGTCATCAATAGTCATCTACCCTTATTAGACATCGGATGCGGAACAGGCGAAATTGCCGCTTATTTTACCCGACAAGGGCTTCAGGTGATCGGAGCAGATGTCGCTAAAGAAGCGATTGAAATTGCACGACTAAATCACACAGACAAAAAAATCGACTTCAGAGTGCTTGATATAACCGATACCTCTGGATGTAAATCCCTGGCCAATCAATATGGGCCTGTAAACATTTATATCCGGGGCGTTATGCACCAAATATCTATGGATCACCTTGAACGGTATGTAAATAATTTGTCACTGTTGCTCGGCGGTCAGGGATACGTGTATATGATCGAGGTAGCAGCGGGCATTCGTGATCATTTCCTGCATCATTCCGACGGGTTTCACAATTTGCCAAAAGCTGTTCAGCAGATCTTTATCAGTAATCTCCCACCTCGGGGAGTGACTGTCAAAGACATCAATACGTCCTTTACATCTGATCGATTCGATGTCCATTTCTGTGCCGAAACATCTTTGGCCACAAACTTGCAGTCACCTAGTGGGATCGCAATCCAGATCCCTGCTGTTCATGCACTTATACAAACAAAGAACATCTCTTAGTAATACGTATATTTACACGATTAAATCAAAACACTCATGAAAAAGTCCCCAATTTTCTATGCTATCGCCTTGTTAGCCATCTTCTTTGCGGCTTGTTCCGATTCTACACCTGCTGCTACAGAAGGTGCTGAAGCCGAAGCTCCTGCAGTTGAAGCTCCAGCTCAAGCCGAAAGAAGCATAAACCAAGACGACCCTGCTGATCGGATGCTGACGAAATATACATCAATGGGTCTTGAATTGTCCGAAGAGCAAGTGGCCAATCTGCGTGCCATTGTTGCGAACTATGATTTCAATTCTGCAGCAGATAAGGCAGCTCGTCAAGCGATGCGCACCAAGATGCTAGAGGAGATTCAAAATAATGTGTTCACACCCGAACAACGGACAACTTTCGAATCACAGCGTCAGAAAAAGTAAACACATCATGTCTGGATTTGTGCTGATCCTATGATCCGTGCATCCGACTTAATGTGTTTATGAAATGAACCAAAAACCTGGACGAACCATTTCGTCCAGGTTTTTTTATTGGGTCTGAATCATTTCTTCAAACAATTTCAAATAGTGGTCCACAGATCGATCCAATGGAAAGTGAAGGATCTCCTTGTACTTCCAATCGCCTTGCCTGGCTTGTTCCAACGCCTGAAAAACCCCTTCCTCACTCAATGGATCGATATGAATAAACGGTCCACCTACAACCTCTGCAAGAGCCGTCCGTTCAGACGACAAGACGGGCAGTCCCATTGCTACAGCCTCTGCAGCGACAAAACAGAACCCTTCACTACGAGAAGGAATAGTCACACAGCTCGAGGAGGACACTTCTGTGAATAATGAATGTTGATCAAGGTCATGGAAAATACGAATTTGGCTTCGATTCGGGACGTCCTTGAGTTCTTGCATGACCCAATTGTAGATCCCATCCGGAATTTTAGGGATAATCAATTTGAAAATCGCTTCCGGATGCTTCTTTAAAAATCTGCTCGCTGCCGGCAATAGAAAATCCAGCCCTTTTGAGGTGCCTAATCGCCCAAAATAAGTAAAGGTGAATGCCGAAGGAGGATGGTTTGAAAATGTAGAAAACCGGGAATAATCCAACCCATTATAGATCATTTTAACCCGCGATGGGTTTACACCGGCAGTAACCAAAGCATTTGCCGTTGCCTGAGATACGCCGACAAACCGGTCAAAGGGAAGCTTCAACAGAATTTGCTCCCACGTCCAGTATGCTGTCTTCAACCAAAACGGCGTGAGCGGAAGAGACCACCAAAGTGATGCCCATACTTCGTGAAACGTTACAACCACAGGCTTTTTTCTCCATTTTGCAGAAATAAACGCTGGCAACGCAGCATTATACGAGGTCGTATGGATCAAATCTGCAGAACGGGCTTCCGCGATCACTTCAGGAATGCTAACAAATGAAAACAAGTACCTGTTCACGCAATTCACTCGACGGATTGTGACCCTGTCAATGCATTCCTGTGCAGGCAAATCTGCGCGAAAACGAGTCGTGACAACACGAACGTCATGACCTCGATCTGTCAATGCACGTGAAAGCTCCCAGAACAGATGTTCAGCACCACCAATATATGGGTGGAAATGCTCCAGAACAAACAGAATTCTCACAATTAGTCCTCCTTTGGATGATCTTTCAGGGCCAGATTGCGTGTCAGGGCCGTCAGTGCAGATTGCTGTTGTTTGATCAGCAGGAACAGTTTATACTGGAAAAAGAAGATCAGTCCCAAACACAGAAAAATCACTGCATTGATATTGCTTTTGATCCCGAATAGGCCAGCAATTTTTTCAGAAATAATATCCGGAAAAAATGCAAAAAAGATAACTGCTACCCAAAAGATCGCGCCCACCATGGACTCCTGCCAACCAACCTTGCCAGCCCAAAAACGCTGGAGAAGACTGACGACAAACACAACGGATATGAGTGGTACAATAACCTGATAAATTTCTAATTGCATGGTGTAATCATTTGGGGTGAGAAACCAATTTCCACAGGATATTCATAGCCGTATTAATGCCCATATAAAGATCCTGTCCCTTGCTCATGGAGTAAGCCGTATACGCAACGCGAATGGGTACTTCCCGGATAGTCAATCCTAATTTTTCTCCGAGGATGATCATTTCACTGCAATACCCGAATCCATCGATATGTAGATCCAAAGATTCTATAGCAGAACGATTCAGCATTCGGAATCCTGATTGGGTGTCTGAGTACCAATGCGTACAAAACCAATTGGTAAAAACATTCGAGAGTTTGTTGTAAAGTACTCTGATCAACGGAATATCCTTATTCGACTGCATAAACCGGCTACCAATAACAATATCTGCATGTTCATTGTCCATCTCTTCTGCAAGCAATTGAATATCCTCGGGAAAATGCTGGCCATCGGCATCTATCTGAACAAGATAGGATACGTTCATCCGACGAGCATATAGAATCCCTGTTTGAGCTCCTGCACCCGCTCCTCGATTAACAAGGTGTGAAATGACAACAGCACCTGCCTGATATGCTCGAACAGCAGTATCATCTTGTGACCCATCGTTGACGACAAGTATCTGCTGAAACCCTTCTTTGCGAACCCGTTCAACCACATCAGCTATGACCGAACCTTCATTGTAGGCCGGAATCACAACACATATGTCTTGTGGTTGAATCATCATTTATTGAGGAGATATATGAGCTAATTCGAATAAGATGAATGAACCCTGTACTGTTGTTTTACCACCGAGACCTGGCTTGCCTGGCCATACTTTATTACCAACTTTTGTTGTCGGTACTGCAGGATCCTCAATGAAGTTATCTGTATATATCGGGACTGCCAATGGTGAATCGAAGAGCAAGTTTAAAAACTCGTCTGCTTTTTTCGCCAACGTTTGTTCAGGTGTCAAATCCGTTCCGGCGAGGTCGATATTGTACAGGACATATCTGAACCCATTCTCAATCAATGTCTTGATAAAGTCCTCTTTATCAGTTGATTTTCTGGACAAATCAGAATAAATACCCAATTGGTTGTCCTCCAGTACGCGTTTATCATTCTGGACAATGTGATAGTTGAGGTGGGTGCCAATCCTGTAAATCTTGGTATTTGTATCCTCGTTCATCTTCTGGATGGCTTCGAGCATATATGGTCGAAATTCAGCAAGACTTTGTGCAGCGGTTAGATCTGAAGCGGCATATTTAAGGAAGGGAGATTGGAAGATCAACCGGGCTCCGGCCCGATCCTGAGTGGCACTAATCAGGAATAAGGAAAGGCAAAGCGCAAGGGATGTACCCACTGCAATACGCCACCATTTCAACACAAGTGCCCCAGGCAAATCCGGATACCATTCAGAAAGATGATCCGTCATCCATACCGTAAGGAAGAATCCAAAAACAAACATGACGAAACCATACCAAATAATGGTATTGCTAAAGAAGAACCACAATCCTCCAAATGCAAGAGCAAAAACAAAATAATGTGAAAGTGTTCCCGGCAGGGTTTGAAGTTTGTCACGCAATAACCAAACGGCCATTCCGAACAGGCCTAAAACCAGCACAAATGTTGTCAGGAATGATTGGTTTGCCAGGAATGCATATAGTGGCTGGAGGATGTTGCCTAAATGAACCAACCCTGTTTGAATCGGAACGAATAAGAGTCCTGGAAGTGCCCCAAGTCCCTGAAGTGATTCTCCCATCTGAGCTCTTATAGCATCCTGCAATAAGGACCCATCGATCCGATTTTCCAGGGGGTACAAAGAAAGTACAGAGATCAACCAGAATACGCCAAATCCAATCGCGACAAGGACGTTTTTATAAAATGAACGACCGAAAAATAGAAAGGGCAAGAACAAAAGAAACAGGAACGAAATATCCAAATATCTAGAAAAAGGAATATTGGTATTCATTGTCAAATCGTAGGGAACAGAAAGGTAAAGGGGAACGCCTTTTTCAAAGCCCAGATAACGACGAATCTCCTCTCGTTTTGTTCCGCCAAAAAAAGAAGCTTTGGCCGGATGTTTCCCAAATGCTTCTGCCAATGCTCCTGGTTTCTTGCCTGTAGCCGCTTCATACTGGCTGGTCGTAAGTACAGTATTAAAAATATCCTGCCTCAATAAGGCCAGCCGTCTTCGCCGTTCTTTCATATCTTTAACCATGACATCCCGACTCCTCAGTAGCTCGATCACAGTTGCTTTTTGACTGCCGTCGAGAATGATATCACGTCTCTTCAGACTCTCTATAATCAACTCACATCCAAGAGAAATTTCTTCTGACATTTCCGAATATGCCAATCCAAACTCGGAAATTGATGCTTCCGCTATTTGACGCTGGTCTGGTAACAGCACGTCCTGTATGATTCGATTCCTGGCAGCGAGATATTGTGTATTCACCTGGGCAGAATCTCCTCCTGTCACCATATCGATCAGAATCTGGTCGGCCAGTTGTCGCTGTTGATTATCCAAAGACAATCCAAGATTGGCAAGAGAATTATAGAATACACGTTTTTGGAAATCTCCTTGCGTTTCCCCGGCTTTCAAACTCAACTCCGGATCAAGCATGACCGTATGTGACTGACCAACCAGTAAATTATTCAAACTGATACCGGTATGTTCCAAACTGTTCTTGATCATCCAAGGCGAAAAAGACAATATGGCTGCAAATCCAAAGGCTGCCATATTCTTTACTACGGGTACGATGCCTGCTTGATGTTTGAATATACCCCAGGATAAAAGTGGTATTCCGAGTGCGATCCCAATCAAAGCGAATGTGGTTGTCGGAGTATCCCCGAGTTCCATATATCCAAATTGATCAATACCTACCAGGAACAAACTACCTAACGCAATTAAGAAAAATCCACCAGCACCACGCCACCCCCATTGCCAGCGAAACAGGACAGCCAGAATACCAATAATGAACATCATGGCGGTATACTTGATTCCAAAAGCGTAACCGCTTAACCATCCTGCGAGTATCCAGATGATCAAATCCATGTTCTTACCCTGCGAATTTGTTGGTTCTTGCGCATCTTGGTTATGTTGCTTTTGGCGAGAATCAAACAGGACCAGTAAAATGGTCAACAGGATGAACAGGAAGCCAAGATCGACCTTTGCATCATGAGCAGCATGGAACGTAAACGCGGGATTCAGGTAAAATAATGCTACGACCAGCCAGGAAGCCTGTTTATTAAAGTTCATCCGGGCCAATCTGAAAATCACCCAAACACACAATAACATTGCTGCATGAGAGATCAGGATGGACACGCTTACGGAGCCAAACATGAGTTCGCCCAGACTTGTCCACAATGGCCATGCATCTGCTTGACCTCCCGCCACAAGTCCGCCGTATTGAGCGATCAAATGAGATCGATTCATATACAGTGCGACTGCATCAAATCCGATAGGAAATGCTTTGATGGACGTTAGCAGATTTATTGCGACACCGATCAACAACATCATAATCGGGACAATCCCCCACCCTGTCGTGACTCCTTTCACGATCGGTGTCCAAAAAAGCTGCCGAAGCACAGCGAGTGCAGATTTGTACCCTATTGCCAGAGGAAGGAGTGTAATCCCCCACAGCACGTACGGATTAAGCATACCTGCAATACCTAAAAACACAAGAATGAATCCGGTCAAACTCAGGCCAACTGCCAATTTCAAAAGAATTTGATTTTCCTTACTGATCGTCAAGGGCAATCGACTGACGACAAAATCACCTACTGCGATTTGTGCAATAAAAAGATAAAGCACTGCACCCTGTAGAAGCATGTTGTATCCCAGAAAATAAGGCAGATGTGCCGCCGGACTGTTCGTAAAGACGTCTTCCCGATTCGCATAAATCATAAAAACAATCATCTCCAGGAGCATAACAAAGGCATAGATCATCCAGCCCCTTAATGGGGACTTCCTGGATCGCAACCACCACCAAGCACCTACACAGCAAACACCCAAAGTCACCAGGATATCCATATTAGGAAAGTCCTCAAGTACAACGCCATAATAGGGGTGAAACCCCATATAACTGAAAAAAACAAGGATGGTCCAGATAGCACCAAATCCAAGAAGGAGCCATTTGTTTGCATTTGCCATCATGAATGGTGGTTTTTGTTGATCATTTCTGATACGCAAGTTATCGCAATTTGTTCAGCCAGCTTGTTGTCCTATTTGTATGATTCAGAGGGCCTTGGATCTGGTAACGCGATCTCTTCTCCAGGCCATAATGCACAGATATTCCGAACAAATTCGCGAGCATGGATATCCCAGTTAAAGAGCACTGATCTGTCTAGACACTTTTGTTTCAACCGCATTCTGTCATCATCCGGAAGTTGATACAATCGCTCCATTTGGTCTGCCAAGTCAGCCTCATCGAATGGATCTACATACCAGGCAATATCACCACCTACTTCAGGCAAACTGGACACCCTTGAACAAATAACCGGGCAAGCACATGCAAACGCTTCTAAAACAGGGAGACCAAAACCTTCATATTCAGATGGATACACCAGACCAATTGCTTGGGAATACAATTCAATCAATTGATCCTGAGTGACATAGCCGGTCAGATGAATATCCGATTTAAAAGGATGATGAGCCAATGCTTCAAAAAAAGAATCTGCTTTCCAACCCCGTTCACCTACAATAACCAACGGGATACAAACTAATGTTGAAGCACGAAACTGTTGATACGCGGTCAATAAACGATGCAGATTTTTACGCGGTTCTATTGTTCCGACTGCTAGCCAGAAACGCTTTTTTCCAACCAAATGGTCGATAAATTTTTCATTTCCAACTGGCTTCATTCCAGGTTCAAACCCAAGGTGGATAGCAACGACTTTACCTTGAGTAAATGGAAAGACACGGTCAATATCTGAAGCCGTGTAATCAGAATTGGCGACGATCAATGACGCTCTTCGCAGGATGCCCTTCAAGAATATCTTTTGAAGCAATTGACTGTGGTAGCGATGGTATTGAGGGAATAGTAATGGCGTCAAGTCATGGATTACGGTAACCCGTTTGATCCCGGAGGGTAAGTTGAATGGACCAAAATGCGCTGGTTCGACAACGACGTCCACCCGATTCCACCAGAGGACAATCGGTACAATGAAGAATAATCGCAATGCGGCAAGACCCAATCCGATCCGGACATTCGGAATAACGATTTGCCTGAATTCGGTCAAATCTGGATCAAATCGCTCTCTGATGAGAATGATATCGATATACTCAGAATAAGGTTTCAGTCCGCTCACCAACTCACGGGTATAGACATGGACCCCACCCTTCTGGTTGTCAATTGGGTCCGCAATGATCGCAACGCGCTTCCGTTTAACTACAGTGGATGCCATCATTCATGCGGATTCTGGATGGGAAGAAGGTTCGGATTCAATCACTTGCTGGTATACATTCAACGTTTGGAATGCAGTCTTCAACCATGAGAAATACCATGATCGTTCCAATGCTTGCTGACCCAAATTCTTTCGCAAGACCTGATCTGCGTACAACCTGGCCATACAGTCAGCAATCTGACCAATATCAGATGGATCCGCAGCCAAACCACCTCCAGATATAACTTCAGGCATTGAGCTGTTATCACCAAATATAACTGGTGTACCACAACGCATCGCTTCAAGCGGTGGCAGTCCAAATCCTTCATAATAGGCTACATAACAAAGGGCCAGAGCATGTTTATAGAGATGGGGAAGATCATCATCAAGAACATGTCCGGTGAAAATAATGCGGTTAAAACCGGTCGCATCGGCATCGACGAGGTCTTCCAGTTTCCACCCTCTACGGCCGCAAATTACAAGATAGAGATCTTGATATTGTTCATCACCCGCAAGGGTTAGAAATGCCTGAATCACATGTTTGAGGTTCTTCCTCGGTTCGAGCGTGGAAAGACTGATCAGGTAAGGTCTGTCAGGAATATGGTATCGGTTTCGAATGACATCCCATTCTCCTTCGCGCAAAGCAGGCATAAATCGATCGCCATTTGCTGCCTCATAAATGGTATACACTCGATCAGCAGGAATATCGTATTCCTTAATCACATCTTGTCGTGTACACTCGGACACAGCTATCACTGCACGGGCCTTCTCGCGGATAAAAGTCATGCCTTTCTCCGCAAATTCAATGTTTTCCTTTTCGTGATATTCAGGAAAAAAATGGTGGGTGAGATCATGGGCAGTTACGACAAATGGAAGCTTGAAGGGTTCGACTAGAAAGGCATGCTGTGGCAATGGAACATGCATTAACTGATGGTTGATACCCGCCTCCTTCCACACTTTTCGATACTGTTCCTTGATTGTACCTCCACGAATCCAACTCAACACCCTGCGAACAGGAAGTTCCCGATAATATGGGCTGAGCTTGTTGTACCAGGATTCAGGCAGCGTTCGCTGAATGACAGCTTTGAACGCCAGAAGAGATTGTTCAAAAAATCCCTTCTTTAATGCGAACAAACCGAGCTGTCGCTTTTCTGCTTCTCTTCGTTCGACAATTTTGCCATAATACTGATCGAGAGGAAATATTTTGCCGTTCACCAATATGTCTATCCGCCACTTGTCAGGAAGGCAATGCTGAAACGCCCGAAGCCCGCCGATCAACTCTTCCGTGTACCGGCGAATACCATCCATATGCAAATCGGTGGTCTTATTCCCCTCGATCAGAATACGATATGGATCAATTACTCCAGATTGTTTTTTTGCCGCCCATATTTCTCCGATTGGACTCAGACTATATCCCATGGCAATCATCTGATCTCCATGGAGGTCCCAAAACAAGGACTCCATTTCTGGCGACATTTCATCTTTCCAGGAGCCTGTCTCACCTCGGCGAAAGTTCTTCTTTGCCAGGCTAATTGATTGTTCTTCATCTCCCTGATGAACACCGGCTCCATATTGAGGTGTACCGAATTTCAAATCATGAAATGTGGGTAGTTTACCCCGATCAGGTTGGGGTAAATCTATGATCGTCCTCAACTTCTCTACTTCTCCAATAGGATCTCTAATCAAATCTTCAAATCGAATAAGGATATCTGCAACTGCCGTCCATGCCCGGACATTTTCAGACCATCCACCAAAAAAACTGCCATCCATAGCCAGTGTGGCCTCCAATAAATTCAATTCATAATCTGTCCCCGGCTGGACAATATCCTTTCGGTGATGCGCAATGGATACCAACGCATCACGACCTTCCCGAACGATATATACTTTTTTTATTTCCGGATCTGCTGGTATCAATTGGTGTGGCAGCAAATGCGTCTTGATCACCGGGTATTTTGCGTATTCCGGATCCAGGTGATAATTGGCTTCTTGATGGTATGTACTTGACTCAATCCCATAGACCTCATAGAGCACATTGCGAAAGAATGTGTTCCCCGAACGCGGAAAGGAGGCGAGCCAGATCATTTGCGGTAGAATGGGTGTCGTTCAATCCAAGCAAAAACTCAGCCACACCACTATACAAATGTAAAATATATTAATATTACTGATCTTGTTTGGATGGCAAATGCAGTTCAACGCCGATTCCACAATTCAGGCCTCCCAGTTCGAATATGAAGGAAGCCGTGGCAAGCTTCACGTGCCAAACCTCTTCAAATTGAACTCGAGCCAACGGAACAGCAAACCAGGCAGACATGAAAAATTCAACTTCTGGATCAGGCTTGTGGCACTATATTTGGCATTTATACATATCCAGTATTTTCATATTATATTAACGAAGCGCACAAATATGGAAATGCTTGAGAAGCTAAAAAAACGCGATATCAAAGCCCGCAAGGCAAGTATGAAGCGTTAAGCGGGCTTCTGCATGTTCGTCAACACATTTGAATAGTATATATGGATTTCATATTGAAGATGTTTCGTGAGAAGGAAAATGGTGGTGTCATCCAATTGTCAGCTATCCTTTTCCTTCTTTTGCAGCTAGCCGCACTGTGTTGGATCAGCCATGAATATGAAATCGAACCGTCCCTGCACATCCCTGATCTAATTCTGGTTGCCAGTATCGGATTTTTGGTTCACACATTTTTACCCCTAGCCATCAGGCCAACGTTTTTCCTCTTGTTTGGCATGGCCGGCCTGGTCTACTTTATTGGATTTGAAGATGCGGTCTTAGGCCTTGGTTATGCGTTGATTACATTCCTTGCAGCACGACAAATTTCCCCGCGATGGCTCCGTAACGTTGTTGTCATGGTGATTGTGGCCATTCCAATAGGAATGATCGTCCAAGGATCTACCTGGGTGGATGATCACTTCAAGGCCTTTTCTGTCTTTGGAACCATGACGATTTATCGGCTGCTGATCTTCATGTATGACAAACAACATCAGAAAGTATCTCCAACCTTCGGAAAAGACCTCTCCTATTTTTTCATGCTGCCCAACATGGCGCTAATGTTGTTCCCGGCAGTAGATTACACGCACTGGCTCAAAAGCTATTATAACGATCGGGACATACTGATCTACAAAAAAGGGGTCCAATGGATGGTCCTTGGAATTTTTCATTTGATGGTTTACCGGGTCATCTATTACTACATGGTCCTGCCAATAGGTGAAGTCACAGACCTCCAGACGTTTTTTTGGCATACAACCTCCAACTATGTGCTCATCCTGCGCTTGTCCGGCATCTTTCATTTGGGTGTGGGCACCTTGTGCCTCTTTGGTTTCAATATGGCTCCAGTGTTCAATAACTATTTTCTGGCGACCGGATTCAGTGACCTCTGGCGACGACTAAACATCTACTTCCGCGACTTCCTGGTCAAAGTATTTTACTACCCTATATTCTTCAAAATCAGAAAACTAGGAACTAAAAAAGCAACCTTCCTGACGATCATCATCATATTCATGGTTTCCTGGATGTTACATTCCTACCAATGGTTTTGGTTTAAAGGCAACTTTCCATTGAAAGCCGTGGATGCTATATTCTGGAATACATGGGGCATCCTGGTAGCTACGACTGCCTTTATTGGTACTGGAGGTGCAAATCGAAAGGATGAGCCAAAACCTTGGACCGAAGCCGGAATCATGGTAGCTCAGATCATGGGAACATTGTTACTCATGAGCTTTATGTGGTCAATTTGGTCTGTTAATGCACTATCCGAATGGCTACTTCCGATCAAAGCAGCATTACGCAGTCCTGCAAATCAATTTGTGATTGTTCTTGCAGCCATCCTGGCGATATGGGCTTTGGGCACGTGTATCGCCTGGTTGATTCGCAAATATCAACTGAATGAACTGATTAATCCGCCGCCACAAACTGCAATGGCCTCTTTTTGGAGCTTGTCCATGTTGGCTGTTTTGTTCCTCTTCCAGATACCTGCATTGACTGATTCGATTGGCCAAAAACTTGACATTGACACTGGAGGATTTCTCAAAGCAAAGCTCTCTGCGAATGATGAAGAAATCCAGGTAGAAGGATACTACACCGACCTGCTCTTTCAATCCAACCTGACAAGCCCTCTGGCAAATATGGATGACAAGGCAAGAGCTCAATTCCAAAATACAGAAGGGGCTATTCCCTTATTTGGATATCGGAATATCATGATGCGTCCAAACACATCCTATTTGTTTAAAGACAAACAATTTTCAATCAATGAATGGGGATTTCGGGACAAAAATTATCCCCTGACTCCAGATTCAAACACAGTAAGAACCCTCTTTCTGGGTGGTTCATTTGTTGCTGGTTCAGGGGTAGCTGATGATGAAGTCATGGATGCGATTCTCGAAAAACGTATGAACGACTCCTCGGATGGGCTGAACTATGAGTTTATGAACTTCGGTTGCCCTTCATATGATTTTGTTGACTGTGTCGTCCAATTTGAAGAAGATAACCTGGCTAAATTCAAAGCGCAATACGTGGTTTTCTTTTCTCAAGGCAAAGATTTGTATAAAAATGCCCGTGATCTGGTACGCTGCATCTCGGACAACAAACCAGTGCCTTATGACTTCCAAAAGGAAATTATTCAAAAGAGTGGGATTCAATCTACAATGAGCCCGACTGAGATGCTTCAGCTACTTAAACCATACGAAGAAGCTATTCTCGATAGTGCCTATCACTATTTTGCTGAAGTCTGCAAGACGAACCAGATTACACCGATATGGATCTTCTGGCCAACAGCGAATATGAGGCCTGCATACATTGCTGAAAAGAACACCGTTAAGGCTATTGCAGAACGCAATGGGTACATCATCCTCGATCTTGAAAAAATCAACTTACCATTTGAAGACAATGAACTCACGATCAGTGATGAGGATATTCATCCGAATGCAATGAGTCATCAAATCATGGCAGATCGATTGTACGCGTATTTTAAACGTGAAATGTCGCTTAAACTGAAGAACTAACTAGACGTCATTGCCCTTGATCCATCCGTAACCGAATATCTCGCAATGGATGTCAGAAAAGATCTGAACAATGAAATTATTTGCATCACCAATTGGGTTGGAAAAACCTTCTCGAGCCCATCAAATCCTATCCAATCTCTTCCTTGTCGGGCAACTTGTCCTATTGGCGTGTATTGCCAGACTATACGATATTGAGCATGCTCTCCATGTTTCAGACCTAGTATTGGTAGCAACTTTAGGCTTCATTTTTCACTTAGCCCTTCCGCCTCGGTTTAAACTTTCTTTCTTTCTCTTTCTGGGTTTTAGTGCCCTTATCTACTTTATTGGGTGGACAGATGCATTGTTGGGTATAGGATATAGTATGATTCTTTACCTCACACTTGAATTTGTGTCTCTATCTAAACTCAAAGGAATTATTTGCCTGCTTTTAGTTGCAATTCCGATCGCATTAGTAGCTCAAAAAGGAGCGTGGGTAAAGTTGCATATGAATGCTTTTTCCCTCTTCGGATCCATGACAATCTACCGGCTGTTAATCTATGCTTATGACAAACAGCACCAAAAGGAAACGCCAAGTCGAATCCAGGATCTTGCATATTTTTTCATGCTTCCCAATATGGCCTTAACGTTATTTCCAGCTGTAGATTATACAAAATGGATTCGTAACTACCATAAAGATGAAGCGTTCAAGATTCAGAAAAAAGGGGTCCAATGGATGGTCTTAGGCATTTTTCATCTCATGATTTATCGACTCCTCTACTTTTACATAGCTCTTCCCCTTTCAGAGGTTTTTGACTTGAATACATTCATTTGGCATGCCATCAGTACGTATATTCTCATCCTTCGTCTATCTGGTATTTTCCATCTTGCTGCAGGAATTCTTTGCCTGTTTGGCTACAATATGTCCCCTGTATTCAACAATTACTTTCTGGCCTCTGGCTTCAGCGATATATGGAGACGCCTGAACATCTATTTCAGAGATTTCATGGTCAAAATATTTTACTACCCGGTTTATTTCAAAATTCGTCATCTGGGCAATCGCCCCGCTACAGTCTTGGCCATACTCAGCATGTTTATTATCTCATGGATGCTCCACTCATATCAATGGTTTTGGTTTAAAGGCACGTTCCCACTCAAGTGGGTTGACCTGATTTTTTGGAATACATGGGGTGTCCTAGTAGCTGCTTCAGCCCTTCTCCCCAAGAACGTATGGCGGGAAAAAATAGAAACTAACTTATTCTTTTTCGCCGCAATAAATATTACGAAGATCATGGCCACATTTCTGACCATGAGTATTCTTTGGTCATTGTGGTCTGCTTCTTCATTTTTAGATTGGGCCAGACCAGTTTCTTTAGCCTTGGCAAGCCCCCAAGACCAATGGATGAATATCCTTAAATATGGTCTGGTTATCTGGGTCGTGGGTGGTGTCTTGATCTGTTTGCGTGAACGCTTCAAATTGGCTTCATTTTTCAATCCGGATCCAACTACTTCAATGGCATCAGTTTGGTCAATTTCCATGCTCGGCATTTTGGCGTTACTCCGATTTGGACCAGTTCATC
>JAHEAU010000059.1 GCA_024642625.1 Lewinellaceae bacterium
GAAAGTGCCATTCCATGTTCTTGAACGTCGACGCTGCGCGCTGAAGGGCTCGACCCAATTGCCCTTGAGCACCGGTCACCAGAATGCGCATCATTGTGGAACAATTGGTTTGTGCTCTCCAAAAAAAGGAAGTATCCGATCCTTTTCAGAAATAATCCGATCTGCTACAGGAATGCCCCAATCGATATTCAATCCGGGATCTTCCGGATGGATGCCGCCCTCACTTTCCCGATTATAAAAATTGTCGCATTTGTAAAAGAAAACCGCTTTCTCGCTCAAGACACTGTATCCATGGGCAAATCCGCGAGGGACAACCAATTGCAGCATGTTGTCCGTATTCAGTTCTACGGCATAGACCTCACCATATGTCCGTGAATCGGGACGGAGATCGACTACGACATCCAGGACCCGGCCTTCAAACACCCGGACCAATTTGGCTTGCATGGATGCTCCCGTCTGGTAGTGTAGCCCCCGAATGACACCGTACTGAGATAGCGCTTGATTGTCCTGGACGAATGCTGTAGTCAACCCTTGGGCGGAAAAAGTCCGACGATTATAACTTTCTGTAAAATAGCCCCGTTCATCCCGGAACACATCCGGAGTATAGAGCAATAGATCCTGTATCGGAGTTTCAACAAAGGCCATATACTACTTTTGACGGAACATCAGTACAATCGGAATGCCACTAAAATCATAGTGCTGACGCAATTGATTTTCAAGAAAATTACGATAGGCTTCCTTGATCTGTTTCGGGTGATTTGTGAAAAAGACGAAAGCGGGATATGCCAGAGGCAATTGGGTGACGTATTTGATTTTGATATAGTGACCCCGGTATGCAGGAGGAGGATTTCGTTCGATAATTTCGAGCATCAGCTCGTTTAATGCGGATGTTTTTATCCGTCGTTGACGATTCTCCTGCACCTGGATAGCGGCTTCCATTCCCTTGAAGATCCGCGTCTTGTCGAGGGCAGAAATAAAGATGATCGGCACGTCATTGAAGGGTGCAATCTTCATCCGGATCTCGGCCTCCATGTCTCGGGCCGTATTGGTTTCCTTTTCGAGAAGATCCCATTTATTTACCAGGATGACCAAACCCTTGTGTCGGCGTTGTGCCAATCGAAACAAGCTCATGTCCTGCGCCTCAATTCCGGTTTGGGCATCGATCATCAGAATGCAGATATCCGATTCTTCCAATGCCTTGATTGCACGCATCACCGAATAGAATTCCAGATCCTCATGGACCTTGGCCTTCTTCCGCATCCCTGCAGTATCGATCAGAATGAACTCCTTGCCGAACTTGTTGTAATGCGTGTCAATTGCATCGCGAGTAGTGCCAGCCACATCGGTCACAATATTCCTGTCTTCACCCAGCCAGGCATTGATCAGAGAAGATTTTCCTACGTTTGGCTGACCAATAATGGCAAAACGGGGGAGGGTAGAAGGGCCTTCTTCTTCCTCGGCAGGGATATGCTCAACAACGGCATCCAGTATTTCTCCGGTTCCACTACCCGATAAGGAGGACAAAAAGAAGGTATTCTCAAATCCGAGTGACCAGAATTCATTGGCTTGCATCATCCGCTGATGATTGTCCACCTTGTTGACAGCCAGATAGACAGGTTTAACTGAACGTCGAAGCATGTCAGCTACTTGCTCGTCCAGATCGGTGATCCCGGTCGTCGTATCTACCATGAAGATAATAACCGCAGCTTCTTCAATAGCAATGCGAACCTGTGACCGAATCTCCTTTTCAAATGGATCATCGGAATGTTCAACAAAGCCCCCTGTGTCGACGACTGTGAATTGCTTGCCATTCCAGATACTCGCTCCATACATTCTGTCGCGGGTCACGCCACTGACATCATCGATGATGGCTTGACGCTCACCAACCAGGCGGTTATATAAAGTCGATTTACCGACATTCGGCCGACCAACGATGGCGATGATTTTTCCCAAGGTGTAATTTTGCACAAAGGTAATGAAATCAGTAAGGGGTCACCGATCGACTTTTAACAAACCAGCTTTTGCCTTTTGATGCAAACCATCACGGTAGCGATTAGGGTCGGCTTCCAGACACCGTACAAACCACTCGCGTGCAGCATCCTGATCCCCTTTCTCGAGGTATAGCTGACCCAATTGAAGAGCGGAAGCGCAAACAACATGCTGATCGGAAAAATGCCCATTTGCCCAACATCGCTCAAACGAACGTATCGCCAATTCTGCATCTCCGGCAGATTGCGCAATCCGGCCGAATCGATAATCATACTCCAGTTTGTCCTCTTCACTGGGTAATGCAGAAGGATCCAGACGTACCATAATTCTCCTGGCCTGATCCAGGTATCCACCATCAAAAAGTAGTCGAGCACGCAATAGGTCGGGTTGAGGAATCACATTTTGGTTGGCATCCAGTTGTGCCTGTTTATCTTGTTCAAGCACGACATCGGTCAACTTGCCACATCGATTCATCAGGTTCGTATATCCTGCAGTGTTTCCTTGTAACAGGGCACACCAAGCCAGTTTTTGAAGCGCATCTGCACGCAGTGAGGATCCCGACCAGCCATCCAGAAAAGAAGTAATGGTCGATTCTGCTTGGGTGAGGTCAAGCGAATATAGAAATGCCTTGCCTAACAAATAGTCAAGATATGGAAACGGAATCTGTCGCTGATCAACAACACGATTCTGAATGAGCCGAATTGTCTCATCATTTTGACCGGATTCTTGGGCTATGGATGCATAGAGAAACAGGAGAAACGGATGTGTTTTATCATGTTGGAAAAGCGTCGCACTCTGTTCAAACCCGTCAAGCCGGTTGCCAAGAACATGAAATGTGAGAATTGCTTCGAGAAAAGATGTTTCTGTTGCCAGGAAATGATGCTGGCTGTCAAGGATCTGACTGACTTCTTGCAGATTGTAAAGTCCCGTTGAAATTTCTCCATCTATCCCACTTAGCCATTCGATTGCCCACTGATATTGGTCAGGTATGGTTCCGACAAGGATATTCAGGATAGCCAGATCTCGACGTGCAGGTAAAAACCGTGGAAATTGCTTCAGACCTGCTTGTATGGCTTGATGTCCTTTTCGAATGTCAGCTGCAGCTTGGAGGTAATCCCTTTTTTTATAGGCAAGAATGCCCCTCATCATATACATCTCACCCAAACAATGACCGCGCCATGGGGCGTCTTTGCTGACCTGTTTGACCCGATCGATCCGACGCTGGGCCATCTGTTCAAAACGATTGATGACGACTTCCTGTTCAGATACGATTGCAGTGAGAAAGTCGAGTTCGTATGAGAGGAAGTCTGCAACTCGGTTGGTTTGATCCTTTCTGGTTAATTCTGCTAATGTGGCCTTTGCAGAAACCATTTCCAACCGGGTGATTTGCCGATATGCTTGAATAGCAGAATCTGTGAATCGTAGGGTTGCTGTGGATTGTGCTGGCAAACCAAGAGAGAAGCAAACAAAAAGCCCCGACACAATTAGGGCCAGGGCTTTTCGAGATGAAAAAATCATCGGGGATCAGGATTCAACCAGGTTTTGTGGTGCCACGTCCTGGATGATGGAATCATCGATCAGGATGCGACCACAATGCTCACATGCAACCACCTTTTTATGCAACCCGATTTCCAAAGCCATTTGGGGAGGAATGAAATTGAAACACCCTCCGCAAGAACTCCGTGTTATGGGAACGACAGCCAGCTTGTTGCGATAAGATTCCCGAATCTTGTTATATGCTTTCAACAGCCGGTCATCAATCTTTTTCTTTGCAGTATCTGATTTCTTGTTGAGATCAGCCTCTTCTTTTTCCGTCTTGGCAATAATACCTTGAAGTTCATCCTTTTTGATCTTCAGATCTGCCTGCTTACCATTGACGCGTTCCTGGGTGGCCTTCAGTGTTTCAACCTTGGCTTCCTTCTGACCTTCCATCTCCTTCATCTTCTTTTCCGAGAGCTGGATCTCCAGCTTCTGCATCTCCAATTCCTTGGATAATGCCTCGTACTCCCGATTGTTTTTGACGTTGGTCATTTGCTTGTCGTACTTCTCAATCAAGGTTTCAGATTCCTTGATATTGGCTTTGTGCTTGCTGATCTCTGCCTCAATATCCTTGATTTGTTGATCCAGCTTGCCCGTACGAGTCTGCAAACCAGCTACCTCATCTTCGAGGTCATTCACCTCCATAGGAAGCTCTCCTTTGAGGATCTCGATCTCATCAATTTGAGAATCAATGATTTGCAACTTGTAAAGCTGCTTCAGTCTATCGCCTATTGGAAGGTCGTTCTGCGCCATATTCAGGAATATTTGACGGGATTTGTGATAACGGTCGTGGAATGGGACGCAAAATTAGAGAATTTATTGCGGATTAACTCGTCTAAAAGGTTGATCGTGAATTGTTCTGACTCAAAATGGCCGATATCGGCTATCAAAATGCGCCCATCCGCCTCAAAGAATTCATGGTATTTGTAGTCAGCAGTCACAAAAGCGTCGGCTTGTTCGGCCATTGCCCGAGGCAATAAAAAACTACCCGAACCACCACAAACAGCTATTTTTTGAATGGGTCGATTATCCCACTGCGTATGACGGACCACAGAGCAGCCCATACGTGATTTGAGTAGTTGAATAAACGCGTTAAAAGAAATAGGCGCTGCCAATTCCCCAACCACACCAATGCCAACAGGACCTGTTGCCTCAGGAGATGGCTTCGGATCAAGAATCCGCAAGTGGGTCATACCCAACTGCTGCGCTATCCGTTCATTGACTCCATGATTCAGAACACTGTCGAGATTGGTATGGATCGCATAGAGTGCAATGCCGGCACGAATCGCTTTGATCACCACCCGTTCTACATAATGTTCGCCCGTCAGTCGTTTTAATCCCTTGAAGATGATTGGATGATGTGCCACAACGACATTGCACCCTTTTTCAATCGCTTCATCAATTACGGGTTCCAGCATGTCTAAAGAAGTCATCACACCAGTCACTTGCATAGCGGGATTCCCCGTCAATAAACCTGCATTATCATAGGACTCCTGAAGGTGCAGTGGGGCGATTGATTCCAGAAAACGAGTGAGTTCTGCGACTGTTACCGGATCTGTCATTGGCGGGAGTTTGCTGATCAAAGATAGCGAACCACGGATGGATCAGTCATTTCAGAGGCTTCGTATCTTTTCAACCAGACCTGTTGTCGAAAATCCCTCATGAAATGGCAAGCTCAGTACAGATCCACCGTAATCTTGGACAAATGATCCTCCGACAATCTGCTCAACCGACCAATCACCGCCCTTGACCAGAATATCCGGACGCAGTGCGTGTATGAGTGCTTCTGGAGTGTCGCTATCAAATAGAACGACCTGGTCGACCACAGTCAAGCTGGCGAGCACAAGTGCACGGCTTTGTTCATGATTGATTGGCCGTTCTGGGCCCTTGAGACGACGGACAGAGTCACTACTATTCATTCCAACAATTAACAAATCACCTCGTGAGCGTGCATCAGCCAGATAGCGGACGTGTCCCTCATGAAGGATATCAAAACAGCCATTGGTGAAGACAATACGTTGTCCCTTTAGTCGGGCGCGAGCACATAACGCAATCGCATCTTTCACTTGGACGACCTTGTCTTCGATATTGGTCCAGAAATTCATGTTAAAATTGGTGCGGCATGATCAGTTGGCTCTTCTTCATCCTGAATAACCTTCTTTTTATTGATTAATGGCAACAGAATAATACCCAGGACACCAAAGAAAATGGTGAAGAAGATCTGAATGCTGAAAAAGATGATCATGGAAAAACTGAACCCTTCATCTCCTGGAATATTGTAGATCGCCAGGGCTTCACTCACGAGAAATTGATATGTTCCCATACCACCTGGTGCAGGAATAACAATGCCGAAAGCACCAAAAACGAATGTGGTTAACCCAGCAATAGGTCCCAAATGTGCAGTCGGGTCATATGCCGGGAAGCACAACCAGGTCATCAGGTAATACATCAACCAGATGAAGATCGAATGCGCAATAAACCATCCCGGTTTTTTTAGTTTGGCAATGGTCTTCATCCCATCTCGAAATCCTCGTAACAAGTCGATAATCTTTGCTAGCAGGGGATGGCCGCTGTATCGGCTGCGGTACCGGTAGGCAACCACTAAAAAACTGACAATTAAAAAGCTGAAAATCCAGAAATACGGAGAATACAGAAGGGATTTGAACGAGTCAATCTGTGCATTGCGAGACAGGTAACCGAATATGTTCCTCCCATCTACCAAAAAGGCAACTCCGACAAATAGTAACATGGTTACAGCATCAATCATCCGATCAACAACGACAGTCCCCATGACCTGATTCGTCCGGGCATGTTCATATTTGGCCAATGTAGTGGCTCGAATCAGTTCGCCAACGCGGGACAATCCCAGATTGGCGAAATAGCTGATCATAATGGCAAAAAAACTGTTGATGAATCGGGGTTTTACACCCAGAGGCTCAAGCAGCATATGCCAGCGCACCGCCCGGCTGAGATTGCTCAACATAAACAGAAACATGATCACGATGATCCACTGCCAGTGGACCTGAGTGAAATCCTGGATGATTTTGTCGACTAGTTGACAATCACCTGGAAGTTTCCCGTCAAGTGTGCATTTGGCCTGATAGGCTGTGTTCTGATTGTCATAAACCAGATAAAGAATACCCAGACCAATACTGAGGTAGATCGTAAACCGGAGGAGATTGCCGAGTATCTTCTTCACGCGTTCTTCCGTATGCGATTATCAGGCCCGACAAACGCGATAAGTGGTACGAACGATTGTGCTTCTTCCTGTGTCATCAAACCATAGGCGATAATAATGACAGTATCGCCGATCTGTGCTTTTCGAGCAGCTGCACCGTTAAGGCAAATGGTGCCAGAATCCCGAACTCCGGGAATAACATACGTTTCCAGGCGCTCGCCATTATTGTTGTTTACCACCTGTACTCGTTCACCCTCTTGCAGACCAGCAGCCTCCATAAGGGTTTCGTCAATCGTGATGCTGCCCTCGTAGTTGAGGTTGGCATCCGTGACGGCAGCGCGGTGTATTTTGGATTTAAATCTCCAGATCAACATGATGGCACAAAATTACGATATTCTCAGCACTGCATTGGAACAGCCCGGAAAATGAATAGTTCAAGGTTTGAGGATGACATTGTCAATTAGGCGAACATCTCCAGCCCAGGCCGCAGTACACACTACTATATGATCATGGTGGCTTGGGTCTTTGATCTGTTGAAGCGTCTCCCCATCGACAACTCGGAAATATTCTGGGCGAAACCCGACTTCTTCCAATGCCTCAATGCCTTCTTTTTCAATTGTTTGTAGTGTTTTCTGATTCAATTGACCACGGACAAGGGATAAGGTCTTATGAATCAATGGAGCATGCGATCTCCAGGCTTTTGTCAGTCGGACATTTCGTGACGACATGGCTAGTCCGTCTTTTTCCCGGATCGTTGGTGAAACCACAAGTTCTACAGTGCTTTTCAATGACTGGAGCATAAACCGTATAATGGCTACCTGTTGGTAATCTTTTTGACCCATAATCAGATAATCTGGAGTCACCAAGTCCAACAATCGGTTGACCACTTGCATGACGCCAGCGAAATGCCCAGGACGAAACTCGCCTTCCATGACCTCTGAAAGTGGTCCAGGTTTGAGCCGCATAGAAGTATTGAGCCCGGGTGGATAAACATCATCCACGGAGGGAAGATAGACCACTGTGCATCCGACATTGTGCAAGAGGTGAATGTCTCTGGTTATGGGTCGGGGGTACTTTTCTAGGTCTGAAGGGTCGTTGAACTGGGTCGGATTCACAAAAATGGAACATACAACAATATCAGACAGAGATGCAGCATGGCGTACTAACGCAAGATGCCCCTCATGCAAGGCACCCATGGTCGGGACAAATCCAATTCGTTGACCCTTCTTTTGTGCAGCCGCAATGAACACCTGGAGCCCGGCGTTGTTCTTGATAATTAGCATGATCTGTCAAAAGGGCGGCAAAGTAAAGGATTTTAGGAGCAATCTGCAAGTGTTGCAAGCCTTCCCTTCCAGAAAACCTGCCGAATTTTCGTATCTTTGCCCCTTGTCACAAGTTCTTTAATAACGATAGGATGGAAAAGAAAAGACTACTCCTGGTAACTCAGGATATGCATCCCTACACCGCACTTTCTGAGATCGCCAAGATCGCACAGCAGATTCCACAGTATATGCATGACAATGGATTGGAACTGCGCGTCTTGATGCCGAGGTTTGGCACGATCAATGAGCGCCGACATCGCCTCCATGAAGTTGTCCGGTTGTCCGGGATGAACATTGTTGTCAATGACGAAGACTTTCCACTGATTATAAAAGTTGCTTCCATGCCAGGCTCACGCCTGCAAGTATATTTCCTGGATAATGATGAGTTCTTCAAGCGCAAGTCCGTTTTTGAAGACGCCCAGGGAAAGTCCTTTGCAGACAACATGGAGCGCATGACCTTCTTTTCGAAAGGAGTGATTGAAACAGTGAAAAAGTTTGGATGGCCACCAGATATCATTCATTGCCACGGTTGGATGACCAGCCTTGTACCGTTCTATTTACGAACAGTCTACAAGGATGAACCACTCTTCCGCAATGCACGGATGACGTATTCGACCTATAATAACTCAGCCGACAGCCAGTTTGCTGCTTCCGATCTTGAAAAAGCATTGGTTCCGCCCATGTCTGCTGAAGCATTGAGCGATTACCTTGTTGATGGCAAAGTCGTCCTGGATCATGGTGCTGTGGTGCATTCGGATGCAATTATCCGAGGCAGCGAAACCCTGATTCCAGACGTTGAACATGCAATAGGTGGACTTGATAAACCCATCCTTGAATTTATCGAAGGCGAGGAAATGCTTGCCAGCTATCTGGAATTTTATCACAACCTGCTGGAGCAGGAGGTGCAATCGTGACCGACGGATTCAGATGAATATGAATAAGACCCTCTTGCGGGCGATGATGGCCAGCCTGGTTATCATCGCCCTCTTTTCACAGTGTACCAAGCCTACATTGGTTGGTGCGGATATTCTGAATCAGGATCAAAGTGATCTGGTTCGCTCCGACACCTTTTCTCTGGTTGCCCACTCTGTATCCTGGGATACAGTGACGACAGCCGTTGCAGCAGGCGGCACGACTCTCTCCAGATACCCTTTGGGGAGTATCGAGGATCCTCTCCTCGGAAATTCAAGTACCACAGTGTACTTCGATTTGTTGCCTTCCTATGGATTCAGTGAGCCCGATTTTACCGGTGCAGTCATCGATTCCATTATCCTTACTCTGGCTATCGATACGTCAAAGGTCCTTGGCATTCCCATTTCCTCAACTGTATTGGATGTATTTCGGTTGACCGAAAAGATCCCCAAGGAGGAATTGACTACAGAGAATACATTTGCATTGTCATCAATGCCTATAGGTACCTATATGGGTCCGATCTGGCCTGTTCCGATGAGCAAATCAGTTGATTATATCGGTACAATTGATACCCAGTCTTTGGCGCAGGTCCGGATACCCCTTGACCTCGCTCTCGGTCAGGAATTGATGGCATTGGATAGTACGACATTGGTCAGCGACTCTCTTTTTGTGGATGTACTAAACGGATTTGGTATCAAGTTCCGGAATACAATCAATGGTTATGTTGGTTTCTATATTCAATCTGGAAACACATCGCTTAACCTCTATTATTCAATAGGTACGATTCACAAACAAGCAAAATGGATTCCCGTTGAGGCTGTATCAAAGAAGCATTATCACTACAACATCGATCGATCTGTTCTGATGCACAAGGACTTGGTTGTCAATAATACGCCTGCCGATTCTGTTCATGCCATTCAGGGTGGAAAGGGATTTGACTTGGAAGTAAATTTCCCTCATCTCGCACAACAGGAACCTATCCTGGTGAATTTGGCTATGCTCGAATTGACCGTGTGCAACCTGGATGGCGCGACCAGCAATCCATTCGGACCTCCCGCACAACTGGATATCTATACCTACGAAGATGATCGACTTATTTTAGTCGATGATGTCGTCTATTCATTGGGCTCGGGAGTTTTCGGGTTGGAAAATTATTTCGGTGGGATACCACTAAAAAAGTCCAACTCGCAAACAACCTATCGCTTCAACTTGTCTGCTCAGGTGCAAAAGATGATTCTAGGTGAAGCCAGTCCGACAATTTATGTTCGTGTTCGTCAACGGGAATCCAACCTGCATCAGACCTTTATCTGTGGTGCATCTACCGGCGATCGAGCTCCAAAACTGACAATTACTTATTCCAGATTAAACCCGTAAGCTATGTGCGGTATTGTCGCCTATATCGGCCAGCGTGATGCCTTTCCCATCCTGATCAAGGGCCTTCAGCGATTGGAATACCGTGGCTATGACAGTTCTGGAGTTGCACTCCTGAATGGAGGGATGCATATTTACAAACGACAGGGTAAAGTCAGCGATTTGATCGACTATACCAATGGTCGGGATAAAGCCGGTCAGATTGGTATTGGTCACACCCGATGGGCCACACATGGTCAACCCAATCACATCAATGCCCACCCTCACAGTTCTGGAAACGGCCATCTGACTCTCGTACACAATGGTATTATTGAGAATTATGCACTTCTGAAAAAGGCTCTGGAAAAGCTTGGCCACACCTTCGAAAGCGAAACAGATACCGAAGTACTTGTACACTTGATTGAAGAGTTGCAATCTCGCGATGCCCTGTCTCTCGAGGAGGCTGTACGGGTAGCCCTCAGTCGTGTGATTGGTGCTTATGCCATCGTGGTCATCGATGAACGGGAGCCCGGAAAGCTTGTAGCGGCACGTAAAGGGAGTCCCCTTGTTCTCGGTATTGGTGATGATGAATTTTTAGTAGCATCAGATGCCACCCCCATTATCGAACATACAAAGCGTGTGGTTTATCTCAATGATGAAGAGATTGCTGTACTGAGTAAGGATGGCTACATGCAAATCAAGACCATCGGCAATGAGGTCCAGACGCCCTATATTCAAGAACTGACACTGGAGATCGAACGTCTTGAGAAAGGGGGATATGATCACTTTATGCTCAAGGAGATTCATGAGCAAACCACGACGATCGCAGATTGTATGCGTGGTCGACTCAACGCAACCGAAGGTTGGATCAGATTGGGTGGCGTGGAAGAATTTCAGAATCGCTTCATGAAGGCCGAACGAATCATCATAATTGGTTGCGGTACCTCCTGGCATTCCGGTTTGGTAGCCGAATACCTTTTTGAAGACCTGGCCCGTATCCCTGTTGAAGTTGAATATGCTTCTGAATTCAGGTACCGAAATCCAATTATCCGGGAAACTGACGTCATTATTGCCCTGTCCCAATCAGGCGAAACTGCAGATACGCTTGCCGCGATCGAACTTGCTCGCGAGAAGGGAGCACTGGTGTATGGGGTAGTCAACGTAGTCGGATCGTCGATTTCCCGGTTGACTGATGCAGGAAGCTATATCCATGCTGGTCCGGAAATTGGAGTGGCATCAACCAAGGCATTTACTGGTCAGGTGACACTCCTGACCATGATGGCGCTCCAACTTGCACACAGCCGGGGTACCATTTCAGCTTCATATTACCAACGGTTGTTGGCAGAATTGGAACTCATTCCACATAAAGTCGCTCGAGTTCTGGAATGTGAGCCCCAGATCGAATACATTGCAAAAGAGATTCAGGATTCACACAATGCCCTTTATCTCGGTCGAGGATTCAACTTCCCCGTAGCTCTGGAAGGCGCACTCAAGCTGAAAGAGATATCCTATATCCATGCCGAAGGCTATCCGGCTGCTGAAATGAAACACGGTCCTATTGCATTGATTGATGAGAATATGCCCGTTATTGTCACTGCGACCAACAGGAATGCTTACGACAAGATTGTTTCCAACATTCAGGAGGTAAAAGCCAGAAAAGGTATGGTCATCGCCATTGTCGCTGAAGGTGAAAAGACGATTTCTGAAATGGCGGACTATTTTATTGAGATCCCGGAGACAGAAGATCCCCTGGCTCCACTTTTGTCCGTGATCCCGCTCCAACTTCTATCTTACTATATTGCGGTCGGGCGAGGCTGTAATGTTGATCAGCCACGTAATCTCGCCAAATCTGTTACCGTAGAATAACCCCCACTATGACCAACGTCATCGAATCTGACTATAATTCACAGAAAGATATCCTCGTCATTTCCGAATATGGACGTTATGTCCAGGATTTGATCAATTGGTGTAAAACCATAGAAGATCCTCAGGCTCGTCAACTGGCTGCCGACAATGTTGTGGAAATCATGCGTATCGTCAATCCACAAAAAAATGCGAATGAGGATACAACTGACAAGCTCTGGCAACATTTCTTCCGAATTGCTGAATATCAGATCGACGTAAAAAGTCCGGCAGGCGAAACTCCGGAACGACCAAACCCTAAAGAAATCGTTCGCGATCTCCATTACCCGGTGCAGGAGGTAAAGTACAGGCACTACGGCCACAATATTCAGTTGATGGTCAAAAAGGCACAAACGATGGAGCCGGGCGAAAAGAGAGACGAGCTGGTCAATATTATCGGCTCGTATATGAAGATGGCCTACAAGACCTGGAACAGAGAACACTATGTCAGTGACGACATTATTAAAGGCGACCTGGAAGCACTCTCCGGAAATACATTGAACCTTCCAGAAGGTGTTGTTTTCGATACCGCATTGGCACAGGTTTCATTCAGCCAACAGACCAACACAAATACGCGCAGAGGTAAGTATGGTGGCCGCTCATCCAATCGAGGACGGTCAAGTGGGAGCTACAATAAGAACCGCCGTCGGCGATAAGTTCGCCACGTATTTTCTATTCCATTACGGGATGTGGTCAGGGGCACCTATTTTCGCACCAAAACCCCCCGGATGATAGCCGACAGTTTTGAAGTAATCGGAGGCCGCCGCCTCAATGGACGCATTTCCCCCCAAGGCGCCAAGAATGAAGCGCTCCAGATCCTCTGTGCAGTTCTGCTTACCGAAGAGACCGTCACGATTCGTAATGTCCCGGCAATCCGGGACGTTATGGCATTGATCGATCTGCTGCGGGGTCTGGGTGTTGTTGTCGAAGAATCCGGCGACCATCAATGGACCTTTACCTCACGGGAAATTGATACCTCTTTCTTGCAAGACGAATCTTTTGCCCAAAAGGCCGGCCGCATTCGCGGATCAGTCATGCTCATCGGCCCCCTGCTGGCACGCTTTGGCAAGGCCCGTTTGCCCAAACCGGGTGGCGACAAGATCGGTCGCAGAAGATTGGATACCCACTTTCTGGCCTTCGAAAAACTCGGTGCATCTTTTCGGTATGATGATGTGAACAACCAATACTGGATCGAAGCAGATCATCTCCAGGGCGGCTATGTCCTGATGGACGAGATTTCTGTGACAGGAACGGCAAACTTGATCATGGCCGCCGTGAAAGCCAAGGGAACAACGACTATTTATAATGCCGCGTGTGAACCCTATCTTCAGCAACTCTGTCGGATGCTCAATGCGATGGGAGCCCGCATATCCGGCATCGGGTCAAATATGCTGATCATCGATGGCGTAGAAGCATTAGGTGGAACGGTTCATACCCTCTTGCCTGATATGATCGAGATCGGTTCGTTTATCGGCCTTGCAGCCATGACCCAATCCGAACTCACAATTGAAAATTGCCGGATCGATCAACTTGGTGTTATCCCTTCCACTTTTGCAAAGTTTGGTGTCCAGATGGATTTTCAGGGTGATGATATTCATATCCCAGCCCAGGACCATTACGACATTCAGAATTTCATCGATGGATCTATTCTCTCTGTTTATGACTCTCCTTGGCCGGGATTTACGCCCGACTTGATGAGTATCCTTGTAGTGCTTGCTACCCAGGCAAATGGAAGCGTGCTCATTCATCAGAAGATGTTCGAAAGCCGCCTCTTCTTTGTCGATAAACTGATCGATATGGGCGCTCAAATTATCCTCTGCGATCCGCACCGGGCTACAGTGATCGGGTTGGGTAGAAAATATCCACTACGAGGCATTGTCATGTCTTCACCGGATATCCGAGCTGGCGTCGCCCTGTTAATAGCTGCGCTTTCGGCTGAAGGAAAAAGCATTATCCATAATGTCAATCAGATCGACCGTGGATATGAGCAGATCGATACTCGACTGCAGGCGCTTGGCGCTCAGATCAAACGGATTGACAGCTAATTCAGATGGATGGATTCTTTGAAACAGTTCATTCTGGAAAGTTAGTTTTGCGAGGTCGAACGACCCGTGCCGGTTTCCTCGCTCGATGATGATGAATGGAATCTCTTTTTGAATCCCTCATTGATGGTGTACTCGAGCATCAGTTCGCGAGTGTTCCCGATTTCCTTTCTCCCGAATTGTTGGCCGGATTGAGATCTAATCTTCAGCTGCGATTAAAGAATGGAGACATGCATCCTGCCGGTATCGGTCGGGCAGTCGGTCACCAAACGAATGCTAGCATTCGGGGAGACTTGATCAGTTGGGTAGATGATAACCCTAATAATGTCTTTGAGCAGGAATTCCTGACCATCATCCGCAGGTTTATGTCGTATCTGAATCAAACCTGCTACACAGGGCTGAACGCTATGGAGATTCACTACGCCATTTATGGCCCCGGATCATTTTATAAGCGGCACAAGGATCAGTTTCGATCCGATTCAGGTCGCAGGTATTCCATTGTGACTTATTTAAACGAGGATTGGTTGCCCATAGATGGAGGTGCATTGGTGCTTTATCCAGAAAACGAGGCTGAAAAAGTGTACTTCCCAGAAGGCGGTCGAATGACATTCTTCAAGAGCGATGTGGTCGAACATGAGGTACTTCCCACTGTGCGTCCAAGGATGTCTTTGACGGGGTGGTTGAAGTCTGTTTGATAGAGTGTTATTAGCCTGCAATTGCTCAACAGCTGGATTTCTGCGATCTTTGCCAAAATGCCAGTGATATGAATGGGCTTAAAACCGTTGTATATATTTGTCTGTTGGGGTTTCTAGCCTCCTGTTCTCAGCAAGAAAAATCATGTGATGCCCCACCTGCAAAAAAGGCAATCTACAACCCGAATGGCGACAGTGAGTTGGCCCTCCTGATGCGAGACATGTTTGACGAAGGCATGCGGGTCAAAGAAGAAGTAGCATCAGGTAAGCGACCCCTCCCGAAATGGGATGCTGATGCGATATTTAGTGCGCATGCCACACAGCCCGAGAAGGTCGCATCTCCAGAATTCAAAGCTTACGCTCAGTCCTTCCTCGAAGCCGCAAAAGCGATGGAAGACGCCTCTCCGGAAGCCTATCGCCAATCCTATCAAGGCATGGTAAAAACATGTGTTGCTTGTCACCAGGAAGTCTGTCCTGGTCCTATCGTAAAAATCAACAAGATGCTTTTGGATGAATCTGAAGGGCTTTAATCGTCTTTATGGCGGCTAAATTCGCATACGCTCAGTATTTGTTCACGTGTGGAGTAAAATCCCAAATGACAAATTCCAAATCACAAATAAATTCCAAACGCAAAATCTAAATGACCAAAACCAAGAAGTAAAATCCCAAATGACAAATTCCAAATCCCAAATAAATTCCGAATTCAAAATATGAATGCCCAAAACGGAAATGGAGAATTGGCTTTTAAGTATGCGTTTTTTCGAAATAACGAAATAACCCAATAACCCAATAACCCAATAACCCAATAACATAATAACGCTTTCATCCCTCATCCCTGATTCCTCATCCATTTCTCGCCCCGAGCACTCGGGGGCGCCAGGTCGCGAAGATCCAAAGGCCCGGACGCCAAGAGTCCGGATCCAGACATGGCCATAAAGGGCCATCGTCTGGGCGCAGAGAAGCTCCTGAATTGCTTTTACGCTTTCCGATTTCCACCTTCCGCTTTCCGACTTCGAAATAACCCAATAACGCAATCATGAAGTAACACTCTTTCCAATTAAGTGGCTTTTCATTCGCAGGCCCCAACTCCCAACGCCCAACGCCCAACACCCATTACAGGCAAGGTCAAAGGTTCCGATTTCCACCTTCCCTGCCTCGCTGGCAAGTGGGGGATTTCCGCCTTCGAAATAACTCAATAACGCCCTAAGCAGAAATCACAAATGACAAAAGACAAATCCCAAATAAATCTCAAAGTCCGAATATAAATGACCGAAACGAAAGTGGAGAATTGGCTTTTGAGTATGCTAGTATTTTCGAAATAACGAAATAACGAAATAACGAAATAACGAAATAACGAAATAACGAAATAACGAAATAACGAAATAACGAAATAACTTCCTGATAACCGCCTCCCCTCCAAACTCATAACCTCTATCAAGATCTGTCCGCCATCCGATACACTGTCTCCACAATTTGATCAATCACAGGTGGATACGGGATGTACTGAATATGCTGGTTGTCCAGTCCCCAGATTGGAATAGTAATGATTTTGGTTTGATGCCCCAGAGTCACC
>JAHEAU010000280.1 GCA_024642625.1 Lewinellaceae bacterium
TTGGCACTATCGCTTTATGCCCCGGAGATGAATGGGCATTAAATGGTACTGTATATTCAGATTCAGGAGACTATGTCGTGTATGACGACCTCCCCTACCCACCGTATTGTTTTCAGGAAATTCGGTTTTCAATTCGGCCTCTTACAGCCACTGATTATCAGCTCACAGCTGTACCGCCTAAGTCGCCAAAGGGAAGTGGCACATTGACTGTCAAATCAATTTCATCAGGGATGAATCCTACATATTTCTGGAATGGCCCTAACGGGTTTGCAGCAAAAGGAGGCTCCATCCAACCGCTGGTATCCGGTCAGTATTGTGTGGACATCCTTCAGCCCTACCATGCTGATCCCTTACAGTCCTGTCAGTTTACACTTTGCCACACTTACAATGTGCCATTGCCTCCAGACACAGACAAGGGACCAACAGGAAATGATGGTGATGGTCGGTCTGTATTAAAGCCTTGGCTCTATCCCAGTCCGGCCAAGGACCACCTCTGCGTTAGTTCGACCTCATCCAACCTGGAAGGCGCAACCTTTAAGTTGTATAATCGATGGGGTACTCTTGTTCAAGAAGGTTCTTTTTCAGGTGATTGCGTCGATCTGGTCGAATTGCCTTCAAACGGCTATTTTATTATAATCTGGTTTCCTAATGGGGAAATATTGAAATCCTCGATAACCATCCTCAAGTAAATCTCAAAATCCATAAATTTTCCGAACTTGGTCCACTCACCAAGATGAATACAAATGGCATTAATAAATGAAATCTCCAATCTCCAACGCAAAGTAGAGACGTACCACGATGTGTTAAAAAACACGATTCAATATCGCCAGATCTGGCAGGACAGTCTCAAGTCGGAAATTATCGACTATTTGACCGAACTGTCGGAAAAAGCGGGCTTGAAAGGGATGATTGAAGAGCGTGAAGAACTGACCAACCTCGGGGGTATCATTTTCAGTCTTGGTGCTGAAAAAAGTGGCATGTCTCATGAGGTAGCTGACAATATCCATCGGGATATGATCAAACAAAATGGTTCGTTGATTTATCAGCAGCTATTCAATGGAAAGGTCATGGTATTGATTAATTACCCATTTATCGAAAATTATGGTCAGCAATCTCAACCCAAACCCATTGGAATTTATCGACCTGAAGAATTAAAAAAGCCATTTTTCATCCGTCACCTCGAAGTCTTTATCCAGGAGATCACGCAATGGGAAGATTATGATGACGACAATAATGGTGGTGCGAAAGACCATCAGACAATTGGCTTTCATGCCAATTTTGATCCACCGCAATAAACGTTTATAAGCAGAGGAGTGGGAATGCCAGATTTTCCCGATTCAATTGCTTGAACACCTTGAAAAACCCAACATTCAACACTTCAGTTGCGACTTCTCGAGCAGGTGCATATCGCAAGGTAATATTCATGGCATAGCCATAAAAGCGCGCGTACACTTCTTTTTGCGACGCTGGATCGCCACAGCAACAACGATTCAATAGACGGTCAGGTATGGAAGGAGTTTGATTCAAAGCCATACGAACGATGGACTATCTGTCCTATGACAGCTACAAAGCCAGACTATTTCCTACAAACCAAATCCCCGTTTTCTTTTATCATCATGGCGACTTCGCTTAATCCTTTGCGTGCCTCCACTTCATACACCGTATAGCCACCATCTTCTGAACTTAACTTGTCAGCCTCTTTCATGGATTTGCAAGTCGGGCATTCTTTTCGGAATCGGTCTTTGACCGCTTGTGGCAATGATCCCGGTTCTACGCTAGTTTCCCTGTAACGCAAATTGCCTTCTCTAGAAAACAATAGCGTGATCTCCACTTCATCTTGCTCATCGCCTTTTTCTATCTCCACTTCAAGAAACGATTCGCCATTGCACCAGGATTCGGTTTCAGATTCATCAACTTTAAACCCCGGATAACGGGCTGTGACAACAGATTGAATCTTGGTCATCAAAGCATCCTGAGCCTGGATCCCGATCGGGCATCCAAGGAGCAGAATAAGAAAGAATAGATTAGATGTTTTCATCATTCAAATATTTTCAGTTTACCTAACCAGTCTGGAATATACAGAAATCCGATACCGAACCGAAGTGTGTGGAAAAAATAGATTATTACGTCTTGATGTACAAAACCGGACCAGCTTAAAAGATGATCAGCACTCCGTGTTTATTTAGAGATTCCAGGCTAAGCCAAGTTCCAGGCGAAGACCTCCAGGAGTCTGAACAAAATCGATATCTGATCCTAAAAGTGTGGCATATTTTACCATCGCCATCACACTCAAACTGCTAATAATGCGCTGGCCATATCCAATACCGATACCGACAAACGGTGCTTCACCATCCAGAGAATAGCCGCCATTCAATTGGGAAAATGCCGGGTAAGCTGGCAATGGGAAATACCGCGCAAGAACACTGAACGTTTGGGCCATCGCCCAGGACTTGGTACATTTTACGCCCAAGAGGTCTTCTGGTGTACTAATAATCGCGCCAGCTTGATCAACAAATGCCGGATTGCATAATAATGATCCACCCATACTTACCCCAATATCCATTGAACGAATAATTGCATAAGACACACTGACTTCTCCAAATCCGATATCACCTAGTTTGCTTGCACCACCATTGATCCATCCTGAGCCGACTGTGGCTGTCGCTGATAATTTAGAGAGCGGTCCTCCACCGCCATACCGACCCGGAAAATCAGGATTTTTAGGCCGTTGCAGTGTGTTTTGGGCAAGGAGTGGCTGGGCAAATAACCCTACAAGACAAAGCAATAAAAAATAGCGCATGATGATGATTTGACTAGATGAAGTTCAAAGAAAGCAAAGAATTGGGCATTTCCATAACCTGACAGGTGATCATGCGGCCTCGTCATTGGTCAATCGGCAATTTTTTCTCATTTTAGGGAAACTAAACTGATCGATATGTCTTCTTACTCCCCCGTCCACATTCGCATGGCACTCATCAATCTGCTCGGGTTGGCCGGAGTCCTGGTTGTTAATGTTCTAGCCAATGCTCTACCCATCAATGGCGTAACCACTGGACAATTGTCAGACGAATACCCCAATCTGTTCGTTCCAGCCGGAATCACATTTGCGATTTGGGGAGTCATTTACCTGGCATTGCTGGGCTTCTCGATCTATTCATTGTCCATGGCCTTTCAAAGGGGTGCAACTGCAAAGGGCCGAACAGATTTCCTTGGCATTATTGGCCCCTGGTTTTTTATCAGCTGCCTGGCCAATGCGACCTGGATCCTGGCTTGGCACCATCGAATGATTTGGCTGTCGGTTTTCCTCATGCTCATTTTACTGACCAGTCTGATTGCGATATATACTCGGTTGTATATCGGTCGAGTTGTTCGACCATCCGAGAAAATTTGCGTCCATCTCCCGTTCAGTATTTATCTGGGCTGGATCACGGTGGCAACAGTGGCTAATATTACTGCATTACTGGTTGATGTAGGTTGGACAGGGACACCACTCACTGAGGCTTTCTGGGCCACCATTATGGTCGCCATTGCCGCCGCGCTGAGCATGCGCCTGGTGCGTACCAGGAGGGATTTCGGATATGGCTTGGTCATCATCTGGGCACTCATCGGGATCATCATCAACCGAAACTCGGTAGACTTCGAACCCTGGACGCTGGTGCCCATTACAGCGGCATTGGGAATAGCAGCTATCCTTTGGTCGATGGCCACGACGTTCATGAAACGTCCTGCCTGATGAAAATCCGGCAAGAGGCAGATACGGATCAGTTGGCCATCTATCAGATTCACCTGAATGCTTTTGGTCAAAAAGAGGAAGCGGAATTAGTGGATGCCCTTCGGTTAAGCGAGGGATATTTCCCCGAGCTTTCTCTGGTTGCGGAAGAGGATGGGATTCTTCTGGGACATATCCTATTTACCCGTTCCTGGATTATAGATGCCAAAGAAGAGAAATCTGCGACCCTCACACTTGCGCCAGTCGGGGTACATCCCGAGCACCAGGGCAAAGGGATAGGCAAGCAATTGATATTGGCAGGTCTGGTCAAGGCGAAAGAGTCCGGAGAGCATTCTGTACATGTCCTGGGTCATCCTTCCTACTACCCACAGTTTGGATTTGAAACGGCCAGCAGCCACGGAATTCAATGTCCTTTTCCAGCGCCTGAGGAAGCGTTTATGGTGATGGAGTTGAACCCGGGTGGCTTGGATGGCATCTCCGGAAAGGTGCAGTATGCCGCGCCATTTAACAGTATGGAGTCGAGGAGTTAAGGAGTTAAGGAGTTAAGGAGTTAAGGAGTTAAGGAGAAATTTATTCGTTTATGAGTTTAT
>JAHEAU010000281.1:0-2214 GCA_024642625.1 Lewinellaceae bacterium
GTCCGGCAAGCAACGCAGCACCCATCATACCCTTGGAACCACAAATCAAGCAAGCATGCCCCATCGTTCCTTTATGAACATAGGTGCTGCGTTCTTTTAAAATAGCATGAATATTCTCTTCAATTTGTAGATAATGGTCAGGTTTTATCGTGTCCAGATAGGAATGTTCAAGTCCGATGTCAAGGATATGCCATCGTCCAACAAAGACTTCGTTTTCTGCCAGGAAAAAGGCCAATTTAGGAACGCCGAACGACAACGTTATGTGCGCTTGAAATACTGTACCACCTGAACTTCCATCCGCGTGTAGACCGGAGGGGAGATCAACGGATATTTTGATTCCTGGTTGTCGATTCGCCTTTGAGATAAGGTCAGAGCAAGGGAGATTTACAGGACCGTTCAATCCGGTTCCCAATAAGGCGTCAATCCATATTGTTCGGGAATGCAAACAATTTTCTGGAATGTTTGTCAGAGATTGAATGACGCGGATACCTTCCTGATGCGGAAGACAATCCCAATTTGATTGGTTGTCTGAAGATCGATGTGTACCGATTTGTAAAATAGTGACATCGTAAAACTGTTTAAACAGGTGCCGGGCGAGTCCTAATCCATCACCACCATTATTACCAGAACCACAGAGAATGACAACTGGATGTGATTCAGGAGCGTAGTTGGTAGTGATCCATGTACAAAGTGCAATGACAACTGATTCCATTAATTGGATAGAAGAGACCCCTCGATGCTCAATGGTGTAGGCATCCCATTCACGAATCTGATCTTTTGATAAAATAGGGATCAACATGAACAATTAGAATTTTAGCAGCGATAGCAGCGAAATCATGGGTTCAAGGTCAGATTTCTTTTGCCGAAAATACACAGTCTTAGCGAAAACGGGTTGGTAGCTGAAAAGTCCGAATTACTCAGATATGTGACAGGACAAGTGTTCTTTGATCCGAGTTGAGGGATAATATAATGAAGTATAAATACATATCCCCATGAAAATAGGACGAATTGTTAATTGGCAGAATATCAATAATTTATCTAAATGTTGGATATTGATTTCGTGACTGTTGGATATTGGATAACGTTAAATAATAGTGTATATTTAGGCCGTATTCTTTGGAATATTTGAACATATTTCAACAATTCACATGAATAGTGTCAAATCAATATTACGGGTATTCGTATTTCTAATACCTGTTTCCTTGGGAGCACAGGATCTCGATATACACTGGTCGCAGTACTATAATGCACCATTTTATATTAATCCAGCACTTACAGGAGTATTTAGTGGCGATCAACGATTCACTGGTAACTATCGGAATCAATGGTATAATGTTCCTGTTCGTTATGAAACGTTTGCATTGGCCTACGACCAGAAGTTCTATATCAAGAACATGAAGTCTGGTTTATTTGGTGGAGGAGTTCACATGTTTCACGATCAAGCAGGAGCGTCCAGACTTCGAATGTTCCAAGTGGCGTTGAGTGGTTCGTATACTCAGAGATTAGCACCAAAATATTACCTGACTTTTGGCGCACAAGGTTCATTCAACAACCGTCGCTACAGTACGGATGACTTGTCATTTGACTATCAATACAATGGTAATGAATATGACCCCTCAAGCCCGAATGGTGAAACCTTTCTGAATACCAATTTCAATTTCGCCTCCATGGGTATTGGTCTGAATTTGCACAATCAGCATTCGGCCCGGACATGGTTTGATTTTGGTGGTGGCTGGTTCAATTTGAATACTCCAAAACAGAAATTTAATGATCAGGTGGCCTATCGGATGAAACCAAGATTCACCGGTTATTTGATAGGTGGTTTACAGACAACTGACCTGATTGATGTGATGTTCAGAGGGATGGCCATGTTTCAAGGGCCCAACTACGAAAGCCTTGCAGGACTTGGTTTGAAATTTCATCTCAATGATACCAAAACAAGGGAGTTGGCTCTGCATATTGGTGTTGATTACCGATTTAATGAAAATGATGCCTGGGCGCCAGTGGTTGGCTTGGATTTCCGTCAATGGAAAGTTTCTTTCAGTTATGATTTAAATACATCTGATTTTAGAGAGGCAACAAACCTGAATGGCGGCCCTGAACTGTGTATCCAATATATTATCACAACGGTCAAGCCGTTGCCAATGATCAAATCTTGTCCTGTCTATTAATCGCTTAACCCGCTCATCATGCGTGTACTTGTATCCTGGATCG
>JAHEAU010000281.1:2224-4318 GCA_024642625.1 Lewinellaceae bacterium
TGATCATGTTGACGGGACTAAACAGCCTGTCAGCCCAAACGAAAAGACAATTTTTAGAAGCAGCCGATGTCGCTTATGCGCAGAAAAATTATCATGCTGCGCTGACCTATTACAAAACTGTTGCTGACGCTTGGCCGAAGGAAACCAATATCCAATATCAAACAGCAGAGGCTGCCCGTGCCTATAACAGTTATTTACTTGCCGAAAAACACTATCAACTTGTCATTGATCAGGATGGTGGAGCCCTTTTTCCAGATGCGGCTCTTCATCTTGCTGAGATGAAGCAGAATCTTGCAAAGTATGATGAGGCCATAAAGTTTTTTCAATTATTTGATTCCTGGCGCTCAGATAAGACACAGACGTGCAAAGCACAAATCGCCAATTGCGAGTTTGCAAAGGATGCCCTTGACAAAAAGGTGGATGTTGAATTGATAAACATTGGTATCAACACTGAGTTTTCAGATTTTGCTCCTGTCAAGATTGGAGATACACTGTACTTTTCAAGTCTTAATTTTCCTTTGGAAGATGAGAATATGGACTCTAAAATCCTGCTTTCAAGAATCTATGAAACGGGAAATGATGAGATCAGTCAAATGTTGAGAATGCAAATGGTTGAAGGGAATCACCACATTGCTCATACTGCATTTGATGATGATCAGGATCGGATGTTCTATTCGATATGCCATAATGTCAATGTCTCAGAATACCACTGTGATCTCTTTTATACTGAGAAAACAGATTTGGGCTGGAGTGCAGCTAAAAGGCTTCCTGACCTCATTAACGTGCCTGGCTACTCCTCTTCTCAACCTGCTTTTTCTAGATTGACAAATGGCCGTGAATTTTTGTTTTATACGAGTGATGCTCCTGGTGGGATGGGGAAAATGGATATCTGGAGAACAGAATTGTTACCCGGTGGTGCTTTCGGGCAGCCAGAAAATATTCAAGCTGTAAATACTGAAGAAAGTGATATTACTCCATTTTTTCACGCGCCTTCTCAAACCTTGTACTTCAGTTCTGAAGGTCATATGAATCTCGGTGGATTTGATATCTATTCGATTAAACTTGCCGATGATGGATGGGGAAATATTGTTCATATCCCCATGCCTTATAACTCCAGTTACAATGACATGTACTTTGTAACCAGTGACGATGGGGAATACATTTATTTGGCGTCCAACAGAGAATCAGGGGGCGCAAAATATATTGATCCAGAACTTCAGGCATGCTGCAACGATATCTATCGAGCAATCGATAAGAAGCCAATTATGTTAGTAGCAAACGGTTTCAATAGTGTAGACAGGTTGCCATTGCCCGGAACACGTTTGACCCTTTATACTAAGATCAATGGCGAATGGACTGTGGTTGAATCTAAAGTTGATCCGTTAACGCATACTCAGGAATTTTCATTGGACCGTATGCATTTGTATCGGGTCATTGGTGAAAAACCTGGGTTTTTACCTGACACGATCAATTTTGATACATATGATTTAACCCTTCAGGGTCCCTTGATAAAGGACCTCTTTTTGACCCCTGAAAAATTGCAGCTAGAAGTTTTCACATTCGACTTGGAAACCAAAACACCGCTTAGTGAATGTTCAGTTAGGTTGTTGGACGTGACGGATCCCAAATCCCCAGTGTTGATCAAACAAATGGATAATCCATCTGGTAATGATTTTCTGTTTGGTATTCGTCCTGACCGTTTATACCGCCTAGAAGCAAAGCGAATCGGCTACATTGATACTCTGGCAACTTTCGATTCCTATACCATTCCGGAAAGCGGTAAGATTCGCCAGGATATGTATCTCCGTAAAAGGGAACTGCCGGAAATGGTACCATTACGTGTCTATTTTGACAACGATATTCCAGGCCGACGATTGTTTACAAAGTCTACTGACATCAGCTATAGCGAAACATTTGACCCCTATCTCTCTCGAAAAGAAGAATATGTTCAGAATTATATGGATGATCTTCCAACACAGGAAAAGGATGTTCTGCGAGATAAAATGAACGAGTTCTTCAAGGATTCTGTCAGTAGGGGAATGAGGTACCTCGAGATTTTCTGTGAATCACTTCTGGAAGATTTAAAAGAAGGAA
>JAHEAU010000282.1 GCA_024642625.1 Lewinellaceae bacterium
AAACTGTGCGCCGAAGTACATTCGTTCCGGATCGGTCGGTGAGAGGGCAATCGGGCTGTTCCAGTTGAAGCGGTAAGCCGGTTCATTCTTGCCTGGAATTGGTTTGATATTTTTTGATTGGCCATCCTTTCGATTGTGGCGTACCAACCCTCCGCCTTGAGATTCAGCAAAAACCACGTCTTTATCTGTTGGGTGCCGGAACGAATAAAAGCCGTCTCCACCTGCTGTAAACGCCCAATCGGCGTTGCTGATCCCTCCCGAACTGCGAGAAGGTCCAACCCAGGAACCATTGTCCTGAAGACCACCATAAACATTAAACGGTACCTCATCATCCACGCTGATATGGTAAAACTGCGATACAGGCAGATTCATGTACATCCGAAAAGCATATCCTCCATCATAAGATTCATAGACGCCACCATCCGTGCCGATGATCACATGTTTTCCATTGTTCGGATCCACCCAGACAGCATGGATATCCGAATGCACTCCGCTACTCACGGTGCGCCAGGTCTCTCCCGCATTGTCACTGATAATCAGATTCAATCCGCATTTGTAGACCTTTTTTGAATCCTTTGGATCAATGGTCAATCGACTGAAATAAAATGGACGCACAATCGTGTTGAAGTCTCCACTTTTTTTGAGCCAGGTCTTACCTCCATCCGCTGACAGGTACAATCCTTTGTCATTCTTATCATTGGCTTCCACAGTCAGATAGACCGTATCAGGCGCTGATTGAGCTACTTCGACAGCCATCCGGCCAAAGGGTTTGGCAGGCAATCCACCGCCATTTATTTCTTTCCAGTTTGCGCCTCCATCAATGGTTTTATACAATCCGCTTCCAGGTCCACCTGAACGGAAAAAATAGGGTGACCGTTCATGGTCCCACATCGCTGCATAGAGTATTTTTGGATTACTTGGGTCCATTGTCAAATCAGCACATCCGGTGGTTCCATTGACAAAAAATTGCCGCTCCCAGGTCTCACCAAAATCAACAGATTTATACACACCCCGTTGATCACTATCTGACCAAAGCTTACCCTGAACAGCAACATAGATTGTCCCTGGTTGAGAAGGGTCGAGGAGTACTTTGGCGATATGTTCACTTTCTTCCAATCCTTTTCGTGTCCAGCTGATCCCACCATTTACGCTGACATAAATCCCGTCTCCAACAGAGACCGAATTTCGAACCCATGGCTCACCTGTACCTACCCATACAGTATCTGGATGGTCCTGATCAATAGCAATCGCACCAATCGACTGAACATGATCATCAAATACCGGTATGAATGCGGCTCCGGCAGATACTGATTTCCAGATACCTCCTCCGGCTGTGCCGACAAAAAGTATTTGCGGCCTGGAATTGACGACAGCCAGGGTAGATATCCTGCCACTCATCACCGCAGGTCCAATATCTCGGGCACGAAGATCACCGAAAGAGACACTCAAGGTGGGTGCATCCTGGGCAAGAAGCCCTACTGAAAGGAAAAGAAGAAGGAATGGAAAACTGCGAATCATAGCCGAAAATCTTGTGCACAAAAAAAAGCGAGCCGGAAGGAATGTTCATGTTTCTTCCGGCTCGTTAGAATCAAACGAATGATTGACTTAGTTCCCTTTTGGAAAGGCAAACAGATCGTCAGACACACTGACGTTTGTTTCTATTTTGTCAAAGGTTAATTGTGCAACGACTTCGCCATTCACTTTTGTCGTCATGGAATGCGGCATCATCATACCATCCACTTCTGCATAATCACTCAGATGCTGTTCTATTGGCATGCCTTTCATCTGACCCGCAGTGGCAAACGTCTTGATCATCAGAGGGACATAGTTTTCCTGATCGATATAATAGAACCGTTCATCGCCTGCTTTTGTGATGAGCTTAACGACAAATGTCTTGGTTCCGTCCACATTATCATTTTTCTCTAAACTGGCCTGATGGCCTTTGGATTCATAATCCATCAGGTCATCCTCGAACATTTGTTTGGCGGCTTCTGTCGATTCTTCTGAAGATTTCTTTTGTGGTTCCGTTCCCCCCATGAATGGGTTGATGGTCCATGCTGTCCTGCCATCGAACGCTTCCACATATTCTGTTCCCTGAATATCGACCACCAACTTTTGTTTGTTTGGGCGGGTCATGACCATGGTAAACGGAAACTCCATGCCCATTTGATTCGCGCGACCAATCATTCGGGTGGATTGCAACGCATGCCAGTTCTCCAGACCACCTACGGTTGTGTAATAATTCTTGAGAACTTCATCCAGTGACTGAGCCTGGATCAAGGAGATGGAGAAGCTACCGATCAGGAGTAGCAAGAGCAGTTTTTTCATTCGAATTTTGTTTTAATGGTGACGAAAATAAGTCTGGTGCGGAATTCCCCGCCTGAATTTTCGTTAAAACCGATCAATTCGTCGACAAAGGGCCTTTCACTGTGGTCAAACCACTCATGGTGTATCTTTGTTGCATGCAAGATCCATCCACAACACGGACTGAAATCGGTCAATTGGGAGAATTCGGGTTAATCGATCGATTGACCCAGCCTTTTCATAATCAACATTCTTCCACTGTCAAAGGGGTCGGAGATGATGCTGCGGTGCTGGATACCGGTGGAGATCAGTTTTCTCTGGTGTCAACGGACATGCTGATTGAGGGCATCCATTTTGATCTCATGTATATGCCGTTAAAGCACCTTGGTTACAAGGCCGTCGTGGTCAATCTGTCTGACATCTATGCCATGAACGGGACACCAACCCAGATCACGGTATCCATTGGTATTTCAAACAGGTTTTCAGTTGAAGGGCTTGAAGAGATTTATGCCGGTATTCAATTGGCTTGCGATACTTATGGTGTCGATCTGATCGGGGGGGACACAACCTCCTCCAATAAGGGCTTGATCCTGAGTATTACCGCTATCGGCACTGTCGACAAGGATAAAGTGGTCTATCGTTCAGGAGCCAAAGTGGGTGATCTGATCTGCATTACAGGTGACCTGGGTGCAGCCTATCTCGGCCTGCAGATCCTGGAGCGAGAGAAGCAACTCTACCTCGATCAACCCGATATTCAACCCGATCTGGAAGATCAACAGTATTTGATCGGCCGTCAGCTTAAGCCCGAAGCACGCAAGGACATGATCGCCGCATTTGCAAACAACAACCTGAAGCCCACCTCCATGATTGATATATCGGACGGGCTGGCCTCTGAGTTATTTCATCTGGGCAAACAAAGCGGGGTCGGAGCATTCCTTGAAGAATCCGGCATACCTGTAAATCAGGATGCCAAGATGATGGCGATGAAATTCAAACTCGATCCAACTACCTGTGCGTTGAGCGGAGGTGAGGATTATGAATTGCTGTTCACGATTGACCCCAAGGATGTGGATCGGGTGCGCTTCCTTCCGGATATCTATATTGCTGGCGAGATCGTCCCTGCCGAAGATGGATTTACATTGCACACTACAGGTGGAAAACGGCACCAATTGAAAGCGCAGGGATGGAATCATTTTAGCTAAACCGGATCCAGCGCAATTCGCACATATTTGATCGTCTTCCCAGCTTCCAGGTGTTGGGCTTCATAGTAGGTTTTGAATGCCAGTTCCGGTATGGGTAGATCTCCGGAATAAATGTCATCCCAATGACCCAAAAGGTGGGCAAATGGCGTGTCGGCAATGGATTCCAGCGTGAAGGCATACAATCCCGGATCATCCGTTTTCAGGTGGATGATTCCTCCTGGTTTCAACAATGGCCGATACACATTCAGAAAGTGTGGACTGGTCAGCCGCCGATTCTCCTTACCATCTCGTGGAAATGGGTCCGGGAAAGTGATCCAGATTTCGTTGATCTCGCTGGGAGCAAAAAACGCATCCAGCATTTCGATCCGTGTACGTACAAAGGCAACATTACTCAGCCCATCCCGAAGGGCATATCGCGCACCTTGCCAGATTCTGGCGCCTTTAACATCAATCCCCAGAAAATTCCGATCAGGATACTGGCGACCGAGTGCCAAACTGTATTCTCCCCGACCACAGGCCAGCTCAACAGTCAATGGTTTGTCGTTACTAAAATGCTGACTGGACCATTGTCCGCGATGGTCAAAGATCTTGCCTTGAGGACCCGTCAGGGTGGGGTTCTTTGCATCAAAATTCTGATAGACATTTTCGAATCCATCCAGATCGGCAAATTTGTCCAGCTTATTACGACGTGCCACGTATTGTCAATGTTGATGTAGAAATGAAAGTGAGCGCAAAGGTAAACGACTGTGAGACTTTGAGACTCAGAGACGAAGGCGGAAGTCGGAAGT
>JAHEAU010000283.1 GCA_024642625.1 Lewinellaceae bacterium
ACGGCCGAATCGCATCCTGTTATAATGCACTGCAACTCCATCAGAGTTGTAGTAAATTGTCCCGATGAATTCACTTGATATTCGCACTGCCCATGTCATTCGATATGTGACCCCATTGCGTGAAGGGGGATCAATGCCAGCCATAATTGATGCAGATGATGGCTTTCCGTATGTGCTCAAATTCCGTGGAGCTGGTCAAGGTAAGAAAGCCCTCATCGCCGAGTTGATTGGAGGGGAAATGGCAAGACGTCTTGGATTAAACATGCCGGAACAGGTCTTTCTGCATCTGGATGAATCATTCAGTAAAACGGAACCGGATGAAGAGATTCAGGACCTGTTGAAATTCAGTGTAGGTCTAAATCTCGGTCTCCATTTTCTTTCCGGAGCATTGACATACGACCCACACATCACCAAGGTGGATCCGTTGATCGCATCTAAAGTTGTCCTGTTGGACAGTCTAATTACAAATATCGATCGGACACCACGCAACCCGAATCTTTTACTTTGGAACAGGAAACTTTGGCTTATTGATCATGGCGCCAGTTTGTATTTTCAGCACAATTGGGCGAATTGGCGCACATCGATCGACAAAACTTTTCCTGCAATCAAGGATCATATTCTTCTTCCGCAAGCGAGCAGCCTGGAAGCTGCCAAAGAAACTTTGCGCGTCCAGCTTGACGAGCTGTGGCTAAAAGAACTGCTTGGCAGAGTGCCGGATGAATGGTTGATGGAAGAAACGGATTCACTTTCTCCGACTGAGAAACGGCATGCTTATCTGGAGTTTCTTTTGACAAGATTGTCGAATATACATGTGCTCACTAAAGAAGCTAACGATGTCCGAGCAACACGTATTTGAATATGCCGTCATCCGGTTCGTTCCCCGTGTGGAGCGTGGTGAATTCATCAATATTGGGGTAATTGTGTTGTGCAAGCTCAAGAACTTCCTGGCTATGAAAGTGCAACTTGATGAAGTGCGAATGCGTGCATTAACCCAGGATATTGATATCCATGCATTGACAGCAACCCTTGACACGTGGGACCAAATCTGTCAAGGCCTCCCCGAAGGTGGTCAGGTTTCATTTCTGGATCCGGCTAATCGCTTCAGATGGTTGACAGCTCCCAAGAGTACGATCATCCAATGTTCGCAAGTCCATCCCGGGCTCTGCACCAATTCCGATGGCTTGTTGGAAGAACTGTTTACCAAATATGTGCTCTAGAAAGCTAATGTGAGGACAATTCGCAATTCGCTCTTCGTTTTTCGCAGATCTCGGTAGAACCAAAGGTTTGCTTCGGTTGGAGAAGGTAAATGGGTAAAAGGTAAAGGGTCCAGAAATGCGGATTATTTTCCAACATTGGAACCTTACAAAATACCCATAGCATTACTTATAAACTCAATAACGAAATAGCGTTTCTCATAACCTCCAAACTCATAACCTCATAACCTTCCCATTAATGGCACATCGGAATAGTTGTCATTTCATGTAAGAGTCGAAGATCCACAGGAATGGGGACTGCAAAAGCCCGCAGGATCAGAAAGACGCCCGTCAACACGAGAAAGGGGGGGAGGACATATTTTCTGACCACTACAAATCGTCCTTTGATCTTCCAACCGGCAAACTGAGTAGCAGCTAATGCGGGTATTGTGCCCAAACCGAAGTACAACATTACACCGGCACCGAGTTTGATATCTCCAGTCGCCAATGCTGCGGACAAAGCAAGGTAAACAAGTCCACAAGGGAGCAATCCATTCACCATGCCACCTGCCAGAGGTGCCCACCTTGAGGGTGATTGCAAAAACCGGCCATATGCTTTAGGAATCCATTCGCCCAACTGACGCAATCCGGGTAATTGCCAAATCTGTTTTTCCCAGGGAAGAAAGGAAAAGGCTGCCAGGATCAGAATACTGCCTGCTAGAATGGATAAGTAAAATTGCAGCACGCCCCAAAGAGCCATACTCAACATACCGATCACAAGTCCGAGAAGAATATAGGTAGTGATTCGTCCCAGGTGATAAAGCCCGGCACTGATAAGTGTATTATTTGATTGCCGACCGGCCTGTTGATGAATCACAATGGCCAATGGACCGCACATGCCAACACAGTGCAGACTACCCAAAAACCCAAGAAGAAATGCAGCCCACATGGATTTGGCGTAGTGACTTGATCAAGGAATGATCAATCGGGTTTCCTTGAAATAGGGCAGCCCTCCTGCCGTCCATTCTAGTTGTACCATCCATTGTCCGGATTGAAGATGATCAACTGGGATAACAAATTGGTTTGAGGTGTCAGTCTTGATGGGAACGCGATAGTCTAAGCTGGCAGATGAAGGGCGATAAAAATGGACTTCACCGGTAATGGATGACATGTTGGTCGGAAATTGAATGTGGTACGATCGGGTTTCTCCTTGAAATGACTCCGCCACTTTTTCAGACAATCCAGTATAGTTGGCCACCTTATCCTTGTGGTCTTGATAAGCCAGGTCAGTTGCATAATAATCTTCTGTGACAAGTGAATTGTCCTGACCAAAAGAAAAGATAAGAATAATGATAAATACGAGAACAAACGCTCCGTAGAAGATGGCGATGCCCCAGCCCCAATTGATTTTCATGGTTGATTATTTAATCGGCCCCATAAAGTTGGTCTTCACCTTTTCGATCAATTCGCCATCGGCGTAGACCTCTATGTAGACAGGATTTTTTCGACCATGAAGGTCGTCTTTTTCCAGTATGATGAAGAATGATCCTGAAGCCTGATCGCTTTTACCTAAAGTGGGTTCTTTCCCGACCAGTTTGATCACTCCGTCAGAGTCCACCAATTTGAAGTGGATCAGTTTATATTCCTTATTGGTCTTATTGACGACTTCATAGTTATAAAGATTGGACAAATGGTCTTCATCTACTTTTTGGTACAACATGCCGGGCGTTCGGAGGATCAGTGTCTCAATCTGAGAGCGATAATTAATCAAAAACACCTCCAACCCAACCAGGAGAAGCAAGACGATGGAATAGGCAGCCATCTTAGGCGTAAAACTTCTTTTTTTGCCCTCTGCAATTGTGTTATATGAATCGTATCGGATCAGGCCCCTTGGCCTTTCGACCTTGTCCATAACAGCATCACATACATCAATACAAGCAGTGCAGTTGATGCATTCCAACTGAGTGCCATTCCGAATATCAATTCCTGTGGGGCACACCTGGACGCAGAGTTTGCAATCGATGCAATCACCTATAGCCGGTTGATCCTCTTTGACGACTTCGGCAAGTTTGGATTTTTTAATTCGGGTCCTTGGCTCGCCCCGGACAAAGTCATAGGCGACGACAATTGAATCCCTGTCCAACAAAACACCCTGTAACCGACCGTATGGGCAAACCACCAGGCAAACCTGTTCGCGCATATAGGCAAACACAAAATAGAAGACCCCCGAAAAAATGAGCATGGCTATAAAGCCCCCGACATGCATACCAATCGGTTCTGTAATGATCTGAATGACTTGATCTGAGCCGATGATATATGACAAAAACGTGTTGGCAATGATCCAGGAAACACCGAAAAAGAGAGTGTATTTCAATCCCTTTTTCCACATCTTTTGCCCGGTCCATTTTGAAGCATTCAAGCGTTTTTGTGCGTTGGCATCACCTTCGATCCAATATTCGATCTTTCGAAAGACATTCTCCATGAAGATGGTCTGCGGACATATCCAACCACAGAAAATTCGGCCAAAAACTACTGTGAATAGAGTGACGAACACGATCATGGTGATCATGGCAAAAACAAACAAATGAAAATCCTGCGGAGTAAATGGCTGGCCAAAGAGAACAAACCGGCGATCGATGATATTGAGAAGAAAGAAGGGTTCTCCATCGATCCGAATAAATGGCATACCAAATAAAGCAGCTAATAAAATGTAGCTGACAATATCACGCCATTTGGTAAAGAAGCCTTCCGGTTTCTTCGGGTAGATCCAGATACGCTTTCCCGTACTGTCGACTGTCCCGATATGATCCCGAAAGGCATCTTGCTCGTCGTCTTGAAAAATACTATCGACGAGATGCGGCTTCTGTTGATTCATGATACGTTAAAACTTCACCAACCGGGAACCCCTCCCAGTCTATAAAATTTAAATTTTACAGCGAATTCGTCTCACCGCCAGTTGGAGCAACTCCTTCCGCAGGTGCATTTGCCGCAGGTTCATAAAGATCACCTTCTGGTGCCTTTGGATTGGGAGGATTCGTTCCTTGCAAGGTCAATAAATAGCTTGCCACTTGATGCATGTCAGTTGGCCTTAGTTGCGTC
>JAHEAU010000060.1 GCA_024642625.1 Lewinellaceae bacterium
CTCCGCATGGGAGTAAATCAGAATAAAATCAACTATTAGTTGATACTCGCTCTTCATGCTAAAGTGTTGCACTCTTTAATAGGTCATAAATTTGAGGACAATTCTCAGCAAGTAAATCATGCAAATATTTGGTTATCAATCAATTGCATGAGCAAACAAAATGTATGAGCCAAGAGGAGTTAAGTCAATTTTAACTACTTAGCAGTGTTCAATGATTATATTTGTATGAATCAAAATCATGTATTATGAAACGAATGATTGCAATGATTTGTGGCACCATGTTCATTTTGGGCCTGTTTTCCACTTCTGTAATTGGGCAATCCGAACGGGAATCTGTCGGCCAGAATGCTCTTTTTATAGAATTTTTTGGTCCTGGAATGAGCCTGTCGTTCAACTATGATGTTCGATTTTCAAAATCGAATTCTGGATTAGGAGCCCGTCTCGGTATTGGAGGATTCAAATTCGGCGATACTGATATTCTGACATTACCCGTCGGGATCAATTATCTGTTGGGCAATGATGACAAGTTTTTTGAGGTTGGTTTAAATGGTATTTATTCCAGTAATGGGTTTTTTTCATATAGTTTCAACGATGACAATCCTGGCGCATTGGTCGGCATGCTTACACTAGGATTTCGGAAACAAAATCCGGGAAAAGGCTTTCATTTTCGTGCCTGCTTGAATCCTGTTTTTGGAATTGACGATAATGATGAACTGTTTTTCTGGCCATTATATGGAGGTGTATCTATGGGATACAGTTTCTGACAACGAATAGAAGTGCCCTATAATCAAAACCCCCGGATATTTGATCCGGGGGTTTTGATTTTTGATATAACAGCTTCTTACGGAATAATCCGACTAAAAATGATCTGACTGTTTTTGGTTACAATCACCACAATTGATTGTTCAGGAACAGACAATTGCTGGCCTGTCGATTCGCCGATAAAGCGACCTTGAAAGTCCCACACAGATACTTGATCACCCTCTCGTAATCCTTGGATTACCAATTCATTTCCAGCCCTCCAACAATGTATATCTCCATCAAATGGATTTGCAACTGAACTGATCAAAGGACCTTCATATGCACCGACGTCAAGCAGTCCATGTAAAGGCCGAACTGTGGAATTGGCGAGGTGCACATATTCCATCATTGGCAAAAGATTAAACGTTCCAGCATATTCTGGGTCCAGACCCTTATCCAATGCAGGTGATGATGCCGTCAAGTGTAAATCCAGATTGGCCAGATCCTCAAAACCGCAATCATTTGGATCGGGAAAACGCAGATTTTGGATTGTATCCATGACCAGTACTGGCCCATTGCTAAAGTCGCCCCCACCAGCAAGCAAATTATTCCACCCTTTGAACAGGGTTGTCGACGCATTCAAATTAAAAAAACGGCCGACTGTTTTGGCATTGATAATTGTATTATTAATTGCATAACATTCCTGGGGTCCGGGATTGGATAGGCCTTCCAGGCCGTAGGAAATGATAGCCGAGTTTTGACCATCTGCCGGTTGGACGATTTGATTGCCAATAATAAATGACAACCCTCCATTTGGCAGGTCAATTTCATAACTGACTCCACTACCCTGTTGACTCTCGAGCCGATTGTACAGAATATGGTTTTCGTGGGCTCTGCTTTTTACAAGATGACCAATCTTACTGTCGTGCGAATAATTGTATTGAAAAATAAATCGGGCGACGTGATTGACATAAATATTGTGGCTAAAGCCATCACCAAATCCATTAAATCCGAATTCTGAATATTCCACCAAAATGGTGCTTTGGTCGTCATTACCTGCCAGGATCCCATCTTCGTTATCATGAAACCAACAATGCCGCACAGTGAGATTAGTGCCTTCCTGACGTATACCAGCACCATTCTTGTCTGGCACGGTACAATTCGAAAATTCAATTTGCTCAACAGTAATATCATCGCCCTGGATTACCCAAATCGCTTTTTGTCCAGCAGCATTTCCATTCGCGTTCAAATGTGCAAAGCCACTTTTCCCACGGAGGAGTAAACCATCTGCTTTCCAGAATGCGACATCGCCGAGATATTCACCAGCAAGAATTGTTATTGTATCTCCAGAGGTGACCAAATTGGCAACCTGAGAAGGTTTTGTATAGGTCTTTCCAGGACCGACCACCCATTCTTTTGCTTGAACGGTGGAAAGGGAACAAATCAACATGCAAAACCAAATCCAGGACAAGAACCGCATCTGTTTTCTTTCCAAGATACTGAATCCTGAATACTTATGGATCGGAGCCCCAAAGGACGTCAAGTGCTGTCGGGAATTGTGTCTAAAATTCCAAATGTTCCTATTTCTTTTTCAGTGCATCAATTTCAATTTGCAATTGACGAATCAGTTCACCTTGAGTTTCGATCAATTGTTGTTGTTCTTGAACGGCTTTCACAAGTGGAGCGACAAATTCTGCGTAACGAATCCCATATAGGTCTTGACCGTTTTGCGGTTTGTCTACACCGCTAAAATCATACTGACTTTGAACAGCTGCTTGCTCTACTTCCTGTGCAATAAATCCTGTATATCGAATTTGCTCTTTTTCAGATTGGCCCTCTATTCGCGCGGTGGACCCACCTTGTATTTGTGCAGCGGCATCTAGATTCAAATGGTAGGTCACTGGACGCAATCGAAGAATAAAATCCAGGCCCTTTACACTCTCTTCAATATCCTTTTTTACCCGACCGTCAGAGATATTCGTCCAGTTCGCAAATCCACCGATGGATGTGACCGCACCGTTACCCAGTCGCACCTGATTTGATCCTGTAATAATGACACCATTTCCCAAAGCAGAGGCATTGGAATAACCTGACAGGTTTGACTTGGCATCATAACCAATAAACGTGTTGAAGCTACCATTTACATTATTGCCGCCTGCATTGTAACCAACTGCAGTATTTCCCGAAAACTGTGTGCCGAAGAGCAATGAATTTACGCCGACAGCAGTGTTCCAATCGCCTATGACACTATTACCAAGCGCGTTTGCACCAAAAGCAGCATTTCCTTCACCATCCTGGTTGGAATCCATCGCCTGATAACCCATGGCTGTATTATCAATGCCATCATTATTATCTGACAATGCCCGGTAGCCAAGTGCACTATTTCGGTTGCCAATGGAATTGTTAATCAGTGCCTGCTTGCCAACTGCCGTGTTCTGAATACCTGAATAATTGTGGTACATGGCTTCATAGCCGACTGCAGTATTTTCATTTCCAATGCCATTGGAAAACAAGCTGAATGAGCCAATGCCAATATTGTGATCACCATCTACATTTCCAAACATGGATTTATAACCTACGGCTGTGTTGTGTGATCCAAGCTTGTTTTCGAACATGGATTTTGATCCTATAGCAGTATTCGCTTGAGCTTGTTCCGGATCGCCAAACCCCTGACTGTTGTGAAACAAGGTAGAGTCACCGACAGCAACCTGATAGCTTCGTCCATTATTTAGATTGAGTGATCCCGCGCCAATAGCTATATTATGATCGCCTGTATTCGAATTAAACATGGCGTCTTTGCCAATGGCAATATTGCGGAAGCCACTATAGCTGTTGAACATGGAACGATGGCCGATGGCAATATTGTCAGAACCGACACTACACGCATTCAGCGAAAGACCTCCGACTGCTGTGTTATAATCTCCACTCGAATTCAATGACATTGTGCCTGATCCGATAGACGTATTAAACCGTCCTGTTGTATTCAATTGAAGGGTATAGGGCCCGACCGCTGTATTGTGATCGCCGGTTGTATTACTTGTCAATCCAAAGCTGCCTAAAACTGTATTGCTGCTACCGGTTGAATTGGTTTTCAATCCGTCATAACCAACAATTGTATTGTCTGTACCACTTGTATTTGTTGAACCGGCTGACCGTCCAACAAAAATGTTTTGTTCACCGGAAAGTGTATTTACAAACTGATTATTCTTCCCGGCATCGACACCGATAAAAATGTTTTTTGAATCATCTGAATGGATACCGAACAATACTGATCCATCCGCCTTACGAGCGAGGATCAATGGTTGATCATTGCCCTGGTTGTTTGCAGCATCCACCATAAACTGTGGCTGATTATTCAGCCCTTTTATATGTACTCTGGCCAACGGAGAGGTATTACCGATACCAACATTGCCAGCAGTCTCATAGAATATTGAATTGTTCAACGAATTTGTTCCATCCCATTTGGAAAGATACCCCGGGGTGCCCGATCCACCGACACCGCCTCCACCAACTAGTGTTTGCGCCTCCCATCGACTAGCGGCCTGATTGTAGACTAATGCCTGGCCATTGGACGGGGCCGCCACATTTACACTATAACCTTGCAGACGATTGCTATTCCAGATCGCATCATTTGCCTGTGCACTAATTACATTACTTGCAATGTCAATTCCCAAACCGGCGGAATAATTCGATCCACCATTCCCAGTATCATCATCTAATGGAGCCCAGGCAATACCTGTCCATTTCAATACCTGGCCAGCAGTCGGAACAGCTGCAGAGATATCCCTGCCATAGAGTTTAAGCGCATTCCATAGAACATTATCATTCAATGCACTGATCACTGTACCATTAATTGCTATACCCGTTCCCGCATTATAGTTACTTCCTCCAGTCCCCAAAAGGTCTGTAGATGGCGCCCAGACAGTTCCATTCCATTTGAGGACCTCACCCGAATTTGCACCCATTTGTTGCAATTTGATTCCAAGAATACTTTGATCTGCAATCTCAGGTGTGCCCACACTTCCAGGTTTCAATTGAAGGCTATTGTAGGTCCCGGTGAGGTCCCCACCAAATAAGGTTGATTGAGTAACATCATCCGCACCATTGAGATCTCCAGTATTCGTGATGGTCGTACCTGTGATCTGAATACCGGCGCCCCCGGTATAAGGTGTTCCGCCATTTGCAGCGTACAAGGCATAAGGCACACTGACAAAAGGTGTCGCTCCCAAATCCACATAAGCTGTGCCCGCATTCGGGTCAATCTCTGTCCGGAGGTATTTCGTGCCTCCGCCCCAATCCACACTGCTCATGCTACCTGATTGGACAGTACCCGCACCGATCCGCAGGCTGAACATACCCACTTTGTTCGTCAATACAGTGTGCGTTTCCTGATAAACCATTGTCCCATTGGGAGTGATATCGGTGATACTCAGTCGAACTGCAATGGTTTTGTCCTTCAATACTTCGCCAGCAGCATTCCGTGCTACGGCTTGGAAATTGAAGAAAGGAGGAGCCTGAGCCAGGGCTAGACCCGGCATAATGATCAGGACCAACAGGAAAGTAAGGATTCTTGTATTCATCGGACCGTCGTATTTAAGTAGGAGGGAATGATATGACTTAGGGTTGAATATGGATCAATTGGAAGGTAGCCAGATAGGGCTGCCCGCTGGTTGACAAGGTCACCTGATAGGCACCGGCCGGTAAGGATTGAAGATCCAATTGGTGATCGGTGCCAGAAAGAAGTTGAACAACCTGTTCGCGCATCACTCGGCCAGAAATATCAGTCCAGGTTAACCGGATGGGTTCTGATGGGACTTGTCCGGAACTTCGAAGTGTGACCACATCGGAGAATGGATTGGGAAAGACGAGAAGATCAAAGAGTAAATCGTTGACCCGAATGGGGCTCGATTCGTCCAGAAATGCTTGTTGGTAGCCTTGAGTGAGATAGAGGGTATCCGCCTTTGAATCAGCAACGGCTACTTCACCGACGGTAAAGGACAGCTGAATGGATCCTTGTTTGACCTCGCGACCGCTACTGCCGATCACTTGCTGATCGATACTCTGAGCATGAACCAGACCGACCATCCCAAACACTAGGAGGATAGCCAGATTGACTTTTCGAAAACAGGGGCATTGACGCATACACTGTACGCAACAAAAACCACTCCAAAGTACTGAGCGGGAAAGTTTTAAGCCGTTTCAGAGAGGGCCTTAAGGCTCAATTCGAGGTAACAACACTGAACGAACCCATGGCTTGAATCCCTTCGGTTGTTACAACCTGAACAGTATGGACACCGGATGGAATACCCGAAAGTGAAATTTTTACCTGTGTTTGGCCTTCCTTTATTCCTTCCTGGATCTCCCTCACAATGCTTCCCGCAGCATTGTAAATGCGGATTTCGACATGGCTGGACAAGCCATCTTTAAATGAAATAAACACCGCTTCTGCCGCCGGATTGGGCCAGATTTCCAGAGTTCGAGAAGGGGTTATTTCACCATCGACTGAGCTTGTAAATGGGCTTTCATAGGCTCCGGCATCAATGCCATTGCCCTGGATACGCGGATTACCTGCCAGATCAATTTGATAAACATTTTCTGGAAGTATACCAAAATCCACAGCAGGGCTTGCGGCTGTGATCCCCAGGTCATTTCCACCAAGGAATAATGGGTCTATTTCCTGCAAATCGTTCGGAGTCATCCATTCTGCCAACGAAGCATCATCAATCAAATTTCCCCCTTTCGAAGCAATAGATGACTCTTTGGAGATGGCTTGAAGCTCCTCCACCCCTGACGATGCCAGAATACAGTTTTGAAGCGCAAGTTCTCCCCCGGAACCGACCTCCAGAAAAGGAATTTCATTCTGGGCAGACGTGGCATTACTCACCAATGTTTTTTCACCAGTAATGTAAATTGCTACGCCATTGCCTTTCTGTTCACGAATCAACAAATTATCAAAACGAAATCTGAATTCATTAACTGGCTTATCCGGCATGCCGATAATCTCTATGCCAGCAATACCTGATGATGTATTCTTTACCAATGCAATATTCTGACAATCGATATTCAAACCGCCATTTTCGTCCAGGAGTTGTAAATTCGACTGACCAGCGTTCCCAGACAATGTCAACATTTTCAGATGGCCATTGACCTGTGAAAGGCCAGAGGAACGAATCCGTAGACCGCTGACATTACTGCCTGATGCCTCTGTAAAGCTCGTATTGGAAATGACCAGGTCAACGATACCACTTTCACCTGAGTCCATCACAAAACCAGTTGATCCATCCTGTACATGATTCTGGAAAAACGAACAACTATCAATCAAAATATCTGCCTCTCCCAGCTTCATAATAGATACCACGAGTGGTCCATCAGCTACTGAAAAATTGCTGCTCAATTGATTGCCTGAAAATACCAGTTTAGATTCTTGCCCGTCAAATTTAAAATATCCTGCTGCAGCTTCTCCGCCACTATCATTTCCTGAAAAGGAACAATTCCTGATCAGCGCTGATGTCTCACTGGCATTCACATTGGATTCTATCATGATAGCTGCCCCCCTGACCTTATCATTTGGATTATTTGTAAAGTCCATCGCTTCATTGACAGAAAAAGTGGAAGAAGTAATCTCAAACGCATTGCCGACAGCGCCAAAAACACTGGCCGAGACCATTTGAATAGCGCCGCCTCGAGTGGCCGCATTATTGCTGAAAAAACAACTGTCAATGGTATTTTTTAGAAAATTATAGGCAGCCTCGACTTGTACTGCACCTCCGGCTTGCCGAGCGTTATTATTGTTGAAAATGCATTTGCTCAAATGAGCCGATGAATTATAAATGGCAATACCGCCACCTCTGCGTTCACAATTATTGAGCGAATAGTGACAGTTTTCAATAAACACACCAAACCCATCCGTCTGATATACAAATACTGCTCCACCGTCTTCATTCGATCTATTTCCAAAAAATGTACAATCCTGAATCAGCATTCCATTCGCATGATCCGATTGAATATATACCGCACCTCCACGTTTGTCAGCAAAATTATCTTCAAACAAGCATCCATGAATTTGTGGTGCTCCTTCGCAAAAGATAGCACCGCCCCAAGCATTGGTGACCAAAAAATTATCACCGTTGGCGTGACCACCCCGAAAGATCAATCCATCAATCATTGCATCAGACGTCACATTTGCCTTTATCTCCAAAATAGTATACAAATTGTCCCAACGATTATCCTGCGTATTCGATGGAAAATCATCTCCCAAAACATCCCCGGACATGATGGTCGGATATTGTGCTGGATCCCGTTCATTGAGTTGAGTTTCCACACCTGAAAATCCACCATAAATTCGGACATCTTGATCCACCACAAATCGGGATTGAATGGTGTCTCCCGGCAAATAAATACCCTGGGCGATCCAGATTTCATCTCCTGAATTTGCAGTTGTCAATGCATCCTCAAGTTTATTAAACGCATCCACCCAGGTGCTGCCATCCCCATTTCCTGTGGACGTTTGATCCACATAGATCACGTTCTGCGCCTTTAGAGAACTTGAAAAAAGGACCCCCAGTACCAGCAGGGTCATCGATACAAATAAACCTTTCGGATTGCGGGCGAGGGTGTACATAGCTGGGGGATTGATGAAAACGCGGGCAATTGATTAATGGGTGATGAGCACTTTCCGAACCATCTGTCCGGTAGCATTCCCCATCTTCAGAATATAAAAACCAGATGGTAATTCCGGCAACTCAAGTTGGTGAATTGTCCGCCCCTGACCAATCTGCCAATGCATGGATGAGACTACATCGCCGGAAGGTGTGATCAATTGCGTATTTAGTTCCATCACCCGTTCACTTGACAAGATAATCGTCAAAGCGTCACCTGATCGAATCGGATTTGGTAGAATGGTCATTCCTGAAAGGCCATCAATGAAGTCCTCTTCAATAGCTGAAAGCTGATCTCCTGTTGTAAAGGAATGAATATCCGAATACGCCTCACATGTATACTGTGCATTGTATGGACGCAGGCGCCAGTAGTAGGTTTTATTCTTGATCATACTGGAGCTGATCCAAGTATTTCCGACGGTGGTAAACTGAAAAACAGCGGATGTAAAAAGCGGATTAATTGAATATTCAACAATATAATGCGTTGCTTCTGGCATAGGCTCCCACACAAAAGGGATGGCCTTATAATTCGAAATCGTGTCTCCTTCTCCAGGGAAAACAGGTACAACTGGTCCTGAATAGATTGGAAAACGCTTTGTTTGATCATAAAGAAACTCGGCTTTATCCGTCAACGCATTGGCCTGCATGGCTGCAATTTGTTCATCAGAAAAGCGGTAGGAACACTCATCAGAGGAATAGGACATAATCAAACTCCCATCCGATTTCAGCTTTACGCCATCTGGATCCGTTTGGCTCAGGATACTTTGGCCCACATTGTTGCAACTCCACCGATAATTGAGATAATCGGGAGGTGTATCACAAAATCCATCTCCGGCGATATCGCAATTTTTTCCATCTACGCGTTCAACCAGGTTGCCATTGATCTGTTCAGGTGCTGGTGTGCTATAGTCGTGATCATAGCCTTCCCACCCATAGAATGGATGAGGCAATGAAAGAAAATGGCCGAGTTCATGTGACCATGTATGATCATCCGGCTGAATACAGGACATCGCCAAAGCGACGCCTAAATTGTAAGCACTATACCCACAAAGATTTTCGCCGGGTGAGCTGGAAATATAACAGTTGATCGTGTTGGGCACATTGTATGCGACCATCATCTCCGCCCCGGTATCAAAATTGTGGTTGTAATATGTGGTATTGGGGATGTAATTGATTGCACCCTCGAGATAGAACTGGATGTTTGTCGGTTCAAAGTCCTGATTCAATGTGCAAAATGCATCCAATAGATTCCGGACACCAAAATAGCCGCCACCAATGGACGTGCCGACCAAATGAATGGTTACGGGTATATATAAGGTATCTACCGAACGGGAAAACACATTCGGATTAGCTTGGAATTCAGTCAACCAGGCCACCTTGCCGTCCTTCGTTCCGCACCATTGGTTTGCCTGACCATTTTGAGCTTGGAGCCAGGGGGCAACAAACAACAGAACCACTGTCAATATTCGAGTCATCATATAGTTTTAAGTTCGTTTAAACCTCAAACGAGGTCCTCTTGTTTAGGAAATGGTTCGGGGGAAAAGCTGCTCAATGTACGGGATTACGTGAAAACTCATTGATCTTGTCGATTGACCGCCGCCCCCGGATAATCCCGGAACGGGATTTGCCGTTACCTTAGCACGTCAAAGAACCTGAGCATGAAACGTTGGTTGATATATACTTTACTCAGTGCAGTGATCCTGACCTCACTGGCTTTTGTTCGTCCTGTTTCGGACAAGTATTTCGAGATTATCAAAAATCTGGAGATTTTCACCAACCTCTACAAAGAGTTGAATGCAGGTTATGTAGACGAACTTGATCCTGCTAGAACAATGCGCAGCGGTATTGACGCCATGCTTGCCGCTCTTGATCCCTACACCAATTATATTTCTGAAAGCGACATTGAAGGGTACCGAACAATGACCGAAGGTCGCTATAATGGGATCGGAGCTCAAGTCAAGAAGATTGGCGAACTGGTCACGATCACACAGATTTATGAGAATAGCCCGGCGTTGAAGGCAGGATTGAAAGCCGGTGATCGAATCCTGGAAGTAGATGGACAGGATGCTCGAAATCGGAGCACAGAAGACCTCAATAATATCATGCAGGGCTTTCCTGGCACCCAGGTCAAATTACGAGTCAACCGGCCGGGGGAAAACAAACCTTTCCCTTTGACCCTGACGCGGGAAGAGGTCGACTTGCCCAATGTGCCCTATTCCGGAATGGTTGACGATCATATTGGTTATATTTCCCTGACAACATTTACACAACAAGCAGGCAATAATATCGCTCAAGCATACAAGGACCTTCGTGTGAAAGACCCTCTGATCCAGGGTTTGATTCTTGATTTGCGCGACAATGGTGGCGGCCTTCTCAATGAGGCTGTGAACATTTGCAATATTTTCATCGATCGTGGCGAACTTGTTGTCAGCACAAAAGGAAAAATTCCGGAATGGGACCGCAGTTACAAAACCACTCAATACCCCTTGAATACTGATATTCCCCTCGTCATCCTGGTCAATAACCATTCTGCGTCTGCGTCAGAAATTGTCTGTGGGACAATTCAGGATCTGGATCGAGGCGTGGTGATGGGTCAACTGACATATGGCAAGGGTTTGGTTCAGAATACCAAGGAGATCGGCTACAATGCCCGATTGAAACTAACCACTGCAAAATATTACATCCCCAGCGGCCGATGTATCCAGGCCATCAATTACAAGGATGGGGAGCCCGTCCATGTACCAGATGATCAGCGGGCAAAATTCAAGACCAGGAACGGGCGAACTGTTCTTGATGGTGGTGGTGTCAAACCGGATGTCGTACTTGAAAAACCAAAAGAACCTGCCCTTATTCGTGCACTACTGGAACAGGACATGATTTTCGATTATACCACCCAATTCTGTTTGAAACACGACAGTATTGCTGGTCCTGAAACATTCCGGTTTACAGATTGGGCAGAGTTTGACCAATTTCTGAAGGACCGGTCATTTACCTATGAAACAGCCTCTGACAAAGCGTTGAAGGTACTTCGTGAGAAAGCTGGAGAAGAGTCATTGGAAGGTGAACTTAAGCCGCAGTTGGAAAGCATGTCTGCTACATTGCAACATCATCGCAGCCAAAGTCTGAACAACCATCAGGAGGCCATTGTCAACCTTATTGAGCAGGAGATCGTTGGCCGTTATTATTTCAATCGGGGTCGAAAGCAACTCGGCCTGCGCAACGATCCGGAGATCGTTGCGGCCAATGTGTTGTTGAAGGATACCGAGCGGTATCGTAAACTTCTGAAGGGGAAATAGTCAATATATGATCAATCCAAGCTTGGGATTCAATCATTTGGCGACATGCCGTCAGATTATTCCGGTGGCAGCATCACTGCATCAATCACGTGGACAATACCATTTGATGCTTCCACGGTTCCAAGGATATTCGCTCCGTTAATCTTGACTTTACCATCTTTGTTTTCCACCTTGATATAATGCCCAGTAGCTTGATAAAGCTGCATACCATCTCGTAGATCTTTTATCCGGTAGGAGCCAGGTGAAGCATGAAATTTAATGATCCGGGCCAAGGTTGCCTTGTTCTCAGGCTTTAGGAGTTCTTCCAGTGTACCAGCTGGCAGGGCATCAAAAGCAGCATTAGTAGGTGCAAAGACAGTCAAGGGACCTGCATTGACCAGAACATCTTCCAGACTGGCTGCCTGCACTGCGGCTACCAGCGTGGTGTGATCTGGAGATGAAAGTGCCACTCCCAGAATACTTTTGGGCGCATTGGGATCCTCGGCTACTGCTGACTGACCTTTCATCGTTGTTGCCGAACCCGCCATGGAAGCTACATCCGCTTGGGCATCGCCTCCCTGAGCACAGGAGTTGAGGATTAAAAGACCTACTACTCCACTAATTAGATACAAGAACCTTTTCATAGCGTTACATGGATTTTGTGTGGGTTAAAATTGGGGACAACTGATCACACAATTTGCTGACATCAGTCACAACCCGGGATGATCCACATCAGGCAGCAATCATTCACTTTTAATCAAAAGGTTTGGTCACCTCCAACAACTGATCCTTGACGATAATCCAGACACGGTCTTCAGATTTTGCTTTCACTGGTATGGACCCTGTAAACCCGCCAAATGCAGGTAACAAACCTTGTTTTGGTCCAATATGGAAACACGGCAATGTGAGTGTTTGCCTTCCCTTCGCTCTCATCCGAAAGCCAGGGTGGATGTGACCAGACAAATTGTAATATTCCTCTGGAACGACAGTAAGATGCTCATGTGTCAATAACAGAGGGCCACGTTTCAAGTGGTCTGGACACAACTGGATGCCAAATTGATCGTAGTGGGCTTGCTCCAGGATATCATGGTTTCCACGGACCAAAATAAACTTCACAGACTGGTGACGAATGATCTGTAAACCAAACGCATCCCATTCGGCATTGTGCTGGCTATGGAAAAGATCCCCCAGGAAAATCACTTCTTTGGGTCGCCATTGCTGAATCAAGCGATCCAGTCGATGCAAATCCAATTCGGCAATTTGGGCAGGAATTCCAATTCCTGATTTACGAAAATGCATCGCTTTCCCCAGATGCATGTCAGCAATCAAAAGAGACTCGCTGCCTGGCACCCAAATGGCTCGACTACCCAACAGGTTGACAGGCTCACCTCCCAAGGAGACTTGAGCGATGCCCATAAATTCATTGCCGGGAAAAGCGTTTGACATAAACTGTGAAAGTACGTGAACCCTCCGGACTTGAATAGGCTACTTCAATATTGTAGAAACTACGTTTGTCAGCGCTGTGATCATAAATTGAATACCAACAGCCATCGTAATGAAGCCCATAATCTTTGTCACAGCAGTGATCCCGGAGCGGCCTAAGGCTTTAAAAAGCAGGGGTGCCATTCTTAAGGTCAAGAAAGTCAATAAGCCTAACGTGAGGATCACTCCTGAAATGATCAAATGATTCTCCCATCCGGTCTGGGTTGTTGACATACCAATCAACAATGAAATTGCACCCGGTCCAGCCAGTAACGGCATAGCCAGTGGGGAAAATGTAACGTCATGGCCCTGATCAGCTTCTTCCACCAATGGGCTGTTTTCTGTTTTCCGACGCGGAGCTCCACCCCCACGAAGAAGTGTCAAACCTGAACCAAGGATGATCACACCTCCAGCAATGCGCATGGCATCCAGGCTAATACCGAAGAAATGCAGAATATATGTACCTGCCCAAAAGAACCCCAGCAAAATGACGGCAAAATAGAATACCGTAACCAGTGCAATCCGATTGCGTTGCTGCTTGGTCTGGTCATGTGTCAATGCCAGATAGACGGGAACCACGCCAAGTGGGTCCACAATGGAGAACAACGATCCAAGTACTGCAATAAACAATTCCATAAGGCGATTATCTTCATCCCGAAACCAATTGTGGAATCGAGCATACCCATAACGATCAATAAAGAATAATGTTTGGTATCAAAGTTCCAAAATACACATTTATTAGTGTTAATTTTTTTCAAATGAACTACAACCGAATAATCAACTGCTTGGCAGGTATTTTCTGTATTTGCCTTTTTGCCCACTGCAACGCTGATCAACTCGTTAGTACGGAAGCGAATCAACGTGATCTTCTTGCGTCTGACCGAGCATTTTGTCAGCGAAGTCTAGCGGCTGGCATGAAGGTGGCATTTGTCGAATATGCCGATTCGGCTGTCATCAAGATGGACGACAGCCAGCTGGCTATTCGCGGTTTGGATTCGCTGAAATCCCGTTGGGCCGCACCTAGACCGGATGGACCTTCACCCCTTTTCTGGGAACCTCAACATGCCGAAGTCGCCACTTCAGGCGACATGGGTTTTACCTTTGGGTATTGGCGCTATCCAGTGAAAACCGCAACAGGTACAGACACATTGTATTACGGCAACTATGTTAGCATTTGGAAACGCCAGTCCGACGGGGCATGGAAGTATGTCCTGGATACGGGAACCAATACACCCAAGCCGGAAGGTTGGGAATGATAAATCATTCAGCTATGACTTTACGATTCCTTTCCATCCTACTGATAACCCTGTTTTTACCAAGATCCTCCATGTCACAAACCTCTGAATCAGTGCCCCATTTCATCTACGTCTACGATCCCCTCTGCGGGTGGTGTTACGGATTTAGCCCAGTGATCACCACAATCCAGCGTGAATATTCTGGCAAAGCGACATTTGAGGTTGTTGCGGGCGGTATGGTCCGTGGTGATCGGGTAGGACCATTATCCGATCTAGCCGAATATTTGCAGGAGGCGTACAAAACTGTCGAAGAAACAACCGGAGTAAAGTTTGGTCAGCCCTATCTCGACGAACTTTTCGGCGATGCCAATATGATCATGGATTCGGAGCCAGGCTGCCTGGCACAAGTAGTCATAAATCAATACAATCCAGATCGTGCGATCGCCTTCGCCTTTGCCATCCAAAATGCTATCTACAGCAAGGGCATGTCACCTGATGACCAGGAAGGGATCATTGATCTATTGGTAGAACATGGGGTAGAACGGAAAGTCGCGATCAACGCTTATTCGGAAGACAACCTCTACCAGCAAATGATCAATGGTTTTTCCAGAAGTGAGGGGATGGGAGTCCGCGGATTTCCGACTCTGCTTCTCGAAATCGACAGCCAGCGCAATGTGTTGACCCGGGGGTACACAGATTGGGGATCTCTCCAAAAGCGGATCAATTCCATCTTGAATGTAAATTAACCCGTCCGCTCATTTGAATGAAAAAAGGCCCTGATCAGTCTTCCTGTCAGGGCCTTCTTCAAACTTTTTTGTTACTGACAGTAACTTTTATCTCTCTTTGATGCCCAGACCGCCATTCTTGGCATATTCAGAATTGAGCCGGAGCATATCTGACATAATATTCAATGTCTCATCGATGTAAGCATCTTTTTTAACCTGATCCAGAAACTCATCATTACTGGCAATCTTCGCTGAATCCTGTTGGATACGCATCAAATCCACAGCTGGATTCGTTACAGTCAATCCTTCATCAGGTGTATAGATATCCTTATACCTTTCAGCCTCGTCTTTCTTTTCCTTGACATAAGCCTGGAAGTAATCCAACTTCAATGGATAAGTTGTTTGATCCCGTTGTGCTTTGAAGCGGTTGGCATTTTGTTCAGTCAACTGGAAGGTGGGTGATTCCTTTACTCGCTCCTGACTTAGAGCACGCAGATTACCCATATAGCCATCAACTCGATATACTTTCTGATCATGGTCGACCGGATCAATTTCTGTCCATGGCATTGAATATGGATTCTCTTTTTCACCAAAATCAAGTTTCGCATAATTGTCCGGCAGGATGATATCCGGTATGACTCCTTTCAACTGTGTAGAACCGCCATCGATGCGATAAAATTTTTGGATGGTCAATTTAACCTGGCCGAGTGGTTTGATATCATTATTTCCACTGACTGCATTATCCATATCAAAGAATCGCTGCACTGTACCTTTTCCGAATGTTGACGGGCTTCCTACAATGACAGCACGTTCATAATCCTGCAAGGCTGCAGCCATGATCTCAGAAGCTGAAGCACTGAATTCATTGACCATAATGATCACAGGCCCATCCCACTGTACTGTAGGGTCCCTGTCCTCATGGACACTTGCCCGGCCAGATTTGCTTTTCACCTGGACAATAGGGCCTTTTTCGATGAAATAACCCGACATGGTCACCACATCACGCAGTGACCCACCACCATTATTCCGCAGGTCAATAATCAATCCGTCAACCGATTCATTCTTCAACTTGTCGATCTCTCTGGCCATATCAACGGCACAAGACCTTCCGGCAGCAGACTCGAAATCCGCATAGAAACGGGGCAGTCGGATATAACCAACCCGATTGGGTGAGCTGGCATCACTGAGG
>JAHEAU010000284.1 GCA_024642625.1 Lewinellaceae bacterium
GATTTGCCCTTCTTGTACCTGGATCCAGGATTCAAGGCTTTCGCGCATATTGGAACGCGCATGGTGATGTTGGTACCAGTCAAACCAACTGGCTGCTATCCACACACTGATACACAATGCTACCCACAACCAAAAACGGTGAGGCCACTTTCCCGGCAAAGGCGAATGGTTTAATAGATCTTTTGGTTCTGACATATTCCACTTCCGACCCATGAATGTACGCAGGACTGGCACTTTGGTTCCTTTTCAAACCAAGGGAATCATGAAATCACGGTATCTTTGAATCAAAGTGGGTTTTCATGCACTATTATACGCTGGGTAGCATTCCTCCCAAACGGCACACACAGTTTCGGCAACCGGATGGTTCGCTCTATCATGAGCAACTGTTTTCGACAGAAGGCTTCAGTGACCTCTATTCTTTGTTATATCACACGTACCCACCTACACAGATCGTGCAGGTGGGAGATCCGGTGGACATCAAGCCTGAAGTAGTTGAAGATCGGCAATTGAAACACCGTTGTCTATTGGGATTCAATGTGGCCCCCCGAGACCATTATCTTGAAAGCCGGGTACCTGTATTGGTCAATGCGGATTGCAAAATCATCCTGGCCGCTCCCCGGTTGTCCATGACTGAAGATTTTTTCAAGAATGCGGACGCGGACGAGGTGATCTTCATCCATCAAGGAGAAGGAGTCCTCCATACCATGTACGGCCAGATCCCATTTGGTTACGGCGATTATCTGGTTGTGCCTCGAGGTACCATTTATCAAATCCGATTCAAATCATCCGTGAATCGATTGTTTATTGTCGAGTCTTCAGGGCCAATTACGCCACCTAAGCGGTATCGCAATCCATTCGGGCAATTGCTTGAACATGCACCATTCTGCGAACGGGATATTCGCAAGCCGTCTTTCCTTGAAACTCATAATGAACAAGGCGACTTTCTTTTAACCATCAAGAAGCAGGACAAACTGTATCCCTATCATTATTTAAGCCACCCATTCGACGTTGTTGGTTGGGATGGTTATGTTTATCCATATGCGTTTTCAATCCATAATTTTGAACCAATTACAGGCAGGGTTCACCAGCCACCTCCTGTCCACCAAACATTTGATGGCCACCAATTCGTGATCTGCTCCTTCGTTCCCAGGTTGTATGACTATCACCCGTTAGCCATTCCGGCTCCATATAATCACAGTAATATCGACAGTGATGAGGTGTTATATTATGTGGATGGTGACTTTATGAGCAGGGCGCATGTTGAAAAGGGGATGATTACACTTCATCCGGGAGGAATCCCTCATGGTCCTCACCCGGGGACTGTCGAAAAGAGTATCGGTGCCAAAGAAACTGGTGAGTTAGCAGTCATGGTAGATACCTTTCGCCCATTGTTGATGACTCGTCAGGCTGTCGGCATCGAAGATCCCGAGTATTATCTCAGCTGGTTGACACGCAAATGATTTATTAAAACCTAATTGACCAACACTATGCAAACTGAGGTCCACACGAATACGACAACGAATACAGACACCTTTCCGATTAAAGGGACGGATTATCTCGAATTTTACGTCGGCAATGCCAAGCAGGCCGCAATCTATTATCAAGCCACCTTCGGCTTTAAATGGACGGCTTATCGCGGTCCGGAAACAGGGCATAAGGAGACCGTTTCTTATGTGCTGGAGCAGGGGAAAGTTCGGTTTGTATTGACCAGTGCATTGCATCCGGAGCATGAAGTTGCTCGCCATGTAGCAGAACATGGAGATGGCGTTCGGGTTTTAGCCCTTTGGGTGGATGATGCGAGGAAATCTTTTGAATCAGCTGTGGAGCGTGGAGCCAAACCAGCTCTGGAGCCTCATTCCTTGTCTGATAAGGATGGAGCAGTCAGGATGTCTGCTATACATACGTATGGTGAAACGATCCATATGCTGGTTGAGCGGACGGATTACAAGGGTGTGTTTTTGCCAGGTTATGAACCCAGGAATAATGATTTTCCGATCCAACCAGTCGGACTAAAATATGTCGACCATTGCGTTGGCAACGTAGATCTGGGTGACATGAATCGATGGGTTAAATTCTATCAGGATGTTCTGGGATTTAAACTGTTGATCACCTTTGACGATAAGGATATTGCGACTGAGTATACGGCATTGATGAGTAAGGTGGTGTCTAATGGGAATGGGTATATCAAGTTTCCCATCAATGAACCTGCCAAAGGCTTGAAGAAATCGCAAATTGAGGAGTACCTCGATTTTTACCGCGGTGCTGGAGTTCAACATATTGCATTGGCAACAGACGACATCCTTTTCACGGTAGATACATTGCGAAATCACGGCGTGGACTTCCTCTATGTTCCGGACAATTATTATGAAGATGTTCTTGAACGTGTCGGTACGATTGATGAGGATATCGAAGACCTCAAGCGTTTGAATATCCTCGTAGATCGGGATGATGATGGGTACTTGCTTCAGATTTTCACCAAGCCAGTCCAGGATCGTCCGACTGTCTTTTATGAGATCATTCAGCGAAAAGGGGCCAAATCATTTGGTAAAGGCAACTTCAAAGCATTGTTTGAAGCCATCGAACGCGAACAGGAAGTCAGAGGTACGCTTTAAAGCGGTAGGCCTCCCTATCAAAAAGAAGCGGCATTCAATTTTGAATGCCGCTTCTTTTTGATGGGGTAGTGGTCGTTTACTTGAAGACCTGGATTGGTCCATTTTTATTACTTGCAACAATGATTGGTTTTCCTTGTGGGCCGCGCAGTAAGGCCAGATCACGAACTTCTCCGGACGCCCAGATACCTGTTTCAGTATTATTCACCCATGTAAAGCCACCTTTGCCATCTCCGGCTAAAAAGGTGCTATTCGATGCATTGCAAGGGTTCGTCTCGACTTCCATGCCATAGCGGTTTCCGGCAAGCAGAATATCCGCATGACCATCATTGTTCAGGTCGGTAATGACGATTCCCTGGACAGGAGCCACTTGGGCTTGTATGGGGAATGAATGTTGAATGAACGTCCCATTTTTGTTTTCCCACCAACATGTCTCCAAAGTATGGGCATATAAGTTGAGAGCTGCGTCGAGATCAGCTTGAGGCCAAACTTTGTCAATCGTAGCAACAGAATAGTCCTTGGCATATAATAGCCGCTTTTTTAAAATAGGCATGTGTTTGTGGAGGACTTCCTTTTGAACCAATGGATACAAATTTCCATCTTCATAATAGGCCATGATTGGGTCCAGGGTGTTGTTTTTATCAAAGTCGGCGGCAAAGCAACGCAAAGGGCCTTCTGGACTGGCAGTTAAACGGGTGTTCAGTCCCAGGTTTCCGGTGACAATATCCAGGTCACCATCGTTGTCCAGATCGCCTAAAGCCAATCGATACCATATGCCATTACGTTTCTCCGGAATTTTGCCTTTGGAACTATTGACCAGTTTGCCATCTTTCATTTTGAATAACATCAACGGCATCCATTCACCTACAACGACAAGTTCCAAGCCTGGATCATCATCCATATTTGCCCATTGCAGATCAGTCACCATGCCACAACGAGCAAAGTCAGGACTTACTTGAGCAGTCACATCCGTGAAATGATCTTTATCATTTCGCAATACCACACTTCCTGGCGTCAATGGCCAGTTCGCAGGTGTGAGCCGACCACCAACAAATAGATCAATATCGCCATCACCGTCGTAGTCATAGGGCGCGACACGTTGGGCAACTGAGGGCAGTTCGGGGATTACCCCTCTCGGCCTCATGAATGTCCCTTTCCCATCGGTGTTAATATACAGGCGGTTTTCCCAAGCTAATTTGGAAATTTCCGGCTTGGCCTCCCATCCTCCACTGATCACATACAGGTCAAGGTCGCCATCACCATCGGCATCAAAGAAGACAGCACCATGATCTTCATAAATTTTTTCCTGGGCCCAGAACGCCGGTGTCGCTCGTTCGAACCCACCCTTCGCCTGTTGAATCATCAATGCCGGGGGTTGATCAAATGAATTCCCGATGAAAAAGTCATCCAGACCGTCTTTGTTGACATCGCCAACGGCCATGAGCGGACTTTGATCGCTTTCCGTCCAGGGGATAAGTGGGTATTCCTCAAAGTCATTGAATTCATTTTCCAGATGGGCGTAGCCTGGAATAGTACTGGCAGCAAAGGCAGGTTTGGCAACTTGTGTAGGCGCAATACTTGTCGCACGACCAGTTGCGTCTTTTGGATACACGGTAATTCGTTGGTTTGTCGGTACATTTTTCCATTCCTGTG
>JAHEAU010000285.1 GCA_024642625.1 Lewinellaceae bacterium
GCAGCTCGACCACCATACCGGATTTCGTAAAATTCTAGATCAGTCAATACGCCGGACCGACGCCATAATCGGGCATATACGAAGACGGTCAGCATTCCGGTGAGGAGGAAGGCCCACCACAACCAATTGCCACTCACACCATGCTGACGAACGATATTGGTGACCAGATTGGGTGTATCCGCTGAAAAGGTCGTGGCAACAATCGAGATACCCAACAGCCACCAGGGCATTTGGCGACCAGAAAGGAAAAACTCTTCAGCATCCTTTCCTGATTTTCGACTTGACCATAATCCGATGACCAGCGTCACGGCCAGGAAGGTCAGGAGAATCCCCCAATCGATCCCGCTCATGCCTGGGTCATATTTGCGTGTTTCTTACCACGCCGCCAGAAGAAAATGATTCCTGCTATCCCGACAAAAAAGAGAATCACTGCGATGACCTCGGCTTGCGTTGCCTGCCATCCGAGTACATCAAATTTTTGATTGACCCGGATCTTTTCAATGAAGAATCGTTCAATCGCAATCAACAGGACGTAAACAAAGAATAATACACCAGCAAACTTTATACGTGTCCTTAAAAACCAGAGGATACCCAGAATGACCAATCCGAGTAACGTTTCGTAAAAGGCTGTAGGATAGACCATCTCGGGCAGTTGTTCGCAGAATTTCCACGTACATCCGTCAATGGGTACCCCTTGATGGATCACATTATGTGGAAAATTAAAGGACCAGATCCAGTCGGGCAAAAACCACCAGTCTGGAACTGGATGTGGATTGGGTATACCCCAGTCTCCATCACCTGATAATTGGCATCCGATTCGGCCGACTGCATAACCGACAATAAGCGCTGGGGCAGCGGAATCGATCAGGTGTAAACCGGGAATTTTTTTCCACCGGATATAGCTGTATACACCGATAAAACCCATGATCAGACCACCGAATATATTCAAGCCGGATCCGGAGAAAATCTGCCCCATTGGATCAGCAGCAAGGGCCGCCGGGTCCTCCAGAATGGAAAATAATTTAGATCCACCCACGCCTGAAATACCGGCAATCATGGCGATATCCCAAACCCGCTCATGAGGCCAGATCGCGACGGTTTTTTCCTCGCCTTTCCCCTTGTTCTGTATGCGCAACCAATATTTCCAGCCACCGAAGATGAGTAGACCAATAAGGCCGCCCAGCATGCTGCCTTGCGCGGAAAGGATCACACTCGCTGGATCGTCCTGAAATGCGGCAGCATGCTGCCAAGCATAGATACCCTTGAACCCAATGGCAAACCCAAAAACAGCATTCCAGGTCACATCTGTCCAGGAAGGTGGGGCACCTACCATGGTCGTTTCTTTGACAGGTTTGAAGAGACCTTCATTGCCTTTTCGTTTCAATTCTTTGGAAAGTAACCAGGCACTAACCAAGAAAGCAAAGGCGAGGAAGAGGCCAAAAGTCTGGATGACCGAGAGGAAGTTGTCGGGTCCCCAACCAGTGAGGGCATGGACGAGGTAACTGAGATTTGGATACATGGCGGTAAATTTAACAATTGCCTTTTAAGCGGTGCAACCACTTTTTTTAATCGACAGGCAACTCATATTATTGAGAGTGCATCATTGAAGGGAAAGACCTATTTTTATCCGACTCATTTGCCTATATATTTTCTGTCAGAGTGATTCGACAGGCATGAATTTACTCATTCTTAATTCAGAATTATGGATCGAAGATCGACATTAGAACTTCTCTTTTCAGGTCGAAAGACATCGCAAAAGAAAGAAATGACCCGAAAGACAGCTGGTGGCGGCGGCACTTTGGCTCCATATACAGGTCCCTGGAATCGGGAAGCTGCGGCTCATTTGTTGCGTCGAACCACGTTTGGACCCACACAAAGCGAGATCGATCAATCCGTACAAAATGGATTATCCTGGACACTGACTGAACTGTTCAAGAACGATGCTCCTCCAACTGCACCGATCAACTATTATTTTACGACAGACCCCTACGTAGCTGTCGGTAAGACCTGGATCGATCAGCCGTATGATGCTGTTGTCAATCTCAAAGGGTATAGATATAATTCCCTTTATGCCTGGACGGTCGGGATTATGCTGGGAGGAGGAATGCGTCTGCGCGAAAAAATGACCCTCTTCTGGCACAATCACTTTGTGACGAGCCGGATCGATGTGAATGATCCCAAATTCCAGTATATCTATATCTCCTTGCTGCGTAACAACGCACTGGGAAACTTCCGCGAGCTGACGAAGAAGATTACCATTGATCCATCCATGATCCGATATCTGAATGGCAATCAGAGCACAGCCGCCAAACCGAATGAGAACTATGCCCGTGAAGTCATGGAGCTCTTTACTATCGGCAAAGGCCCTCAGGTAGGTCCCGGCGATTATACAAACTATACAGAGGATGATGTCCTTGCTCTTGCTCGCGTTTTCACTGGATGGCGCGACCGTGGCTACAATACACTGACTCCAGGTGTGCCAGTGGAATCCTATTATACAGACAGTCGTCACGATAAGACGGCAAAGCAACTATCCCATCGGTTTAATAATGCAGTGATCACCAATAAAGGGGATCAGGAATATGCAGAAGCCATCAATGTGATTTTCCAGCAGGATGAGTGTGCACGATTTATTTGCCGGAAGCTCTATAGGTGGTTTGTCTATTACGAAATCGACGCATCTATCGAAGCGAATGTTATCGAACCAATGGCTCAGACTTTGATCCAGCATGATTATGATATCAGTTGGCCATTGTTTGAGTTGTTGGGAAGTCAGCATTTCCATGAGGACTGTACACGAGGTGCCATGATCAAACATCCTGTTGATTATGTGATGACTATGCTACGTCAGGGTGGTTGGTTTCCTGGGACGGATACCAATACCAAGTACAGATGGTGGCGTGTTGTATTTTCCAACTTCGAACTTTTGCAGATGCCCTATTTCGCTCCACCGAATGTGGCTGGATGGAAGGCATGGTATCAGGAGCCTTCCTGGTATCAAGGGTGGCTCAATTCGGTGACTTTACCTATCCGGGCGGATATTGCAAAACTGATGTGTGGCCGTGGATTGAAACTGGGCAATCTCTATGCACCGCTTCCGCTCCTGGATTGGGTTGCCTCTCTGGATGATCCGTATGATCCAATTGCACTTATCGATGAATTAGCCCTGCAGCTGTTTCCTAGAGGTGTGTCGGATAATAAAAAAACGTATCTGCTAGATGTTCTTCTGCCCGGACTGCCGGAGTATGAGTGGACAGTAGAATATGGTGACTACCTCGCCAATCCAAATGATGAAGAATTGGAAAAGGCGGTGCTCAACAAGCTCAGCAATCTGATCGCAACGATGATGCAGATGCCCGAATATCAATTGAGTTGATCATCCCCGAAAAACTAGACTGATGAAAAGAAGAACCTTTCTCCAACATACGTCGACAGCGGCGATTACGCTTCCGATTTTCCTTCACGGAAACAAGCTGTCTGCATTTTCTCAACATGCCTTGTTAAAGGGAATGCAAGGCGATCCAGACAAGGTCATCGTTCTCATTCAGATGAATGGTGGAAATGATGGTCTGAATATGGTGCTGCCTCTGGATCAATACAGCAACTTATTTCTGGCCAGGGAAAACATTCTTATTCCGGAAACCAGTGCATTGAAATTGACTGATGAAACTGGATTGCACCCGGTAATGACCGGATTGCACCAGGCTTATCAGGATGGTCAATTGGCTGTCTTCCAAGGCGTGGGATATCCGAACCAAAACAGGTCGCACTTCCGTTCAACGGATATCTGGCAAAGTGCTTCTGGTGCTTCGGAAGTGATCAGTACTGGTTGGATGGGGAGATATCTGGACGGTATCACGGATAATTATCCGGATGGATATCCAAACAATCAGTATCCGGATCCATTCGCGATGACGATTGGTTCAACAGTATCAGAAACTTGCCAGGGCGTTGCATCGAATTATTCTCTTGCTCTGACCAACCCATTTGGTCTGTCACCACTGCTGGAGGATGATGATACTGCTTTGGATCCCACCCAATGTTATGGGAAGGAAATTGCTTTTGTCAGAACTTCCATTGCTCAAACAAACGCGTATTCGGATGTCATCACTCAAGCTGCCGAAAGCGGTACGAATATGGTGGACTATCCGTCTGACAACAGTTTGGCCGGACAATTGAAGACAATCGCCCTTCTGATCTCCGGTGGATTGAAAACAAGAATCTATATC
>JAHEAU010000286.1 GCA_024642625.1 Lewinellaceae bacterium
TAATTAAAGTAGGCAAACTGTAAGGTGGTGGTATCACCACGAGTCGGGACACGGATGCCATCCTTTACATAGAATTCGTAGATGTCGATCTTGTCGCGGACATCATTGTAAAAGCCGTTCAGACGGATGGAATAATTGTACTCCCGTTTCTGCTTTTCCCAGGTGAGGGAGAGTTGGACATTATCTGATGTCTCCGGTTTGAGGTCGGGTGTGCCGAGGATGAAGTGGTTGGCATCGACAAATTCGAAATACAACTCTTTGGCCGTTGGTGCGCGAAAACCCCGGGCATACGATGCACGAGCGGTCCATCCCGGTGCCAGTACACTGCGTACATGGAAGGAGGGTACCACTGGAGAGGGAAATCGCTCATTATAGGTCCACCGCATGCCGCCCTCCAGATTTAACCAGGTGAACGGTTCGAAACGCAGGCTGCCAAAAACGGCGTAATCTTCGATTCGGCTGTAGCCGGGTTCAGCTTCGTTTGGATCGATGATCCGGTCACCGGAAGCGATGTCCCAGCGGTTTTCCGTGCCGATCATGCCATTCCACTGGCCGGTAAAACGGGAGGCCAATGTGGCCCGAAGTTGCAATCCAGTCAGGTCGTTGGTGTCCTGTTCGCCCAGGATTAGTTCATCAGTACCTGCAACCAGATCGGTGCGCACCCGTTTCTTGATCCGGCCCCAATGGTTGTAACTGCCGATCACCTCACTGAAGAGGCGGTCATTTTTCCAGGTGTTGTTCCAGTGCAGGGTATGGTCCTGGCGTTTGGTATCATAGGTATCATCGAAGGCATAGGGTTTGAACTGCGGCCTCCGCAGTTCGCCCAGGTTGGTGATGACCTCGTCCATCATTTGAAACCTATATCGGATGGACCCATTCGGGGAGGTGTTGTAGCGCGCGTTGGCGCCTGCATACCATTGATCTTTCGGGTTCCACAGTTGGTCCCGACTGTCCGTGAGTCCTCCCCAGCCATTAAACCGCAGGATGCCGCCCTCTGCCCGGATCAGGAGATCCGGAGTGATCCAATGACCCGCTGAGCCATCCACCCGGGTTTCACCCTGGGATTCATAACTGGTTCGCAGGCTGCTTTCCCAGGATATTAATTGGGAAGGTTTGGTGATCAGATTGATCACGCCACCCAGGGCATCGGTGCCATATTGCACGGAGAGCGGTCCTTCGACGATCTCGATCCGGTCGATCTGATGGAGGGGCAGTTGACCCATGTCCACATTTCCATTCATCCGACCGATGACGGGTACACCGTCTATGAGGATCTTGATCCCTTGTCCATCCTGTCCCTGTAAACTCAGTGCACTCCCCAGGATCATATCCTGGCGGATGCGGATGCCCCCGTCATAAGCCAGCACCTCATCCAGTGTGGAGGAGAAGCGGCGGGAGATATCCTTGCGGTCCAGCACCCGGATGGGATGGATGGCAGAGCGGGCATCCGTGGGCGCATACTGGGCGGTGACCACGATATTCTCGAGGTCCAGATCCCAGGTAATGCTGTCTGAAAGGGGCTGAGCGATGCCAGACCCTGTGAGGAACAGGATAAAATAAGGAAGGAAACGCATGGGTTCTTTTTCGATTAACGGATAATCCATTGACCCACCCAAAGACCTCCACCTTGGCGGACCTGCAGGACATACATTCCCGGGATCAGGTTCGTTGGGGTATTTGAGATCACCTGGAATCCGGGTGTCAGGTTTTGCGTGGTTGACCAGACCGAACGACCTTGCATATCCATCAATTGGAAGCTGGCTGCTCCGGCCTCGCCGCTCCACTGCACAGTGATTGCATCACCAGGGCGAGCGGGGTTTGGTCCGGCCTGGATCGTGTTCGCTGATGGGGCAACAGGTTGCAGGGAATTGATCACGCCGAGGTCGGTCTTTTCAAAGGTCATGTTCCCTGTGGAGCTGCCTTCGAAATCGACGATGATGATTTTCCAGACATGGTCGTCACGGGTTTTCACAAAAAAGGCCCGATCAAAATCGATTTCCCATCCGGTGGTAAAGTCGAAGTACTTCCAATCGTGGTCGATGATGCGGGGATCATATGACAGCGAGTCGGCATAGTTGCCGGTGACATAATCGACAGTTTCGACATCAACGCCATCGGCTTCGGCGGTTTGAATACCCGGGCCGGAGAGGACACCTGTCACCATATATTCAATGAATCCGCCATTGTTATCATCCAGTGCATCCTTGTGACGACCGAAGAAGAAATCCCAGTCCTTTGGGGGATTGGCCAGGATTTGATTGTTTTGAATGGAGAGGTAGGCAAAGCCTGCATCCAGATGGTCATTTTTGTCGATGGCCATGGCCTTTTCGTTGGCACCATCCAGATCTGCCCAACGCATATAATATGTAGTTCCGACAAGGGAGTCGATGATGAATTTTTTATAGACGCCATTCCGTAATTTGAATGCAAATACCTTTTCAGCATAGATGATATTGGTCATGGGGTCACGTTTTCCCCAGCCATAATCTGCGGGATCCATGAGGTCTTTATCGGTATTCAATGCGCCATACAGCCAACTTTTTTCGTCATTATAGCGACGATCGACGAGTGAAGCAGGGTCGATGAAGTCTTCGAAGAACTCGACAGGGACGGCATAGGCCTCAAATTCGGGAAGAGGTGTCGTAAAGGAGGCTGTTACAGATTCATTGATGAGGATGCCAGCGTCATCTGCACCATTTGCGGTGAAGGCCAGGTCCCAGCTGGTGTTGTCCAGTTTGGTTGTCTGATCGTCAGACAGTCGATAGTACGCCTGTTGTGAATAGTTGGCACCACAAGCCAGTTCGACAAACGCCTGAGCCTGGATATTTGCTCCAGCGAGAAGGAATATACCGAGGATGTAAGTGTGTTTCATGTTCTTTTTCCATTAAGGTACAAAGGAACGGGCAATAGGCGTAGGGGGCGGATTTGGGCTGTCATCTTTTTGTCATAAAGAGTTTTGGAGGTTATGAGTTATTGAGGTTATGAGGGGAGAGAATCAGTTGTCGGTTTTCTGTTATCAGTTTTCAGTCTGACCTACTCCTGAAAACAGTTGACCGTTTTGGCAGAAGGTAATCAGCCTCCCCCGACCCGGCATGTGGAAGTCTTCTATTTTACTTCAAATTGAATTGCCGGCCCACCCCCTCATCAAGACAGGCGTCTCCGGTGTTGGCTGTAAAGTGGGAGGGGGACATGGACGGTTTTCAGTTATCCGTTGTCGGTTTTCTGTCTTCTGTCTGCTCAAGGTCCCAAAGTCCCATTTCACCACAAAGGACACGGAGATTCACAGAGATTCGAATACACTCTACTCTCCAATCTCTACGCTCTACTCCTTCACCGGCCATCGTCAGGGCGCGAAGAATCTCAGTTGTGGGTTTTTAGTTGTCGGTTTTTCAATTTGCTGGACAAAACCGACCAGGGATAGAAGGAATCTGAAGGTGAATTGATTATCTTAACATGTGGAAGGAGATGCCAAGCAAATCAGGTGGGCGCCAGTATGATAAACGAAACAGAAGTAGACCGGATAACGATCCGTCGGTAAACGGGTATATACGTTTGAAAATGGATATGAACTTGATTTTCAACTGGTTTGGTGGTGGGGTTTCTTTTGCGGCATTCGTTTGGTGGGGATAGGGAGTTGCGTATATAAGTAAGTTGTAGCGAATTGAAAAAATGAAAACAAAACCATTAATAGACTATTTCGAAAAATTTCTTCCTTTAAGTGAAGAGGAAAAGTCTTTTGTGGAAGAAGTTTTCAAAGAACGAAGAGTTAAACGAAGACAATTTATTCTCCAGGAAGGAGATGTTTGTGTACATAACACATATGTTGTGGAAGGGTGCTTTAAAATGTACATGGTTGAGGAAAATGGCAAAGAGCACAACTTGCAATTTGCTGTTGAGAACTGGTGGATTGGGGATATTGGCAGTTTTCACTCTGAGACGCCAAGTAAACTTTATATAGAAGCTATAGAAAACTCAATTATTCTTCAGGCAAAAAAAGAAGATCAGCTGAAACTATTTGTGGAGTATCCTAAATTCAACCGGATTTTTAGAGTTCTTGCTGAGAATGCAATGGTAAGTCTTCAGAATAGAATACTTCAAAACATTAGTTCTACGGCAGAAGAACGATACTTATCTTTTTTAGAAAAACAACCGCAATTATTTAATCGAATATCCA
>JAHEAU010000287.1 GCA_024642625.1 Lewinellaceae bacterium
GATATTGCGATATCCGGTTGGATGGCTTCCTCCGTGTGGGATATGCATGATATCAGCTGACCAATCCTGAATGGCTTGACGTGAATCGCGAATATCAAAATTGGATACCAGTTCACCTTTTTCATTGTCTGTGACATATTGGATGGTACTGCCGGCAGGAGAAATCATGGTATGAAAAGTCATGGTATCAAGTAGATATTCCATATTATGATTTTTAAATAACATGGGTATGCCCTGCACAGATCCTTCCAAGGTAGATTGATCTAGCTCCAGGTTTGATTGAACATTTCCTGAAATAGACAGCGTGCTATCCTGACGCAACAACTTTCCGAGCATAAAGTCATCTAATTGAATATGGGTTGTTAAAGACAATGAACTTCCAAACGTGATTTCTGAACTGATCTCTGAATGATAGTTCGGATCATCGATGGAAATCATCACGGTTGAACTGGCCTTTTTAATCCTGCTGTCAATAGTAATGTCGTGTATGGATTGATCCAGAATTTCCATATCACTGATTAATCCGGTGAGTTGAATATTCTGTTCATTGCCAATATTTCCTTTTGCCGTTAAAGCAAGATCCATTGGCCCCAACATGGAGACATTTATCCATTTGCCAAGGTCAACTTTATTGCCTGCGAGGTGTACATCAACTTCAGCTTTATCTGCATGCTGGTTAACCTGTCCGGTAACTTTCACATCGCCCCAATCTGATAAGATATTTCCATCAACTGAGATTTCCTTAGGATTACCTGAACTCGTCAGTTGGAGAGTTGCCTCTTGCGGAAAGTTTATATCCGCTAGATATGGAGATAATGTCTCTTTGAAGTCCGAACCTATCTTGCTATTAATTTCTATTTCCTCCCAGGATAGCTTTTTAGAATCCAATACGTCATACACTTTCCCCTCAGCATGTAGCTGACTGTTTCGAGTTTTTAAATTCAATGTTTTTATAAGCCCATTCCCCATGTTATAGTTGGCTTCGACTTTTATTTCGGCGAGTTTCCAATGATTGAAGTGGTTCATTACGGAGTCACTAAAAAAATAAGCAAGAGATTCTGGATTACTTTGGCCAAAGACATCAATTTCTAGTACAGTATGATCAGCAACATGGTCAGCATTGAGATCATATTGAGCGGAGAGATTCGCATCAAGTTGATTTGTGAGGGAAGATAAGTGCAGGCCGGAAAGTGCCAGCTGATTTCGATTCCATCGAATATTGGCCCTGGCTTCGTCTAACGCAAAGCCGGGCATTTGCGCGGAAAGTGTATGTAAGTCCGCGTCAAGTGTGTCTTTATTAAGGTATACATCAGACAGATTGATTTGAATATTATTTACTGAAATATGTGCGGGGTCAAATTTTGGCGTGGTTATTTCCTCGTTCTTGTGGAATGAAAAATCACTGTCCTCTACTTTCATCGTCTTGATGTCAAGACCGATACCTAAACCACCATCAAGCATAAAGGGTTGGTCAGTAGGAGTAGAGAAAGCTATGGATGTATCAGGATGCCCGGTAGATAGAATGTCTATCAATGCCTGTTGAAAGTAAATGTTACGGGCACTGATCCTATTGGGGAGCGTTTTAAAATCAGCATCCAGACAAGAAAACTTTTGTAAACGGGCATCTACCGCAGTTCCATTGGCTATCGATGTAAATTCAACGATGATATTTTCTAATTGAATCCTATTAAATCGAAGCGTTAACTCGGTTGAAGTCGTGGTCTTTTCTTCGGATGGCCGAAAGGCATCTAAAATGAATTGGATATTCAATCCTTCTTCACCCTGAATCAGATGAAAGTCAACGCCTGAAATACTCACCTCATCAAAATTGAGATTGCCACAAACAAAATCAATAATACTGCCGGTAGCTTCAATTTCACTGGCTGAAAAAATTTGATGATGATCAGGATCCGATATGGCGATATCTTCAATCGTCACTCTCCCAAGTATCGAAAAATTGATCGACTGTATGCTCACACTTGCCTTTATTTTGGAGGATAAGTAGGTGGCTACCTTATGGGTGATCTTTTCCTGTACAGGCGGAAGATGAATAAGGGCTAGTATGATGAGTAAGAACAGGAGTAAGCCGAGTATCGCTTTCCCAAAGATTTTGGTAATCCGCCTAAATGTATTAAGGATACGCATCACTGATTTCAAAAATACGCAGGGATGCTACACTAACATAATGACTTCGCTCATAAAATAGAGTTGCCTCTTCCAAATCAGATTAGCTTCTCTTTTCAATCTCGAATCAGTATTTTGCATTTGCAGTCAATTAAAGGAAAGACATTCTGTATTCGGCACTTGATTCTTTAAATTTATTAAGTCATGCAAAATTTAACTTCGGATAACTCGGACAAAGGCCGCCGATCATTTCTCAAAAAATCAGCTATGGCCACCGCGTCGCTGGCAATTTCCGATTTCGATTTGTTGGGGTCATCACAATTATCAAAAAATATTAATCTGGTAGATCATCCCTGGTATAAAAAGGTCACTCGGTGGGGGCAGGTGAACATCACCGAGAAAGATCCGGCCAACTACGATATCACGTGGTGGCGAAATTATTGGAAGAAAAGTCAAACACAGGGCGTCATCATCAATGCGGGTGGAATTGTAGCTTATTACCCTACTCAGGTTCCTTTACATAGACAGGCGCAATATCTGAACGGGCACGATCTGTTCGGAGAACTTTGTCGTGCCGCGCATGAAGATGGTCTTGCTGTATTTGCGCGAATGGACTCCAACAGAGCACACGAGGAGTTTTACAAGGCACATCCAGATTGGTTTACCAGAGATGTTGAAGGGAATCCATATAAAGCAGCTGATCTTTTTATCACGTGCATCAATAGTCCTTACTATGATTCGCACATACCTGCTGTGATGCGTGAAATAGTGGAACGTTATAAGCCTGAAGGATTTACGGATAATAGCTGGAGTGGCCTTGGGCGTGACAGCATTTGCTATTGTGAAAATTGTCAGCGGAAATTTAAAGCAAAAACAGGGAAGGAAATCCCAATGAAAAAGAACTGGGATGATCAACTTTACCGAGATTGGATTCGCTGGAATTATGATCGAAGACTCGAGATTTGGGATTTAAATAACAAAACTACAAAAGCAGCGGGAGGAGAAAATTGCATTTGGTCAGGAATGAATAGCGGATCGATTGGGGGGCAGTGCAGAAGTTTTCGTGACTATAAGGCAATCAGTGAGCGTGCAGAAATTATTATGCTGGATGATCAGGCACGAAGAGACAACGCAGGATTTCAACATAATGCGCAAATAGGAAAACTTATTCATGGTATTCTGGGATGGGATAAATTGGTGCCGGAGAGTATGGCCCAGTATCAGACACATCGTCCATGGTTTCGGGTGGCGAGTAAACCAGAACCTGAAGCACGCATGTGGATGATTGAAGGAATCGCGGGTGGCATTCAGCCATGGTGGCATATGGTTGCGGCTTCCCATGAAGACAGAAGAATGTATCATTCCCCGATTGAAATGCTCAACTGGCATAAGAAGAATGAAGAGTTTCTCATCAATCGTCACGCCATTGCCAATGTTGGAGTGGTGTGGTCGCAGGAAAATTATGATTACTACGGACGCGATCAATCTGAGCAACTGGTTGAGCAGCCATTGCGCGGAATGATGCAATCACTAGTGAGATCGCGCATTCCTTTTCTCATGGTGCACGCAGATGACATTGATACAGTAAGTGATAAATTGTCAGTTTTGATTTTGCCCAATCTGGCGGTGATGTCGAAAAAGCAAATGGACAGTGTTCGAAATTTTGTTAATCATGGCGGCAACCTGGTAGCAACAGGAGATACCAGTTTATATAATGAATGGGGAATCCGTCAAGAGGAATATGGCCTTGCTGATCTCTTGAATGTACGTGTCGATAAATCTGTTTCTCTGGAAATTAATGAGCGCCTTCCAAAATTTGGTGGCGATAACTATCACACCTATCTGCGTCTCAATCCTGAACTTCGCGGTGAGGTAGATGGTCCCCGAAGTGGGACGGAGCCTGCAGCATCCGGAAAGCGCCATTCCATTCTCAATGGATTTGATGAAACGGACATCATTCCATATGGTGGATTGTTATCTCCGATGCAGACGACCGGAAGCGCATCGGTACTAATGACCTTCATACCACAATTT
>JAHEAU010000061.1 GCA_024642625.1 Lewinellaceae bacterium
TCCTGCGACAAATGAAGCCAAGGCGCTAGGTTACAATGTATATGAGCGTCGACAATATGCTAACAAGGACTTTGCGTTGAATATGATTGAGTACTTGCTTGACCAACGCGGCTTGATTGAGGCCAGATCAAGAGATGTTCGGCTGCGGCTTCTGGACAAGGTCAAAGTCACTGAAGAAAAGAGCTTTTGGCAAATGATTAACCTTGTTCTGCCTTTGACAATGCTCATTCTCTTCGGTCTGGGATTCTATTTCTGGCGCAGACACCGGTATGCGCAAATAATCAGCTAATATGAAACGCAATCTGATTTTACTTCTCATCCTGGCTGTCCTGGCAGGAGGTGTATGGTGGGCATCGAAAACCTTCAATAAACCATCTACACTATCCGATTATGAAGGCTCATTTGCGGTGCCGGATACCAATTTGATCGGGCATATCCACGTGCTTGACCGGAATGGAAAGACACTGAGCCTGGATCGAATAAATGGACGTTGGCACGTGAATGACATCTATCTTGTCGAACCTCGTGTCATGGAGGAAATGCTGGAAACTGTAAGTCAGATAGAGGTCAAATACATTCCTCCAGCGTCAATGATTCCCAATATTATCAAGAGCTTGGGAGCACATGGTCGTAGGGTAGTCGTCAGTGATCTGGATGGCAAAATGCTAAAGACGTATTATGTAGGCGGAGTATCGCCCGAGGGGTCAGGGACTTATGTCATGATGGAAGGATCGGATCAGCCTTTTGTAGTTACCATGAAATATTTTTATGGATCTGTTTCTGCCAGATTCTATTTGGATGAAAAGGATTGGAGAGATCGAAGTTTGTTTCCGATGTCAGTGGACAATATTGTCTCCTTTGCCATCGAATACCCTCGTTTTCGAGACAAATCATTCAAGATTGAGCGTAAAGGACCTAATGCCTTCACTGTCAAACCTTTTTATGAGCTTTCCAAGGCGATTGAAGGGGATATCAATCCAGATCGTCCGGCAGAACTACTCAGCCGTCTGAAAGAGCTTCGGATTGAAGGGTTTAATAATGAAAATCCGGAACGGGATTCAATTTCGAAGACCTTGCCTTTTTGTGTGATTTATGTGACCACAAAAGATGGTAAAGAGCGAATTACCACACTGCATTCTATCGTCCCGCAGGATATTGATGGCGCCATCCTGCTTGGCAATAACGGACAACCTCTTCCTGTAGAACGATATCATGTCAATAGCAACTGGGGCGACTTTATGATGGTCCAGCATCAACCTTTCTCGCGAATCTTCTGGAGCTATGATATGTTTTTCAAGTAACTTGTCATATGGGTAACTGGTTGTTGATCTGGTTCATGTGGTGGCACCCCTTGCCAGATTGGGGCTTTTTTGGTCATCGAATGATCAATCGCCAGGCTGTATACACGATTCCTGCACCGCTCAACCAGTTTTATAAAAAGCATGCTCCCTATCTGGAAGAACACGGCGTTGACCCCGATAAACGGCGCTATGCTATCCCCCAGGAATACAAGCGACATTATATTGATCTGGATAAATACGAAGAAGAGGGGAGTGTACCTCTGGGTACAGATCTGCAAACAGAGATCATTCGTCATCTTGCCATTATCCTGATCTCACCTTCTGGTGATTCTACCAGATTAGTTCGTGTAGCTGAAAGCAGCAACCTCTATTGCGTCGATTCAATCCATTGTCCTGTCAAATCAAATGTATTAATTGAACAATTCCTTGTGACTCAGGAGGAGGACCCATATGCCGAAATCTGGGAATACACACCCCAAGGTGACAGCGAAATCCAGGATTCATGTGGTGGATCTATGCGTTTTACCAAGCTGCTCTTTCTCGATGAGTTCTCGATTCATGGCATATTACCCTATTGGTTGCCCATTATGCAACGACGATTGACCAATGCATTTCTAACCAGAGATATTCAGATGATTTTGAGGTTGTCTGCCGACATCGGGCACTATATCGGGGATGCTCACGTTCCTTTGCACACTACTGAAAACTATAATGGCCAGCTTACTGGACAACAGGGAATCCACGGGTTTTGGGAGAGTCGTATTCCTGAGTTGTTTTCTACTGATTGGGATTTAGTCACCGGACCGGCACATTACATTTCGGATTTTGCACAGGAAGGATGGAGGATGGTGCGCGAAAGCCATGCCTATGTCGATGACGTCCTTACTTTGGAGCGACAAATTCGAGAACACACGCCGAGTGATCGGATTATGTGCTTTGAAGATCGGAATGCACAAAATGTCTTGACATATTGTCCTCAATTTGCTGCTTCTTACCAACAGGCCATGGACGGAATGGTTGAAAGTCGATTCCGTGAAGCGATACTTGCTGTTGGAAGCTCCTGGTACACCGCATGGATTGACGCAGGTCAGCCTGATTTGTGGGTCGAGTCTACACAGCCATCAGTAATAGAAGAGATTAAGGAAAAGGAGCCTCAAGCGGGTGCCGTCCAACTTGGACGTCCACACGATAATTAGTCAGAATTTCGCTGACCAACTTACATTTGTGATATGAATTTCAATTGGTATCAGATCGCCTTACGAGGCATGGCCATGGGTATGGCTGAAGTTGTTCCCGGTGTCTCGGGAGGAACGATTGCGTTCATTACCGGGATCTATGAAAAGTTGCTGGAATCAATTAAAGCGTTCCATCCCGCTTTAATTGGCGTTTTTCGCAAGGAAGGATTTTCCGGTGTTTGGAAAGCTGTCAATGGAACATTTCTGTTGTCCCTATTAGTCGGGATGGCTGTCGGAATCGTGATCGGCATATTCGGGATAACCTGGCTAATCGAAAACCAACCATTGGCCATTTGGTCCTTCTTTTTCGGATTGATCCTGGCTTCTTCCATATGGGTCTCTAGACAGATATCTGGTTGGTCATTCATAGATGTGATCGGATTGATCCTGGCGACAGCCTTGGCATTCTGGATCACTGTTGCCAGCCCGGCAACAGGGACGGAGGCCTTGTGGTTTGTCTTGATCTGTGGTACAATCGCCATATCCGCCATGTTGCTGCCTGGTATTTCAGGTAGTTTTCTGTTGTTGTTAATGGGTATGTATACCGTGATTATCGGCCATGTCAAAGGGTTTTTGGAAACATTTTCCATGGACCATTTGATCGTGGTTGGTGTTTTTGCCATCGGTTGTTTAATTGGATTGGCAGGATTCTCTCGAGTGCTGACCTGGATTTTTCGTCATTATCACAATCTTGCCTTGGCTATCCTGACAGGCTTTATGCTCGGGTCTCTGAATCGACTTTGGCCCTGGAAAGAAGTGGTAACCACCCGATTGAATAGCCATGGGGAAGCAGTGCCATTCATCGAGCGAAGTGTCTTGCCAGGGAGCTTTCAAGGTAATCCCCAACTATTGACTGTTCTGCTGTGTGGCATTGCCGGTTTTGCCCTCGTCTGGTTGATGGACAGCCGAGCACCAAAGGACGCTTTAGATCCTGGGAAATGAGGACTGCTTTAGGCTTGATTGGGTACCCGCTCAACGTGTCATTTTCACCGGCATGGTTTGCGGAAAAGTTTCGATCCGAAAACCTGCTGGATTGGACCTATGAACTGTTCCCACTTGCGGATATTCATGATCTGACATCTTTACTTGTATCCCGGCCGGATTTGGGTGGGTTTAATGTGACCATCCCACACAAAAAAAGGATTATTCCGTTTCTGGATGAACTTGATCCTGTAGCTGCCAGAATAGGGGCAGTGAATACAGTGAAGCGGGAAGTTGACGGTCGGCTTGTCGGATTTAACACAGATGGACCAGCATTTCAGGATACCTTGATCAAACTTCTGGATCATGACATCACTGGCTGCGCGTTGATCCTGGGAAATGGCGGGGCAGCGCAGGCTGTAAAAGATGCTTGTACGCAATTGGGGATCTCATTCGATACTGTTTCTCGACAGACCAATGCGGAATTCTTGTCTTACGATAAGATCAATCAGGATGGATTGTCTGGCTATTCCCTGATCATCAACACGACCCCACTGGGAATGGCACCCGATGTTCAGGCCTGTCCTGATATCCCGTATGAAGACATTGGAAGCCAACATATAATGTACGATCTGATCTATTCACCAGAGGAAACGAGCTTTCTGAAAATGGGCAAATCACGCGGTGCCCGGACTGTGAATGGATTGGAAATGTTGTACCTTCAAGCAGAGAAATCTTGGCAAATTTGGACCAGAACATGATGCAAGAAACACAGTCGGCAATGCAAACGACGATACCCGACTTCAAGGATACAGAAATTGCTTTCTCCTATCTGAGTGATAAGGAATTGAAGCAGATGAGTTGGCTGTTTTCGATGATGAACAAGCCCTGGCTTGTCAACGTCGGTTCATCTGTTGGTCGCTGGGCAGTCCAATGGAATATTCCGTTTGCACGACCAATTGTCAAAGCCACGTTGTTTCGCCAGTTCGTTGGAGGAGAGAGTTTATTGAAAAGTATGGGCACAATAGAAAAGCTGGCCCATTACAAGACACTGACCATCCTGGATTATGGGGTAGAGGCCAAGGAAGCTGAAGTTGATTTTAATGCAACACTTCGGGAAAATCTCAGAGCGATTGAATTCGCTTCCGGAAATGAACATGTACCTGTAGTCAGTACAAAAATATCTGGTTTGGCGAGCAATCCTCTTCTGGAGAAAGTCCAGCGTGGCGATACACTTTCACGGTCAGAGGAGGAGGCATATAAGGCTGTTGTAAAACGTGTTGAGGCCATTTCTTTAGCTGCATTCGAGAAAGGAGTGTCTGTATTTTTTGATGCCGAAGAAAGTTGGGTTCAAAAGCCGATCGATGAATTGGTCAATTCCATGATGCGACGGTTCAACAAGGAGCGGGCAGTGATCTACAATACATTTCAGCTTTATCGGCATGATCGTCTGGCATATATGATCGAAACTGCTGAGGCAGCGCGATCGGAAGGATGGATCTTCGGTTCCAAAATTGTACGTGGTGCCTACATGGAAAAAGAACGTCTTCGTGCAAAAGAAATGGGCTACCCGTCTCCGATCTTTCCAGATAAAGTTTCAACGGACAAAGCGTACGATGAAGCTTTACGGTACCTGGTGGAACACGTGGATACAATTGCCTCCTGCAATGCGACTCACAATGCAGAGAGCTGCATGAAGATGGCCACATGGATCGATGAGTTACGCATCGATCGAAATCATCCTCATCTCAATTTTTCGCAATTGTATGGTATGAGCGACCACTTGACATTCAATCTGGCAGATTGTGGTTATAATGTGGCAAAATATGTGCCCTATGGCCGAGTCGAGGAAGTGATTCCCTATTTGCTTCGACGTGCACAGGAGAATGCTTCAGTTACTGGGGAGATGTCCCGTGAACTGGATCTGATCCACAAGGAAATGAAGCGCAGGGAGCTCGTCTGAGCCGAGTGTAAAACGGGTCTAGTCGAAGTGACTAGGAAAGAAGTTCATAAATTCCGGCGATGCCCTGGCCTCCACCAACGCACGCTGTAACCATCCCGTATTTTTTACCTTGGCGTCTCAACTCATTGAACAATTGTGTCGAGAGTTTGGCACCTGTGCATCCTAGCGGATGGCCCAAGGCAATTGCCCCTCCATTTACATTTACTGTGTCCGGATCCAGTCCGGTTTGACGGATGACTGCAAGTGCTTGAGTAGCAAATGCTTCGTTTAATTCAGTTAGATCAATATCGTTTAGTTTGAGACCCGCTTGATCCAATGCTTTTGGAATGGCCGCACAAGGCCCAATGCCCATATATAATGGATCCACACCTGCAACTGCGCAAGACGCCAACCGAGCTATTGGAGTCAAGTTGAGCTCCTTCATCATCGCCTCACTCATGACCAGTACAAAACTGGCACCATCTGAGGTTTGACTTGAGTTGCCTGCAGTGACAACGCCCCCTTGAGCAAAAGCAGGTCGAAGTTTAGCCAAGGCCTCCAGGGTCGTTTCTCGACGTACCCCTTCATCTGCTGTCACAGTGATGGTACGCTCTTTGCGTTTCCCATCTTCTACCCATACCTGGGGCACCTCAACAGGTACAATCTCATCTGTAAATTTACCAGTGTCTTGTGCAGCAGCTGCCAACGTATGGCTTCGCAAAGCAAACGTATCTGAATCCGCTCTTGTGATATTGTATTTATTGGCAACTGCTTCTGCGGTCATGCCCATACTTGCCAAATAATCAGGCGTCGAACTGGCAAACTGATAGTTGGGTGCCAGTTTGTACCCTGTCATTGGTATCATACTCATGCTTTCCGTTCCACCGGCGATATAACAGGAACCGAGACCTGCTTTAATCTTGGCCACCGCAATGGAAATGGTCTCCAACCCAGAGGCGCAATAACGGTTGATGGTCATGCCAGGTACATTCTGATTCAAAGCAAGCAATGCGATTTGCCTGCCAATCTGTAAGCCTTGTTCACCTTCGGGATTCGCACAACCCACCAACACATCATCAACCCGTGATGGATCAAGGCCTGGTGTTGCCTGCATGAGATGACGAATGACAACAGCCGCCAGATCATCTGAACGAAAATTTTGGAATGACCCTTTTTTGGCTTTTCCAACTGGTGAGCGGTATGCTTTGACGATATATGCTTCCATGGTCGTTTTCGTTAAATCAACATTAATTACGCAATGGCTTCCCGGTTTGAAGCATGTGTTGTACTCGTTCTAGTGTCTTCTGTTCTCCACAAAGACTCATAAATGCCTCCCGTTCAACATCCAACAGGTATTGTTCGGAGACTTGCTGTGATCCTGTCAGGTCTCCTCCGCAGAGCACCCAAGCCACTTTACGTGCGATCTTGATGTCATGTTCTGAGGCCCATCGTCCCAATTTAAGTTCATTCGCTGCAGCATATAAGGTGGCCAAACCACCTCGTCCCAGTACGGTGATGTCTTGCCTCATCACAGGCTGGACATAGTGGTCGGCCAACGCAAGGACACGTGCTTTTGCTTGGAAGATGTGTTGATCAAGGTCCAAGATGACATCATCTTTATGGGGCAATAAGTACCCCAAATCATACGCTTCATATGCAGATGTTGCTACGGCTGCTGTGGCTATTGTTTTGAAGTGGTCGATTAAGGTGTTAACCTGTACATCACCCTCTGTAAAGGAATCAGAAATCCGCACTGCGAACTCTTTCGTCCCGCCTCCACCGGGGATTAAACCAACACCAACTTCGACCAGACCGATATAACTTTCAGCTGTAGCGACAACACCATCACAGTGCATGATGGCTTCACATCCGCCGCCAAACACGTAGCCCTGTGTTGCAGCAACAACAGGTATTCGGGAATATCTGCATCGCATCGTGGTTTGCTGAAACAGATTGATGGCCATATTCAACTCATCCCATTCCTGTTGATATGCCATCATCGCGATCATCATCAGGTTGGCGCCCACGGTAAAGTTTTGAGCCTGATTTCCAATTACGAGGCCCTTCCATTCGCCTTCCTCAGCGATCCGAATGGATTCTTGAAGACCGCGAAGGATGCCTTCACCGATGGCGTTCATTTTACTCCGAAACTCAAGGCAAAGCACACCATCGCCGATATCATGCAGGACAACCTCATCATTGCTGTAGATCGGTGCCTGGAGGCGGAGGTAATCAAGGTTGACATGTGCGGATTGTCCAGGTATTTCTATATAGTCACCTTTGCCAGGATGGAAACAATAGCGAAGACCATTCTGGATTTTATAGAATTGGTCATGGCCATTTTTAACCATGTCAAATATCCATTTGGGGATCACTTCTCCCGCCAGTTTGGCAAGATTGACGCCCTTCTCAAGGCCAATCATGTCCCATAATTCAAATGGACCTTCACCCCAGGCAAATCCGGCTTTGAGGGCATCATCAATTTGATAAGGTGCATCTGCAATTTCCGGAATCCGATTGGACGAATAGGCAAACAGACCAAGTAATGATTGCTGGATCAGTTTCGCTCCGGCGTCATTATGTTCAAAAAACATTGTCAATCTTCGTCCCAGGTCTTCGATTTGTTTGCTTGCCTCCAAACTGGGTAGCTGACTTTTTTCCGGTAGCTGGTACGTTTGAGTTTTCAGATCAAGAATGTGATAGACAGTGCGCCCTTGGTCATCTTTTTCCGGTAGCTTTTTATAGAACCCTTGCCCTGACTTGTTGCCCAGGAATTTATTGTCCAGCAGAAATTGGAGATAGGGTGGGATTCCGAATGCACCGGCTTGTTCATCGTCGGGACAGTTGTTCCGAATACCCTGAATGACATGTGCAGCGGTATCATGCCCAACCAGATCACCCAGTCTGAATGTTCCGGTTTTCGGACGGCCCAAAGCGGGACCGGTCAATTTGTCGACGACATCGATGGGTAACCCAAGTTCGCTTGTCAATTGATAGATCCGGGCCATGGCATAGACACCGATCCGGTTGGCGATAAACGCCGGTGTGTCTTTTGCGAGAACGGTCTTTTTGCCAAGATGATTTGCACCAAACGTGAGAAGAAATTCAATAACTGATGGATCCGTGTCTGTGGTAGGAATAATTTCCAGTAACCGCAGATAACGGGGTGGGTTGAAAAAGTGCGTACCACAAAAATGGCGCTTGAAGTCTTCACTTCGACCAGCAGCCATTAAATGAATGGGAATGCCAGAGGTATTGCTGGTGACCAACGTGCCCGGAGAACGAAATTCTTCTACACGGGCAAAGAGTTGTTGTTTGATATCGAGGCGTTCTACGACCACTTCAATAATCCAGTCGCAGGATTTTATCCGTTGCAGATCATCCGTCAGGTTGCCAGTTTGGATCCTGGACGCATATTCTTTTTTATAAAGTGGAGCAGGTTTGCTCTTGATCGCAGTGGCAAGTGCCTGGTTGACATGACTGTTTCGAACTGCCATTTGCTGGCTTAAAGAGTCTGGTATTCCAGGTGTGACAATGTCGAGCAGGATGACCTGGAAGCCTGCATTTGCGAGGTGGCAGGCAATGCCGGAGCCCATGACACCGGCACCTAGAACGGCTACTTGTTGAATTCTTCTCATCGGTTCTCACTTTGAGCGAAAATTCGCTATTGCAAATCTACGGAATCGTCCGGATAAATGCCGGATTTCAGAAGTTTTCCCAAGATGCTTAAAAATCCTTAATGTGTTTATAATTTGCAGCGTCTGAATTCGTTCAAAGATTCCAAATCGTACTTCCTATGATGCACCCTCTTTTTTTCCTACTGCAAGCCGAACTGGAGCAAACGGAAACCAAATCACAAAGTTTTGCCGACATTTTGTTTTCTGGCGGCCCGATTGGTGTTATAATCGTTGCCCTGCAAGTCATCATGTCCTTTATTGCTGTTTCGATTTTTATCGAACGATATGTCAATATTTCAAAAGCTGGCAAGATTGATGAGAATTTCATGAATAATATTCGGATGAGTGTCCAATCCGGAAATATCAAGGCAGCCCAATCGCTTTGTGCCGGGACAGATTCTCCGATCAGTCGCATGGTCGAAAAGGGCTTGATGCGAATTGGGAAACCACTTCGGGATATTGATGCAGCGATCGAAAACGTTGGCAACCTGGAAGTCTTTAAATTGGAAAAAAACCTTTCTACGCTGGCAAGTATCGCTGGTGCTGCTCCGATGCTCGGGTTTTTAGGTACGGTAACGGGTATGATCATGGCCTTTTACAAAATGGCTGCTGAACAGAACGTTACACCCGAAGTATTGGCAGGTGGTATTTATCAGGCTTTGATTACAACTGCCTTTGGTCTGGTTGTCGGTCTATTTGCGCTAATTGCCTATAACCTGCTGGTTGCCAATGTCGAAAAGGTGATCTTCAAAATGGAGCGGTCTACAACCGAATTTATGGACCTACTGCAGGAACCTTCCTGATCTGCCCATGGCCATGAAAAAACGAAGTAAGGCGATTGCTGAATTCAGTATGTCCTCATTGACGGACATCATCTTTCTGTTGTTGGTATTCTTTATGTTGACGGCCACATTCGTCAATGTCAAGAAGCTTCAAATGCCTGAATCAGATAACAAAACGGTAGCGCCATCGTCACTCAGTGTGTCCATCCAAAAGAATGGAACCTTTTCTGTCAATGGAAAGGATATACCATCCGCGGCTCTCAAACCAGAGATCCGACAGGTAATTACCAGGATGGGCAATCAGGAGAACGCAACGATTACCATCATTGCGGAAGTCGGGGTGCCCTTCACCAATGTCATGAAGGTATTAGGTGTCGCAAATGAATTGAAGATGAAAGCCATCCTTGCAACTCAACCTCGTCGTTCTTAACACAATCCGCCAACATGCCTCTGAAACGCAAGAGTAAGACCAGTTCGGAATTCAGCATGTCCTCCATGACGGATATCATCTTCCTTTTACTGATCTTCTTTATGTTGACCTCGAATTTGGTCGCTCCGAATGCACTGAATCTTAAATTGCCGGGAAAATCAACCTCCCGCAGTACTGATGAAGATGCCCTTCCAGATGTATCCATTGGCTCAGATGGTCAATACTTTATGGATGGTCGACGAATGGATGCCTCTGGCCTGGATCGGGAGTTTGCGTCTTTGTCCAGAAGAAAAGGGAAGGGATTTTCTATTTTGCTCTCTCCGGACAATCAAGCGCCTGTAGAAAACGTCGTTGTTGTCATGGATTTGGCTCTGAAATATGATGCAAACGCGATTTTAGCCAGTGCAGATTGAGTCAACAACCTGTTAAGTAAGCGACCACGGGAAACCAAAATAACACCTTCTTCCGTTAAATGACTGATATGACAACCTTACAGATCACCCAGGATGAAGAGCGGGAACGCCGAAAAGGCTTCATAGTCAGCCTGGTCGTTCATGCTTTGATCATTCTTTTGGCCTTGTTGCCATTACTAACCTACCAGGATCCACCTCCTGGTCAGGAAGGTGTATTGATCAGTTTTGGAGAGATTAACCAGGGGGCCGGAGATGATCGTCCAGACGTTCAGCAGGAAGAATTTGTTGATCAGCCAATGGAAGAAGCGCAGCAAGAAGATGTTCCAGAGCCTGTTCAAGAAGTAGTTGAACCACCTAAACCAGCAGAAAAAAAGATTCTTACCGTAGACGATTCGGAGATTCGGATCAAGAAGCAAAAAGAGCAAGAAGCAGCAAAAGATGCTGCTGATGCGGCGCAACGTAAAGCAGAGGAAGATGCAGCCCGGAAGAAGGCAGCTGCTGATGCTGCAGCTCAAAAGAAGGCTGAATATGATAAAGCCCGCAAACAGTATGGTGATTTCTTTGGTGGATCGGGTAAAGGCAATACCGATAAGCCCGGCAATCAGGGCGTCCCGGATGGCGATCCGGACGCTTCCAAGCTGGAAGGGATCAGTAAGGGCTCTGGCGTAGTCGGAGATGGACTGACAAACCGAGGTGTCAAACGAGCTCCTGAAATCAGCGACAGTTCACAAAAGACAGGCCGAGTTGTGATTTATGTTTGTGTTGATCGCATGGGCAATGTGACCAAGGCTGATTATACCCAACGTGGTTCTACAACATCTGATTCTAGATTGGTGACACTCGCCAAGCAAAATGCATATCGATATTTATTCTCGCAATCCAACCAGGATGAGCAATGCGGGACAATCACATATGATTTCAAGGTAAAATAAGCCGCCTGATTCAGGCAGACTCTTCTTGTTCAATGAGCCATTGGCAAACAGACTATCGCAAAACACTGGCGGACATGTACGCCATGTTGCCAATGTTTCAACGAATTGGTCCCACTGCATTTAAAAAAGATCTGACAAATACCCAGGCTTTGTTGGCGGCACTTGGGAATCCTGAAAATCAGTTTCAGAGTATTCACATAGCCGGGACAAATGGGAAAGGAAGCCTGACCCATATGGTGGCTTCTCTTTGTATTCATCATGGTCTTAAAACGGGTCTGTATACCTCTCCACATTATCGCGATTTCAGAGAGCGGATAAAGATTGGTAATGTATTGATTCCTCCACGTGATGTGATTGGATTTGTGAATGACCATCGATCATTGATTAAGGAGATAAAGCCATCTTTTTTTGAGTTGACAGTGGCTTTGGCATTCTGGTATTTTGCTCGACAAAAAGTGGATGTCGCAATTGTCGAAACAGGAATGGGAGGAAGACTTGACTCGACGAATGTCCTAAACCCACTACTTTCTGTGATTACTAATATTGGGTTCGATCACATGGAGTTTTTAGGAGAAACATTGCCAGAGATCGCATCTGAAAAAGCGGGTATTATCAAGCCTGGGATACCTGTCGTAATCGGCGAAGAACACCCGGAGACAGTCTCTGTTTTTCTTGATAAAGCCCGAGAGCAGAAGGCGCCGATCACATTTGGCAGTCGATCTTTCCAGGTGATTTCTTGCTCATCTCAAGATGCTGGACAGACTGTACTCGTCAATGAACGACAAACCGGGGAACTCATCAAGATTGACATGGACCTTGAAGGGCCATACCAATTGCGAAACCTGGTCACTTACCTGGAAACAGCCCGGACCTTGCAACGTATTGGCTGGATCCAGGCAGAGGATGCCTATACATTGGGAGCTCTTAAGGATGTCAGGCAGATCACTCGATTTGTGGGCCGATGGCAGACCATTCACCAGCATCCACGGGTGTTGATCGACAGTGCCCACAATGAAGCGGGATTGACAGCCCTTTTTGGAGGTGTCAAAGCTTATCAAGAGAAGCAGATGCACATTGTTTTTGGCACGGTTCGGGACAAAGACCTCACCCGAGTATTAACCATTCTACCTAAACAAGCCCGCTACTATTGGACCCAGGCGGATGTCCCACGTGCATTATCTGCTCAAGATCTTTATGATTCAGCTCTCGCTTCGGGTCTTTCAGGTCGAAAATATAACAGGGTAAAAGGTGCATTAAAGGCGGCTATCAGGAATGCAAATCCTGAGGATTTGATTTTGGTGTGTGGAAGTATTTTTGTGGTAGCTGAAGTTCTCCCAAGCCGATAACGGTTGCCCTTCCGGATTGCCTTAACTTCCTCGAAGTATCTTGTATGGGTAGTATTTCAGGCGATTCATTCTGCCCAACTTATTCCTCTTCATATTGTTCCACTGAGAGATTTCCTGCGACATGAAGAAAAAAATCATTCTCGGAATTGCCGGCTCTAGTGGCAGCATATATGCGAAAGTTTTATTTGATCGGTTGGTTGAATTGAGGGACCAATGGGTGAAGGTTGGCGTTGTGATGAGTTCCAATGCGATCATTAATTGGGAATTGGAGCTGGGTGCCTTCAACCCAGCGGATTACCCATTCGATATATATAGTAAAATGGATTTTAATGCCCCATTTGCTTCAGGTTCGGCAAGATATGAGACGATGATCATATGTCCCTGTTCGATGGGTACCCTGGGCCGGATTGCGTCAGGAATCAGTACGGATTTAATGACGCGTGCAGCGGATGTGATTCTGAAAGAGAGGCGAAAATTGATCCTTGTGCCAAGAGAAACACCACTCAGCTTGATCCATTTACGCAATATGGTTAGCATTACCGAAGCCGGGGGAATTATTGCACCAGCATCTCCATCATTCTACAGTCAAGTGGACGGATTGGAGAATATCGCACGTACGGTTGTCGATCGTGTGCTCGATCTAGCCGGGTTTGATCTGAAAACTTATCGATGGAGCGAGGGGTCACCTTCTGGTCCCAATTCTTCCGGTTGAATGGCACCTTTTTTTCCAGTTATTCTGTGAAACGCAATTGCAGTATTCAGTTCATAACCTGTGATAATCACAAATGCGTTAATCTGAAGCCACAACATCAAAGCGATAATGGTTCCTATTGACCCGTACAATTTATTGTACGTGCCAAATGCATTGATATACATGGAGAACAAGATAGACGAAAGTAAGGCGAGAATTGTGGCGACTGTGGCACCTGTGCTGAAGAAATGAAACCGGCGACGGGTCGGCGCTCCATACCGGTACAGCAAAGAAATACTGCTGTAGAAAAGTGCGATGACCAGTGTCCAACGAAGAAATTCAAAACTGACTGTGGTGACCCAATCTGCCTGAACGTTTTGAGTGAGGAAGCCAACGAGAAGGTGACCGGCAATAACGAGACCGATGGAAACAACCACTAATACGGCCAGCATTACGGTCAGCCAAAGCGCAATCCAACGTTTCATGATTGGGTGGCGATTTTTAAAGACCTGTGGAATGTCTTTTTCAAATGAAAACATTAATGTAGCTGTTCCGCTGGTCGAGAAATAAAGTGCCAATAATGTGCTAAATGATAAGAGTCCGCGCCGTTCACGCGTAGCTATATCATTCAGAAAACTGAACAACCAGTCTCCCGCTGTCCCTGGCATGATTCCACCAATGGTATCTTGAAGAGTCGTGCTAAATACGTCATATACAGGGAGGTAAGGCAAGAGGGTAAAGAACGTAATGATCGCTGGAAATAGAGACAGAAAAAATGAGAAAGCAACGGCATTCGCCCGCATAAATGGGTCATCTTTACGCACTTCCTTAAAGAGGAAATTACCGACATTCCAAATAGATATTCCTCTGAAGCCGGGGAGACTATTCCTCTTTAGCCAAGAGGTAACCACGCTCAATACAGGCTTGATCCAGGATCTAAATCGGGTTTTCATTTTGGTTGACCAACTCATAGGAAGTGGGGTCGAAGAAGGTCCAAGATTTTCTCTGGCGGTCGGCAAGGCTTCCCGTTTTCTTTTCGGATAAATGCCAGGGTAACACTTCCTGCCGTCAAGTGTGTTTCGTCTTGCTTATAAATATCTGTCGAAAATGTGATCATTGTTCTAGGGAGTTCGAGAATGCGGGTTCGTAAAATCAGTTCATCGTCGTATCTGGCAGGTTGATGATAATTAACCTCCATGGAAACAACGGGCATTAAAATACCTGATTCTTCCAATTCTCGATAAGTTAATCCAAGTTGACGGATTGCTTCTGTTCGGCCAACTTCAAAATACTGAGCATAATGCCCATAATAAACCACACCCATTTGGTCAGTTTCACCATATCGGACCCTGATCCGAGTCTCTGTTGCAAACATGACGATCAGATTGCTTCCCGCTCGAGTGGACAGGTCATACAATGGGATCCACCTCGAGCACGGGATAATTCATTTGATGGTAAGGTGATGATTGTATTTTCCATCGTCTCAGGGTCCAGCTTACCTGATTTTACGGATTTCAAAAAATCAGTGGCATGCAAGATGCGGTATCCTTTGGCAATAAACGCTTTTTCAGTTTCAGGATTACGGTCATAGGTCAGAGCGACACCGGGTTTGATGGTTACCAGATTACAGCCATCGGTCCATTGTTCTCTTTCCTGATATGGGCTTTGGCCATTGCCACTGGCAATAAATTCCATTTCCTGGTCGATCTCATTGTGAAAGAATTCCTGGACGCTGCCATATTCGCGAAATCCGCCCTTTTTGGAAAAAACCTGAACATTGGAAGCCAGGCCATCCATGACAATGGGTTTGTAAGCAGTGATGTGGCGATGTGAAATTTGGGTAAAAATGGTATCGATGTGCATATACGATCGATCTTGTGGTATATTGATTTGCACCACGTGGCGGACCACATTTTTTTCAAATAAAGCTTCTTTCAAAAGGTGGATAGCGTGGGCAGTTGTCC
>JAHEAU010000062.1:0-13368 GCA_024642625.1 Lewinellaceae bacterium
AATCGGTTCACCGTCCAGGAAAATCTGGACATGTTTACGTAGCTGACCCTGGTCGTCCAGGATATATGACCGAAGGCCAGGGTAAAGGCGATCCACCTCAAGGAGAGCATCTGTCAGATTGGCTGCCTCAATTTGGCTTTCCTGGAGTTCAGGAAAGAAACGTTTGAGTGCGTAGGTAAATTTGACTTTGGGCATGAAGAGGTTGGATATTCGCTGATGAAAGGTAAGTAAAAGGGATGTACTGATATCGTGCATTGAAAACTATCAACTCTCTCGGGATTCGATCCATATCAAAACCACTCCTCTTCGCTGTTAGACAAGCGTGAATTGTTATTTTTACACCATGTCTAAACCAATCATTATTGCGGGTGCCGGATTAAGCGGTACACTGCTTGCTGTTCGCTTGGCTCAGCGTGGATTTGAAGTCGAGCTATATGAATCCAGACCGGATATGCGGTCGGCTGATATTTCCGCTGGGAGATCAATCAATTTGGCTTTATCCGATCGGGGACTGCGTGCACTGGAAATGGTTGGCGTCAACGAGCAAGTATTAAAAGATTTGATTCCGATGAAGGGTCGGATGATTCATCACCAAACGGGGCACACCCATTTTCAGTCCTATTCAGGAAGAGAAGGTGAGCACATTAACTCTGTTTCCCGCGGAGGATTAAATATTGCTTTACTGGATCAAGCGGAGACCTTCCCGAATTTGAAATTGCATTTCAATTCCCCCTGCGTCCACGTAGATCTGGAAGCAGGCATTGCCCATTTTCATGATCAAACAACAAATCGCCATATCCATCAAGAAGGTGATGTGATCATCGGAGCAGATGGAGCCGGTAGTGCGGTGCGGAGTAGCATGTTATCCCAGGGTCCACGATTAAGGTTTGATTATCGACAGGACTGGCTGAGCCATGGGTATAAAGAGCTTTCCTTTCCGCCATCTCCGGATGGAGGCTGGCTGGTGGAAAAGAATGCGTTGCATATCTGGCCACGCGGCGGATTTATGATGATCGCGTTGCCCAATCCGGATGGGAGTTTTACGGTGACCTTGTTCCTGCCTTTCGACGGTGAAACGGGCTTTGAAGCTATGCATGATGGTCCTTCTGTGCGTGCCTATTTCGAAAAATGGTTCCCGGATACATTGGCTTTGATGCCTGACCTTGAGACAGAATATTTCCAGAATCCGACGAGTTCGCTGGGTACGATCAAGTGTTTCCCCTGGACAGCCTATGGTAAAATTGCGCTAATTGGAGATGCTGCACACGCTGTCGTTCCGTTTTATGGGCAAGGGATGAACTGCTCATTTGAAGATTGCCTGATCTTTGATCAGTGTCTGGATGAATATGGAAATGACTGGGATAAGTTATTGCCCGCTTTTCAGGAGATGCGCAAACCCAATGCGGATGCAATCGCTGATTTGGCTGTCGAGAACTTTTATGAAATGCGGGATCATGTTGCCAACCCCGTTTTCATGCGAAAACGTCAATTGGAAACCCGGCTGGAAGCAACGTTTCCTGACTATTTCTCCAAATATTCACTGGTCACCTTCCGCGAGGATGTGCCTTACGCTCGCGCGAAGGAACTTGGTAATGCTCAAGATAAAGTGTTGATGGAATTGTGTGCTGTGGATCGGCCACTTGAAGAATTGGATTTGGCAGCTATTCTGGTCAAAGTGAAGGAGCAAACAGCCGATCTGCGTATCGGGATCTGATCCAATGTTCCAGTTAAGTATACTACCCAATCAACAGGATCGTTACCTTTGCACAAAATTTGCATTTATGCGTCTTCTGATTACTGTTTTGGCTGTTGTGATGACAGCGAGTTTTGCATCTGCTCAAAAAGTGGGTCATATTCATTCCATACAGTTGCTGTCTCAACTCCCTGAGATAGCTGTGGCTGACTCCCTTCTTAATATTTATCAAATAGAGTTACAAGCCAAAGGCGACAGTATGCTGACGGCCCTCCAAAATGACTATCAGGCATACATGGCGGAATCAAAAACCGGCAGTATTTCCCAGCTTCAAGCACAGAAAAGAGAAGCGGAATTACAGAAGCAACAGACTGCACTTCAAGGCTTTGAACAAGGAGGTCAACAGTTGATTCTGCAAAAGCGCCAGTTGCTTTATGATCCCATCCTCAACAAAGTGGATGCTGCAATTAAAGAAGTAGGTAAAGAAGAAGGGTATCAAATGATTTTCGACTCCAGTGTCCAGGCCATGGTCTTTACAAATGGTGCTGAGGATATCATGCTCAAAGTGATGGCCAAGCTTGGCTTATAATCACCACTAATCTCTTAGAGAACATATGGGGTTTAACCTGCGAACAGGACTCGTTTTCGTCCTGATTTGCTATGTCGTGTCTGAAGGGATTTCCCAGGAACCGACTATTGACATTCAGTCGGGTTATCAGGTATCCATTCGTCCGTTTAAAGGCGAACTATTATTAGATGGTCGTCCGGATGAATCCTTTTGGATGGAAGCTGATTCTGTGACCCATTTCTGGTTGAAATCACCACGCCTTGAACCGGAAGCCAAACCGGCTACAATCGTTCGTTTAGTTTACGATTCTGACAACCTCTATTTAGCAGCCTGGTGTGTCGAAACAGATCCTGTCAATGTGCAAACGTTGCGCCGGGATGTGGATTATTTTCGAGGGGATGGCTTGGGAATTGTTCTTGATCCGATTAACAAGCATACCTATGGGTACTTCTTTGGTTCCAGTCCATTTGGCACCCAGATTGATGGCATTATTCTGGGAATAGGCAAGGATGTCAGCACGTCATGGGATGGTACCTTTTATACCCAAACACAGCGAACAGACTGGGGGTGGACCCTTGAAATGGCGATCCCATTGCGAACCTTGCGTTTTGACTCTGAAAACAAGACCTGGGGTGTGCAATTTGTGCGAAATGTGATTACTCGCAATGAGGTCCAAACCTGGACGCCTGTGCCTCTACAGTTTGGTTCTCTTGATCTCAATTTCACGGGCCAGCTGATATGGGAAGAAGCTCCGAGCAGCAGAATCACCAACGTATCGGTTATACCTTACCTCCTTGCAGGAACACAAAAGGAACCAAACGCGGAGAAACCTGTCAGCAACGCATTTCAAGGCGGAATAGATGCGCGGATCGGTCTTGGATCGGCTTTGAATCTGGATCTTACACTCAACCCGGATTTCAGCCAGGTGGAAATCGATGAACAGCCGGTCAATTTGACCCGATTCAATATTTTACTACCTGAGCGGCGCACCTTTTTCCTGGAGAATACGGATGTGTTCAGCGAGTTTGCAATGAATACAATACGTCCCTTTTTCTCGAGACGGATTGGTCTTGACGATAATGGAGGAACCGTTCCCATCCTTTACGGTGCACGGTTGAGTGGGAACGTTTCAAAGGATACCCGGATTGGCATCTTGAATATGCAAACAGGTTCATCTCCAAGCGCGGCGGCTCAGAATTATTCTGCTGTTTCCGTAAACCAGCAAGTATTTAGTCGTTCGCGGATTGCAGCATTAGTCACAAATCGGCAGGCGTTTACGGACGGCCAATTTGAGAAAGCCGAATATGGCCGTACAGCAGGATTGGAAGGCAATTATCGGGTTCCATCCGGCAAGCTTGAGATCTGGGGATCCATGCATGCGTCTTTCAAGCCGGATATTTCTGGAGAACAGGTAGCATGGACTACAGGCATTGCGAATAATGGTAAACGCTTCAAAGGAAATATCAACTATTCTGGGGCAGGCAGGAACTACTATGCAGATATGGGTTTTGTGCAACGAATCGAGAATTATGATTCCAGTCGAGATACTGTGATCCGATTGGGTTACCACCAGTTGAATAACGATATGAGCTGGACGACCTTTCCCGCTTTATCAAGTTCCAGGTTCAATCGTCACTGGCTCCAGGCTATAAACTCAGTCATTCTCAACCCAGACGGAAGCCTCAATGAATCCCTCCACTCACTGACCTATAATTTCTTTTTCAAGGACAGGCGGTACGTTAAGATCTGGTCTCGACTTGAACAGATCAATTTGTTGTTTCCGACTTCCTTTGTTCTAGATGGTGACCCACTACCTGCGGATAACTATACTTTCCTTCAAGGTGGTGCATTCTTTGACACAGACTCACGAAAGCCCTGGTATTTTTTAGTCGGCGGATCTGGAGGGCAATTCTATAATGGACGTATCCTCTCAGGAGAGGCAGGAGTGACCTACAGGGTGATGCCCTATGGTAGCTTTGGTCTTCGCCTGAACTACAATCATCTCGATTTTCCAGAGAATTATGGTCGGGCCGAGATACTGAATATGACTGGTCGGCTGGATATTACGTTTACACGGAATGTCTTTTGGACCAGTTTTATCCAATACAATACTCAGCGTGAGATCTTCAATATCAACAGTCGATTCCAATGGCGGTTTGCTCCTTTATCTGATCTGTTTTTAGTCTATACAGACAGTTATGATACGCCTGGTCAGTTTCGGGATCGGGTGCGGACGTTGGTGCTGAAGTTGAACTATTGGTGGACTATTTGAGTGGAGGGGTTAAGGAGTTAAGGAGGAACACAAGAAATCTAAGGGCTTTTCGCCATTCGCTCTGATGGACTTTCAAATAGCGGCAGTATTGACGTGTTTTTAATCGGTTATTCTATCAAGTTGATTAATTAAGTACACCTTAAAATGAGTTTACATATACCAATAGGATAACTATTGAGATATAAAAAAAGACAGAGAACACGCTTCAGAACGTCATTCAGCATCTAAATAGCTAAGAAGTATCCTTCTGAATATGCAAGAATATTATTTCGATTTTATCTTGATCACAGCTAGGAGCGAAAGACGATTGGTAAACAGCGTGCGAAGCACCTTCCGCCCTTTTTTCCTACTTTAGCGGTCCCGTTCTGCTATGAGTCAATATCTCGTTTCTGCCCGTAAGTATCGCCCTGCCCGCTTCGATGAAGTGGTCGGGCAAGCACATGTCACACAGACACTGAAAAATGCGCTCAAGCAGGACAAACTGGCGCATGCATTTCTCTTTTGTGGTCCTCGAGGTGTAGGAAAAACGACATGTGCCAGGATTCTGGCTCGAGTGATCAATTGTGAGCAAGTTACTCCGGAAAATGAGCCTTGTAACGTCTGCAATTCCTGTCAGTCATTCAACAACAATGCCTCTTTTAATATCCTGGAGCTGGATGCTGCTTCCAACAACTCGGTAGATCATATTCGTGCGTTGGTGGAGCAGGTGCGTTTCCCGCCCCAGCAAGGCAAATACAAGATCTTCATCATAGATGAAGTGCATATGCTCTCCCAGGCGGCCTTCAATGCCTTCCTGAAAACACTGGAAGAGCCGCCCCCCTATGCCATTTTCATCCTTGCGACAACAGAGAAGCACAAGATCATTCCGACTATTCTCTCGCGCTGTCAGATCTATGATTTCAAGCGGATATCGATAGCAGATACAGTCAAGCATCTCCAGGGGATTTGCGATCAGGAAAAGATCAAAGCGGAAGAAGATGCATTGCATATCATCGCTGAGAAAGCAGATGGAGCCTTGCGTGATGCTTTGTCGATCTTTGACCGAATGGCCAGTTCTGCGGAAGGTGAGGTGACCTATGATGGTGTGATCCGTAACCTGAATGTACTGGATTTTCAGTATTACTTCCGGGTAGTGGATGCATTGATTGCAGGTGATCACAGCCAGGCTATGTTGATCCTGGAGGAGGTTTTCCAAAACGGATTTGAAGGCGATATTTTCATCAATGGTCTTGCGGAGCATGTCCGTAATCTCCTTGTTATCCAGGATACTCGAACGACAGAACTTTTAGAGACCAGTACAACCTGGCATCAGCGATATCGTGAGCAGTCCTTGTTGGCTTCGCCCAGTTTTTTATTGACTGTGCTTCATTTGGCCAATCAAACGGATGTCCAGTTTCCACTGGCGAGAAACAAACGGTTGCATACTGAAATGGCGCTGATCAGAATGGCACATATTCATCATGTGATGAAGGTTGATCCAGCTGCGTTGTTGGCAGAAAAAAAAAACGGCCAGCCTGAACTGAGCCCTTCCTTACCGAAACCTGTAGCTCCGCCCACTGCGACCAGTCCTTCAATCGCGCCACAGGATTCAATGCAACAAGTCAGTGAGGAAAAGCCAGCCCTTCAACATGAGGCAGTAACCCTTGTTGAGGTAGAGTCAGAAGAAATAACTCCCGAACCGGTTTCTGATCCTGTTCCCGCATCTCCGGAAGCCATGCCACATGCAGTTGACAAAACGGTGCCTGTGCCAAAAGCCAAGCCGTCTCCTGTTGGTGGGTCCCTCAAGTCCTTGTCCAGCCTTGAAAAGGCGTTTATTCTCAAGCAGCAAGAGCAAGAAGAGATTGAATTAAGTTTGGATCATATCCGGGAAGTATGGGAAGAGTATGCCAATCGTGCGGACTCGCCATCACTTCGTCAATTCCTGATGGATGCACAGATCCAATTGACAGGTGAACGGATCACAGTAATTGTCGGTACACAGATGGCGCGAGGGATGATCCAGCAGGATACGGACTTGATGCCATTTATTCGCGAACAGGTCAGACATCCCAACCTGGGTATGGTGCTTGATGTAGACACCAGTCTTGCGCCTGAACGGGATGCCACGGATGATACACCGACGACACCTCGGGAAATCTTTGACCATTTGGCGGAGAAGAACCCGATGATTCACGAATTGCGGAAACGGTTTGATTTGCGGATTGATCCAGTTTGATCCTTGGTCAAGGAGGGAGGTTATGAGGTTATGCTTTGCCCGCCGGAACTTTAGTGAAGGAGGGAGTTTGGAGGGGAATCGGGACGAAGGGACTTTAAGACCGTGAGAGCGTATTCTAACAACGAAGCCCAAACTGCGAGTGCAGCGAAGCACCAACTCTCCAACTGCCGATCATATTGGTTTGGCAGTTTGAAAGTTGGATAGTTTGTTAGTTTGAAAACGGAGTTCCAACAGCGAAGCACAAACATTCAAACTGCTGATATTCTGTCTTTAGAGAAAGAATATCAACTCCCCAATTTGAATATGGCTATCGACCGGCGTGGATCAACAAGACGGAGATATCTGCCGGACTGACTCCACTGATCCGGCTGGCCTGACCGATAGTCCGTGGTTTTGAACGGGTGAGTTTTTCCCTTGCTTCATTTGAAAGACCGCTTAATTTGTGATAATCGAAACTATCCAGTAAGGCCATATCCTCCAGACGATTCATTTTGTCGACCATATCCTGTTCGCGCTGAATATACCCTTCATACTTCATGGTGATCTCCGCAAATTCCTGAATTTCCTGATCAAATGGCTCCAGGAATGACGCCACCTCAGGTATCAAACTTGCCAGGTCGGAGAGGGTAACATGTGGACGTAAAAGGATGCCGTGGAGTTTACCTTTTTGAGATACAGGTGCGGAGTCCATCGCTTCCAGGAAGTTGTTTACCTGGGTCGGTTCTATGCTGAGATCACGGATGAACTTCTCGATGATTTTACCGCCTTCTTCTTTTTGTCGGACACGATCCATACGCTTTTCCAAACCCGCCATTCCAAGCTTTTGAGCAAGTGGTGTAAGTCGAACATCGGCATTGTCCTGACGAAGGAGGATTCGGAATTCTGCCCTTGAGGTGAACATGCGGTAGGGTTCGTTTGTGCCCTTATTGACCAGGTCGTCGATGAGCACACCGATATATGCATCTGATCTGCGCAGGATAAACGGCTTTTCCTCGACGACGGCAAGATGGGCATTGATCCCCGCCATAAGACCTTGGCACCCGGCCTCTTCATATCCAGTTGTGCCATTGATCTGTCCGGCGAAAAAGAGATTTTTTACCAGCCTGGTTTCGAGAGACATTTCGAGTTGGTGAGGTGGGAAGAAGTCATATTCGATGGCATAGCCTGGACGGAACATTTTGACATTTTCAAGGCCTTCCACTTTACGGATAGCCTTGTACTGCACATCTTCAGGAAGAGATGAAGAAAAGCCATTGACATAGACTTCGCAGGTATTTCGTCCTTCGGGTTCAATGAAAAGCTGATGTCGATCTTTGTCGGCAAAGCGGTCGATTTTGTCTTCTATAGATGGGCAATATCGAGGGCCAAGGCCTTGGATACGTCCATTAAACATAGGAGAGCGGTCGAAACCTGTTCGCAAGGTATCGTGGACCTCTTGAGAAGTGTACGCAATATGACAGGGCAGTTGATCGATTAGAGGGGGCGTATCAGAATAGGAAAACTTGCCGGGCGTTTCATCGCCAGGCTGGAGCTCCATCACATCGTAATTGATCGTCCGGCCATCGAGTCGAGGAGGGGTTCCGGTTTTCATCCGACCGGATTCAAAACCGAGTTGAACAAGTTGTTCAGTAATCCCAGTAGCTGCTTTTTCGCCTGCCCGGCCGCCGCCAAATTGTTTTTCTCCAATATGAATGAGACCATTGAGGAAGGTGCCATTGGTAAGGACCACAGAACGGGAGGGAATCTCCAATCCCATGCCGGTGACAACGCCTTGAACACGCCCATCTTTGACAATCAATCCATTGACCATTTCCTGCCAAAAATCGATCAATGGATGAGCCTCAAGCATCATCCGCCATTCTTCGGCAAACCGCTGGCGGTCACTTTGCGCACGAGGGCTCCACATAGCGGGTCCCTTGGATCGGTTGAGGAGACGAAACTGAACCATTGTCCGGTCGGTAATGATGCCGGAATAGCCGCCAAGGGCATCAATCTCCCGGACAATCTGGCCTTTGGCGACACCACCCATAGCCGGGTTGCAGGACATCTGAGCGATGGTCTGCATATTCATAGTGACCAGCAGCACGCGGGACCCCAGATTGGCGGCAGCTACAGCTGCTTCGCAACCGGCATGACCGGCGCCAACAACGATGACATCATAGGTTGGAAACATGGCACTACAAAGGTAAGGGGGATAACCGGATCATGGGCATTTTGGTTCAAAGTGGATGATCACCCGGAGCCCCGGGGTTCATAATTGCGAAGAAATCTATCGATTCTGTTGGTGCAAGAGCAAATTCGGTACAACTCTTTTTGCCGTAGAATCGTTCCTTACTTTTGCACGCAATTTCACTGTATGAATCGATACTTCTTTTTGGTTTGCCTTGCTGTCCTTTTCGCGTCTTGTACAGCAGGAAAAAAGGCAGTTATCACGCCCGTCGATGATATTCAGGACCTCCCCGAATTGGTTGTCACTCCTGAGCCACAGGTTGATGAAAAAGCCGTTATTCTGCCTTATCGAGCGGCCGAAATGCGTGAATGGGATTTGCTGGATACGGATCTTGATATTCAATTTAATTGGGAAAATAGTACAGCACCCGCCAGGGCCATTCTCACCATGACACCGCTGTTTTACCCGCAAACCAATGTCGAGTTGGACGCTGTGGGTTTTCATCTCCTGCATGTTGGTCAAGTGGGTCAATCCGATTCATTGGCTTATAGATACGATGGGGTAAAACTGAGGGTCGAACTCAAACGGGAGATTGTCCATGGAGATACTCTGCGTCTGGAAATAGAATATGTGGCCCGCCCGGAGATGAATGAACTCAGTCAGGGAAGGGCTGTCACCTCCGACAAGGGATTGTATTTTATTAACCCAATAGGCCAATACAAAGACAAGCCCCGACAGGTTTGGACACAAGGGGAGACACAGGCCAACAGCAGGTGGGTCCCCACATTTGACCAACCGAATGAGCGTGCCACACAAACATTTAAAATCACTGTAGATACGATATTTGAAACCCTTTCCAATGGGTTGTTGACCAGTAGTTTGGACCGAGGAAATGGTAAACGGACGGATACCTGGCGAATGGAATTGCCACATGCCCCATATCTGATGATGATCGCTGTCGGTGATTATTCAATCACGCGAGAGACATGGCAAGGCATTCCGATTGAATATTATGTTGAACATGGATTTGAACATGATGCAAAAGCGATATTCCCGGATGTAGCCGCCATGCTCAGTTTTTACTCGGATTATACCGGAGTGGCTTATCCTTGGTCAAAACTGGCTCATGTCGTGGTCAGAGACTACGTTTCTGGAGCTATGGAAAATACGACAGCTATTGTTTACAGCGAAAATGTCCAGCGAACGTCACAAGAACTGGTCGATGAAATGCGCAATGAGCAAATTTGTGCTCATGAAATTTTCCATCAGTGGTTCGGTGATTTGGTGACTTGTGAAAGTTGGTCAAATACAGTTCTAAACGAGGGATTTGCCAATTACGGAGAATATTTGTGGACGGAATTCAAATACGGACAAGAGGAAGCAGAAATTGGAAGACAAGATGAATTAGGAGGGTATTTGAATGAACTGCGCAGAAAGCGGCATCCGTTAGTAGATTTTCATTATGATCAACCGGATGACATGTTTGATGCACATTCCTATAACAAGGGAGGGATGGTGTTGCATATGCTCCGCCAATATTTGGGTGAGCCCTTATTTCGGGCAGGCCTGACTCGCTACCTGGAGCAAAATGCGTATTCAGCTGTAGAGATACATCATCTTCGTCTGGCAATGGAATCTGTTTCGGGTCAAGACCTGAATTGGTTTTTTAATCAATGGTATTTTGCCCCGGGTCATCCAACTGTGAAATGGGATTGGAATTATAATGCGAAACAACAAATGTTGACAGTTCGGACAGAACAGGTTCAACTACTCAAGGAGAATAATGATGTGTACCGTCTTCCTTCAGAGATTGCTGTTTTGTTGCCAGGAGATAACGTGGTCCGTTTTCCATTGACAATGGATGAGCGCGAACAATTTTTTACGTTCAAATTAGCCGAGACACCTGTATTGGTCGATCTGGATCCTGACCGGATATTGCTCATGGAGCAGGAGCATGCGGACTGGAGTCCCGATGCTGCTCAGGCATATTGGCGGATGCAGCCTTCTGTGTGGACGCGTTTGGCCATTCTGGATCAGTTGGGCCCCGATTATCGAGCTTTGCAACCCTATCCCTGGCAGGATGCACAATGGCAAGTACGTTCCAAAGCATTGGATCAGGTTGAAGAAATCGATACGATGTTATTGAAAGAGCTTGTTCGAATTGCAAGGGAAGATGCACATTCTGAATTGCGGGCGCGGGCAATTGCACTTGTAGCTGACCAGGATTGGGGTGAAGACAAAATTCAGTTTTTAAAGGAAATCATTGCATCCGATAAAACATTTCCTGTTCAGGCTACGGCACTATATGCATTGTTTAGTTTGAATAAATCAGAGGCAATGAAAGCAAGTCAGCAAATGGACTCTGATGAATCAATGACCAATATTTTAATTTTAAGTGGGTTTTTTGCCCAAGCAGAAGCATTGGACGAATTGGCCTATTTTCATAAGCATTGGGAGAATATCAGTGGATACCCCAGGATGTCATTTATGAAAAGTTATATTGACCTAGTAAAAAATGGAAATGACATTGTTAAAGATGAAGCAATCGACCGATTGATATTAGATGCTGGAAGTTTTGAGTGGACCACGATGAGAAGGTACGCCGCATTTCGTGCATTGGCATTGCTTCGTCAGCAGTTATTAAATACAGATTCTGATCGAGCTGAAAAAATCAGAAACAATCAGGATCGCATAAAATCGAATGAGACAGATCCAACTCTCTTGCGGTATTATAATAATTATTGATCTCATTCCCCTGGCAGAAATTAGTTCTTCATTGTATGACCCCATTTCCATTTGAAACAGCACGAGTGCTTTTGATTCCTGCCCAACAGGTGCATTTACAAGCTGCGCTGGTCAGTCGCCTGGAATTGGAGAAGTATATCGGGTATTCTGTACATCCAGACTGGACGGAATTTGGAGAGCAGCCCTGGACCTATGCATTGGAACAATTGAGGACAAATGAATTGCAGGCTGGATGGTGGACCTGGTTTCCAGTTCTGAAATCTGAGGATCAAGTGATCGGTACATGCGGATATAAAGGGCTGCCAGATACTGATGGCTATGTGGAAATCGGGTATGAAATTGCGCCGCCGTTTCGCAATCAGGGGTTAGGTAGAGAGTGCGCTCAGGGCTTGGTCGATCGATTACATGATATACATGTGATCACTGGAGTGAAGGCTCATACGTTGGCCACGGAGAATGCTTCAGCAGCCATATTGCGCAAATTGGGTTTTGTATTCAATGGGGAGGTTTTAGATCCTGATGATGGTCTGATCTGGTCCTGGCGATTGGAATTGGATCGATAATCAAATCCAGATTGAGGAGATTTATCTTTTTCCTCACGTGGGTTTATTGGGTTAGATATGCAATGATTAGAGCATCCTGGATGGCAAGAATATTGAATGGAATCAACAGCACAGAATCCAGAAATGAAATACGCAGGAATATAGAAGGATAAGAAACCTTGCAATCGACGTTTTCTCTTTGTGTATTCAATAAAAAGAGGTCGACCCGTTGAACGAACCGACCTCTCATTCTCAGATATTCACTCCTTGGTCTTATCCTTTCAGACGAGATTGAAGTTCTGAATCCAGGGCATCGAGAAATTCTTCTGTCGTCAGATAATGGTCAGCCTTAATGGCAGAAGCACCATGGATGCATACGGCCAAATCCTTTGTCATTTTACCACTTTCGACAGTGTCGATACAAACTGATTCCAGGGTCTCGGCGAATCGAATCAAATCCTGATTGTCATCCAGTTTGCCTCGGTGAGCCAGTCCACGTGTCCAGGCAAAAATGCTGGCGATCGGGTTTGTACTGGTCTTCTTCCCTTGTTGATGCATCCGGAAATGTCTTGTAACAGTTCCATGAGCGGCTTCTGCTTCAACGGTTTTTCCGTCAGGAGTGACTAGCACACTGGTCATCAACCCAAGTGATCCAAAGCCTTGAGCAACGGTATCACTCTGTACATCGCCATCATAGTTTTTACATGCCCAAACAAAATTGCCATGCCACTTGAGGGCGGAGGCGACCATGTCATCAATCAAGCGATGTTCATAAGTAATACCAGCAGCTTCGAATTTTCTTTTGAATTCAGTTTCATAAATCTCTTGAAAAAGGTCCTTGAACCGGCCATCATATTTCTTGAGAATTGTATTCTTGGTACTTAGATAGAGAGGCCAGCCTTTACTTAATGACATATTAAAGCATGATCGAGCAAACCCACGGATACTCTCGTCCGTATTATACATGGCCATGGCCACGCCATCTCCGTCAAAATTGTAAACTTCAAATTCCTGGTTCGTCCCGTCTTCGCCTTCAAATTTGATCGTCAACTTGCCTCTCCCTTTGGTCACGAAATCGGTGGCCCGATATTGATCACCAAACGCGTGACGACCGATGCAAATCGGTGCCGTCCAATTGGGTACCAGACGAGGAATATTGGTGC
>JAHEAU010000062.1:13378-15618 GCA_024642625.1 Lewinellaceae bacterium
CGCGGAAAACGGTTCCTCCGAGGATATTTCGAATGGTGCCATTGGGACTTTTCCACATTTTTTTAAGTCCGAACTCCTCTACTCGTTCTTCATCCGGCGTAATGGTCGCACACTTGATGCCGACGTTATACTTTTTTATAGCTTCTGCAGCATCCACTGTGACCTGATCATTCGTCTCGTCGCGATATTCCATTCCGAGATCGTAATATTTGATATCAATGTCGAGATATGGAAGGATGAGCTTCTCCTTGATAAAGGACCAAATGATCCGGGTCATTTCGTCGCCATCCAGTTCAACGACCGGGTTAGCCACTTTAATCTTTGTCATGTTTGCGGGGTTTTACCAGAAAGCGCGCAATATACGGGCTTTTTCAAGGTGAAATTGAAGGAGTCTGGCGACAATTCGCAAGAAAACGCAACTTTGGGGGGTGGGACCTACCAGTGTTATATCCTTTCAGCATCTTCCGAAGATTGAACTGCATGTTCATCTGGACACTTCATTGAGTTTAGAAAATGTACAAGGTTTGATTCCCGGGATCTCTTCCGATGACTATTATCGTGACTATGTTGCTCCGAAACATTGCCGTGATCTGGCAGATTTTCTCCGATTTCCGATTTCTGCCATAGCCTTATTGCAATCGAGAGAGAACCTGGAGATGGCATTGCTGCAACTGGTCCGGGAAATGTCTTTTGACGGTGTCATCTATACAGAGATCAGATTTGCTCCACTGCTACATATCGATCAGGGACTCACTTCGGACGAAGTCGTATCTACACTCTGTACGGCATCAAAAAAAGCAGAAATGGAGAGTGGAGTGGTGACCCGAATTCTCCTGTGCACACTCCGGCATTTTGAAGTAGAACAAAGCATGGAAACGGTACGACTTGCACTGAAATTCCGGGAACAGGGGGTGGTTGGGCTGGATCTCGCTGCTGATGAAGGGTATTCTTTAAATGCGCATATTCCTGCTTTTCGGATGGCAGCGGAGAATAACTTTCCCTGTACAGCTCATGCCGGAGAGGCCCGAGGACCGGCCAGTGTGAGCGAAACATTGGAATTTTTGGGCCCACGCAGGATTGGACATGGCGTCCGGAGTATTGAGGATCCAGAACTGGTTCGCATGCTTGCTCAACACCGAATTCATCTGGAGGTCTGTCCCAGCAGTAATCTGCAAACAGGCGTCTTTTCCAAAATGACGCAACACAGTATTGATGCACTCTATCGAGCTGGAGTTTCCCTTTCTGTCAATACGGATGGACGTGGACTAACGCAAACGACGTTGAGTCGCGAATATGCATTAATCGCCCAGGCGTTTGGCTGGACAATGGAGGATTTCCTGCTTACCAACAGAATGGCTCTGCAAGCTTCATTTCTCCCATCTGCAATGAAGGAAGTTGTCAGAGAGCGATTGGAAAAAGGATATCATTCACCGCATTGATTGTGTTGGTTCAAACTTGTCAATCAAGTTTTAGCATTATATTTTGTATAACTTGCCAAGACAAACCCGTGTCATGGTGAAGATTTTCTTTCGAATATTACCCATCATCTTAATTTGTTTTTTTGTCGACCTGCATGCTCAGGAAATCGATTGGTCCAATCCTGTGTCAGTTGCCTCCTCAGCATATGGTTTTTCACGACCTCGTGTGGTCACGAATGGAAATGGAGATCCGGTCTTTTTGTGGTCACATGAAGCGGCACATAAAATCTATTTTAATCAATATGTACAAGGGCAAATGACCACCCCGATACAGATCAACCCTGCTGGCACACAGTTTTTTGGGGCTAGTTGGGCTGGTCCGGAATTGGCCGCTTCAGGTCAGGATATTTATGTGGTGGGCAAGGAGCAACCGGAGCACGAGACAGGGGTGAGTTTTTTTCATTCCAATGATGGCGGTGCATCATTTTCAGAATACAATGCTGTTGATTGGGCCTTGGGGGATGATCTGAGTCGATTTCCGGATGTTGCAGCGGGTCCGAATGGTGAAGTTTGGGTTGCCTTTATGCGCTTTGCTCCCGACTTTTCCGAACCCCGATATGTCGTTTCCAAAAGTTTGGATAATGGGCAAACATTTCTCGAAGATGTAAATGCTTCTTCAGCAATTATTGAAGGAGAATCCTGTGATTGTTGTGCTGCACAACTAGCAGTTTCCGGCAATAAGCTGGCAATGATTTATCGTAATAATGACCAGAATATTCGAACTATCTGGGCGGGAATATCAGAAGATGGTGGAGATTCTTT
>JAHEAU010000288.1 GCA_024642625.1 Lewinellaceae bacterium
GGTATTCTGCGAAAAGGTATAGATAAAGAAGTGGTGAATGGTAAGCGGGTGTTGACTACCGCCAAATTAGCCCTGCTACAATTGTGGGAAGCAGGTTATACACAACCAAAAGAACGGGATGACATTAAAGTGCTGGGACGAACTGCACTCGGCTCCTTTTACACCGGTATAGCCTCTATGAGAATGGCGGGATATATCAGTGAATACGATGAATTGGTCGCTAAGAAAGTGGCATATGTGATATCCGGCGGCGACTTGTCTCAACCTACCAATGTGAATGAGCAATACCTCCTTGATTTGGAGCGGGAAGCCTTCTTGTCCTTATTAGGAGAAAGAAAAACCCTGGAACGCATGCAACATATCCTAAAGACAGGAAAGCCCTTACGTAATTGATTTAAGAATAAGCTAAAATGAATACTATGAATGAAGCATATATTGTTGCTGGTTTGAGAACTGCAGTGGGAAAAGCGCCGCGTGGTTTATTCCGCTTCACTCGCCCCGACGACCTGGCCGTAGACTTGCTGAAACAATTGATGGATAAAGTGCCTCAGTTAGAACCAGAAAAAGTGGAAGACCTGATCGTAGGAAATGCCGTTCCAGAGGCAGAACAAGGTTTACAGATCGGACGAATGATAGCTGTTCGTGCTTTTCCAAAGACCACTGCAGGAATGACCATCAACCGTTATTGCGCAAGTGGTGTAGAAGCCATTGCATTGGCAACTGCAAAAATACGTTCCGGTATGGCAGACTGTATCGTAGCCGGAGGTGTGGAATCAATGAGTCTGGTGCCAACTGTAGGTTGGCGAACTGTATTGAATTATGAGACAGCCAAAGAGCACCCGGATTATTATATCGGTATGGGCCTGACAGCAGAGAATGTGGCAAATGAATTCAATGTGTCACGAGAAGATTCGGATGCTTTTGCCTTCCATTCACATCAAAAGGCGATACACGCTATTGACAAGGGATACTTTAAGAACAGTATTGCACCCATCGAGGTGAAGGAAGTTTTTGTCAATGAAAAAAACAAAAGAGATGAACGCACCTATGTGGTAGATACCGACGAAGGCCCGAGAAGAGATACAAATATGGAAGCGCTGTCGAAACTGCGTCCCGTTTTTGCTGCGAAGGGTGTGGTAACCGCCGGAAATGCTTCCCAGACATCTGATGGTGCTGCGTTTGTAATCGTGATGAGTGGTCAGATGGTAAAGGATCTTGGCTTGACGCCAATTGCCCGAATGGTTAGCTGTGCTTCTGTTGGTGTTGAACCTGGTTTGATGGGAATTGGTCCGGTTGCGGCCATTCCTAAGGCACTCAAGCAGGCGGGTATGTCTTTGCAGGAAATAGATCTGATAGAGCTCAATGAAGCTTTTGCCTGCCAGGCATTGGCTGTTATCCGTGAAGCAAAACTTGATCCCGAAAAGGTAAATGTAAATGGAGGTGCAGTAGCACTGGGACATCCTCTGGGTTGCACCGGAACTAAACTAACCGTGCAATTGATGGATGATATGAAGAGGATGAATAAGAAATATGGAATGGTTACAGCATGTGTGGGTGGTGGCCAGGGTATAGCAGGTGTGTACGAAAATCTATAGATAACTTTATATACTATAATAAATAATATAACTTAACCTTCTTAATAATCGACATTCGAAATGGAAAAATTGGCAAATATACAAGGGGGCTCTTTTCTGATCCAAACAACAGATCCCCAATCCATCTTTACACCCGAAGACCTGAATGAGGAACAACGGATGATACATGATATGGCGCTGGAATTTGTGGACAATGAAGTGTTCACCAAACTGGATGAATTAGACCATCACGAAAAGGGCTTGATGGAAGCTTTGTTGGAAAAAGCCGGCGAACTGGGTATTCTGGGAATTTCTGTTCCGGAAGAGTATGGCGGATTTGCCAAGGATTTTAATACAGGAAGTGTGGTGACCGAAGTGGTGGGTGCTGCGCATGCCTATTCCGTCGCCTATTCAGCGCATACAGGAATCGGTACCCTGCCCATCTTGTACTTCGGTACAGAAGAGCAAAAAAATAAATACCTCCCTGACCTCTCGACCGGTAAGAAAAAGGCTTCTTACTGCCTGACCGAACCCGGCAGTGGTTCCGATGCGCTGGCAGCCCGAACAAAAGCAGAATTAAATGCGGCTGGAACTCATTATATATTGAATGGCCAGAAAATGTGGATCACCAATGCGGGGTTTGCAGATGTATTTACTGTGTTTGCCAAAATTGATGGAAAAGAATTCACAGCCTTTATTATTGACCGTGATACTCCAGGGCTATCCATTGGAGCAGAGGAGGAGAAAATGGGTATTAAAGGATCTTCAACTTGTCAGGTGTTTCTGGAAAACTGTGAAGTACCCGTAGAGAACGTGTTGGGCGAAATTGGAAAAGGCCACATCATTGCCTTTAATATTCTGAATATTGGCAGGTATAAGTTGAGTGCTGCAGCTATGGGCGGATGTAAGCGCTCTTTGAAGAATGCAATACAGTACGCTAATGAGCGAAATCAGTTTGGCAAGTCTATTGCGTCTTTTGGTGCTATCCAGTATAAGATATCTGAAATGGCCATCCGAACCTTTGCCCTTGAATCTGCAAATTGGCGTGTAAGCAACTATATAGATGACAAGAAAAAATTAATGGCTGAGCAAGGAAAGACACTTGCTGAAGCCAGTCTGGGAGCCGCTGAAGAGTACGCCATAGAATGTGCCTTATTAAAAGTGGCCGGATCTGAAGCACTTGACTATGTGGTAGATGAAGGTGTTCAGATTTATGGTGGATATGGTTTCAGTGAAGAGTATCCCATGGCCAGAGCATATCGTGATGCGAGGATCAACCGAATATTTGAAGGCACGAATGAAATAAACCGATTGCTGATTGTAGACATGCTTCTGAAGCGTGTTATGAAGGGGCAGATCGACATGATGACACCAGCTATGGCTGTTCAGAAGGAGTTAATGGGCATTCCGGAGCTGGGCGGGACTGATAATGAAGGATATGCGGCTGAACTGAAAGCAGTGGAGAATATGAAAAAAGCCATTCTGATGGTGGCAGGTGCCGCTGTGCAGAAACTGATGATGCAGCTGAAAGATGAGCAGGAGATCCTGATGGCTGCCGCCGATATGATCATCGATACGTTTATGACGGAATCGGCCTTGTTGCGTGTGATGAAGTGGCACCCTACCCCTGAATCCTCCGCCATGCACACACACCTCATTCAGGTACTGGTAACAGATGCCATGGATCGGATTAATAAAGCAGGCAAAACAGCCATCATGACCTTTGCAACAGGAGATGAGCAAAAAATGATGCTGCTGGGTTTGAAGCGATTCACAAAGTACACCAATCATAATACAACAGCTGCCAGAAGAACAATAGCGGCTGAAATGATTCAATCAAACGGATTTCCTTTGTAAGGGTCAAGCGAATCCATAAAAAAAGCCGGCAGAATTCTGCCGGCTTTTTTATTATACCTGAAAAATCATCTGCTAACAGAGATTTTTTTTGTCTTCAATACTTTGTCTTTTCCAATGAATTGAACAAAGTAAATCCCTTCGGGTAGTTGAGAAATATCAAGTACCATTTTACCAGACCCATCATTCCAATTCTGCAACAAAACGGTCTTACCAACCAGGTTGACAATCTGGATTTGCTCGATGTCACTGCTGTAGGAAGCCATGATCGTCAAATCGTTGATTGCAGGATTTGGATATACCTCAAATACGTGGTCCATAGATGGACTGTAAAATCCGGTGGCACCCAGGTCAGCGATAAATACACCAAATGCATTGTAATTGGCGCTATCGTTTTGGCTATAGATAGTGATTTCAACTTCTCCGTGGCCGGGTACCGGTGCATCAGGCAAGTTCCTGGCATCAAATTGCACATAGAATTCAATATCCTCAGAAGCTTCCTGATCCCATCCATAACCGGGCGCATCAGCGAAAGGAGCCCAACATAGATTAGGGTCACAAACAGAAGTTACCCATTCATCCGGCTTCTCATTCTTGCTCCGTACCCAGGTCATAGTCTGCGTTTCCGTTCCGGTATTGGTAACCGTCACTGTTGCCTTGTGAATATCAATGGGATCACCTGTGGCATAAGCCGTGTC
>JAHEAU010000063.1 GCA_024642625.1 Lewinellaceae bacterium
TGTTTGAACTTGCCACTTCCTCCGTACCTATGAAAAACAGATTTGTAGCCGTTTTCTTTGCCTTTTTTGGTGGTATTGTCGGGTTGCACAAGATGTACCTCCGGGGATGGAGTGCCGGTAGCGGTCGCTTGGTCTTCTTCTTTCTGGCTATTTTTCTACGTTGGCCTATCGTCCTGGTCATTTTAACTATTGTCGCCATCCTGGAAGGCGTGCTGATGGCTTCCATGGACCAGGAAACCTTTGATAAAAAATATAACAGCGGCACAACGGAACAACCCACTGCACGGGCTGAACAACGTCAGCAACGTCGCCGTCAACGACGGGTGCCACGACCTGCAGCAATTTTTAGTGGTGCTGGCAAATTCATTAAAAGCGGGATGAAAAAGTTTCGCAATTATGACCTGAAAGGCGCTTTGGCTGATTTTTTGCAAGCAGAGGAACGAGATCCCCGCTCAGCAACCGTTCATTTCAATCTGGCATGTACGTATTCCATGTTGGAAGATGCTTCAAAAGGATTTCATCATCTGAGTTTGGCCATGACTCATGGCTTTCATGATGAAGAGAAGATCAGTTCACATGATGCGCTGGCCTTCTTGCGCATCCAACCACAGTTTCGTGCCTTTGTCGCGAATGGGTATCAACCTGTAAGCGAAAAACAGGCTCTGGACGCAGGGAATGAACAAAATCTGTTGGATGAATTGAGGAAATTGAGCGAAGAACGAGAAGAAGGAAAGTTGACTGCAGAAGAATTTGACTTTCGGAAACGAAACTTGTTTGGATAACGGATGCAACATTTTCTGTGTTTTCATCATCTGATAGGTAGAAACAACTAGTAGATAAACCCATGCTGGCGAAAGATCTGATTACCGAATCCATCCTTCCATTGCGGACATCCACCTCTGGTGAAGATGCCATGCAGTTGATGCGTGATGCTGTGGTTCGTCATTTGCCCATCGTGAACAATACCCAGTTCCTCGGCCTGATCTCTGAAGATGATCTTCTGGAAGGGAATCTGGATCAGCCTGTTGGGAATTATTCCCTGACCATTCCAAAACCGTTTGTCAATGCAAACGATCATCTGGTAGAGGTTCTTCGCGTCATAGGACAATCCAAATTGACCCTGATCCCGGTATTGAATGATGCCGGTGATTATTTGGGAGTCATCACCCAGGAAGACTTGCTCACCCACCTGGCACGTGCAACTTCATTGGCCGAAAATGGTAGCATTCTGATTTTGGAGGTCAATCGTCGGGATTATTCCCCGAGTGAGATCACCCGAATTATCGAAGGAGAAAATGGAGTAGTATTGATGATGTATCTGTCATCCGAACCTCAACTGGAAATCATTGAGATCACCTTGAAGCTCCATGCGCCATCCATGAGCCGTATTGTTTCCAGCCTGGAGCGGTTCAAATACAAGGTGAAAGCATCCTATCAGGAATCTGACTACAGTGAGTCACTGAAGGAGAATTTTGATGCGTTGATGCACTATCTCAACGTCTGATCCTTATCTACAACTGACAGATTAGGCCAAATAGTCAAGGCAAGCTACTTTTGTGGCCTTAAACTTTCCTTGTTATGGCAAATTCTAATCTGCAACAACTTCTGGGAGACCAGGCTGCATACCTTCTCGACCATCAATGCTCCACCATTGACAAATCAATGATTCATGCTCCCGGGCCCGACTTCATTGACCGGATCTGGACGTTGAGCAATCGAAATAATCAGGTTTTGCGGAGCTTGCAGACGCTGCACAATCACGGTCGACTCGGTGGCTCCGGCTATCTGTCCATCCTTCCTGTCGACCAAGGTATCGAGCACAGTGCTGGTGCTTCATTTTCGCCGAATCCCATCTATTTCGATCCGGAAAAGATTATCGAACTGGCCATAGAGGCTGGATGCAATGCCGTAGCTTCCACGTTTGGAGTATTATCGACCATGAGCCGGAAGTATGCTCACAAAATCCCGTTCATCGTGAAGATTAATCACAATGAACTCCTCTCTGTACCCGAATCATATGACCAGATCATGTTTGGGTCAGTAGATGATGCCTGGAATATGGGTGCTGTTGCTGTAGGTGCAACCATTTATTTCGGTTCACCGGAAAGTAACCGCCAGATCGTCGAGGTTGCAGAAGCCTTCGAGCGGGCACATGAGCTTGGCATGGCGACCATACTCTGGTGCTACACCCGCAATAATAGTTTCAAAAAAGACGGCGTGGACTATCATGCCGCTGCAGATCTGACCGGACAAGCCAATCATTTGGGTGTGACGATCCAAGCAGATATCATCAAGCAGAAACTGCCCACAAATAACGGTGGATTCACCAATCTGAAAATCGGAAAGTCGCATCCAAAGATGTACGACACGCTCAGTAGTGATCACCCCATTGATCTGACACGTTATCAGGTAGCCAACTGTTATATGGGTCGTGCCGGACTGATCAACTCAGGTGGTGCTTCTTCCGGAGCGGCGGATCTTACAGAAGCCGTGACGACTGCCGTCATCAACAAGCGTGCAGGAGGTACCGGGCTGATCCTCGGCAGAAAAGCATTCCAGCGGCCGGTTGGCGATGGTGTTGCCTTACTTGAGGCGGTGCAGGATGTCTACCTGGACAAGAGCATCACGCTTGCTTAATGCTGTTTCACTTAAAGAAAAAAGCGGCCTCTTCAGTCCAGAAGAGGCCGCTTTTTTATGGTGTAATCCTCACCACTTTTTATTCACACCTTCCAGGTAGTTCTTTGCCATCAATTTGTATTGATCAAAAGAGAAGCCGCAATGGCAACCCCAATACAGTGACATGATATTTCCCATATCAGGCAAGTAAAAGTCGTCATTGGCGTCTTTGAGATCAACATCCAAATTACAAGGTCTGGAAGACATCAGATCTGCTGGATCAGGTGGCACCCCGGGGTCAGCTGGCGTATCACATATGAGATCACCGGCAATTGCACAGTTGCTACCATTCACGAGCTCACCTCCACCATAATCAGTATCCAGTAATCCAAAATAATGACCAAGGAAATGAGCTAACTTTTTGGTGTCTTTGTTAAGTAACAGTTCTTTGGTAACGACAATAGAACCGGAATCGATCATCCAAATCCCATTTTGCTCTGCATATCCCCAATTTGGATGACCTCCAGTCAGGCCAACCACTGATACTATATACATATTAATTACTTCATCCAGATTGTATCGTCTCTCCATTTCCCGGAGTTTTCCAATATCATCTAAATTCAATGTATCAAATTGGTAGTATGGAAATGTGTCGATTTGACAAGTGCCAAATGAAATGCAGATAGGCGCAAATAAACTATCTGCCATGTTCATTGCACCATGAATAGACTCTAATTTAACATTGGAGCCACCAAAACTATCCTGGATAATATGAGCAAATACAGTGAATTGCTTGTCAAGGCAAGGAAGATCTTTATGTTTTGATGTATAGGAAACTGTTTGAGCTTCTAGACAAACCAAAGGCAACATCAGAAATAACAGGAATTGTAAGATTCGCGACATATCGTGATTTACTTATGTTGGACAGATGGCTTCAGAATCAACCAAGATACATGAAGAACAGGTTATAATTATCATGCAGCTAGAGAAGATACTCAATACACCCAGAAGATAAATGAAGTATATCAAGGGATTTGGTACAGAAATACGAGTTCTGAAAAAATCTCATCACAAAATAATGATCCTAATCGAGAAACCTGTAGAGATTCCAATGTGTGTCATCATAAATGAGGACATACATACAATTCATTCTCAGGACAAACTTATTTCGGTATCTTAGACCCGATGGGTTTGACGGTTTTTTGAGCTATAATATGCACATTCATGTTTTGGAGTTCAACTACTTTTTACAAGCGGATGTTCCTCTGGATCATTTGTGTGTCTCCGGTTTATCTTCTTGCACAGACAGCCAATGTGGAATTGGGTTGTTTCCCCCTGAATGTCTTGTTCACGCCACCAAGCGGTTCAACAACATTTTATTGGGATTTTAAGGATGGAGCGACATCATCCCTTGAAAATCCAGTTCATGTTTTTATCACACCCGGGGAATATTTGGTTGATTTTCGAACAGAAGAATTGGGTCCGGTAGTTGGTAATATCTTAATTACTGTTTTGCCCAAACCAGAATTGAAAATTGCTGTGGATCCGGATTCTGTTTGCCGGAACATGCTTGTTCACTTTAACGATCAAACAGTATATGCTCCAGGCCTTGTTCCTCTTTCCTTGAACTGGACATTTGGGAATGGAAAAGGGGATTCGGGCTCCTCTACAACGACCACATATTCTCAATCTGGTAAGTATACCATTTCACTCTCTCTTGTCAGTAATCTGACAGGATGTAATATCACGAAATCCTTTCCAGGCGCGTTGACAGTCATTGCAGACCCTGTTGCGAACTTTACGACTGACCCTGACCCGCCACAATCATGTGATCCACCTTTAAACGTATCGTTTACCAACACATCCACGAGTGATTTTCCATTGATCTATTCCTGGAATTTCGGAAATGGGCAGACATTTTCTGGACCCACCCCTCCTTCTCAAACGTATACAGAAGCCAAAACTTTCCCGGTTATTTTAACCGCCACGGATATTTATGGATGCGCCAATTCCATGGTAAAAAATGTTGTTGCCGGTGTGCAATCCCTGGAGCTGGAAGTCAAGGATACGATCTGTGTCAAGTTAACCTGGAAACCGCTGAATTTGTCTCCAACGGGCACCCATGCCTGGAGTTTTGGGCCGAATGCAACACCTTTAAGCAGTGCGGCCAGGAATCCAGAAGTTGTATTTATACAACCCGGTACACAGTTGGTTACTTATACGTGGACAAGTCCGGATAAACTGTGTTCCAGAGATACAAGTTTCAATATCGTTGTTGAGGCTCCAGACGCAATGATCCAAATAGATGCAGAGCTGACCTGCAAACCACCATTTAAAGTGAGCACAAGTATTAATTATCAAGGATCAGGTAAATATCAGTGGACTTTCGATCCTGATGATCAAACCAGTTCACAACCATCTGCAACGTTTGCTTTCCCCGGCCCGAAAGATGATTATTCGGTTGTGTGCGATCGAATTACAAAAGTACATCTCGAACTTATAACAGCTGGTGGGTGCATGATTGATACCATGCGTAGCGATACATTTGGATTTTTAACCAGCGTGTTCACCATTGATAAATACAAGAAGTTCTGTAAAGGCGAACCTCGAAAATTTTCTGATCACTCATGTGGACCAAACCCAATCGTTGAATGGACATGGTTTTTTGGTGATGGAAATAGTATGACGAAAAATGATGGAAATTCTTTCTCATATACTTATGATACCTGTGGATTATTTGAACCTTATCTCATAGTGAAAGATAATGTTGGATGTATTGATACTTCATATACACTTAAAATAAGTGTAGGCTGTTGTAATGGAGAAAGTTGCACATGTAATGGATTTTCTTTTGATGTATGCCAAGGTGACTCTACACAGTTTATTGTCAACTATAATCCAAATACTATTAAATATTATCGCGTAGAAACAGATAATTTCAGGATGTGGCATTGTCCTCAGCCAGAAGGGACAGGCCAGGATACACTTTACTGGATATTCAATCATGAACCGGGAAACCATCCGGTCTTTTTGTCCTGGTATACTATTTATGATCAATTTAATACGAGTACTGCAGGCTCAGTCACAGTTGATGGTGCATGGGCCAGAGCCAGTTATATGACGAACTGTGAAGATCCATTTACAGTTATGTTTATGGATTCATCCTTGAATGCGACGAATCGTTTATGGACATTTCCGGATGGGACTACATACACTTCATCCAATTTTTCACATACATTTTCAAAGTCTGGAGATTACCTGATCACATTGGATGCATGGAATCAATCAAGTGGTTGTCCATCAGACCGGGATACAATCCAGGTTTATATCAGGGATATCAAAGCGTCATTCAAAACTGATCCCGAAGTGTGCGAGTTTACACCAATAATACTGGATGCATCTGCAAGTCAAGACGTTAATGGAGTTTGTCATAAAGGCTATTCCTGGTATTTTCCCAATGGTCCCAGACCATTTTCGACTGGTGAACCTATAGATAGCCAATCCTTCAAGATTCCTTGCGAGCAGGAGATCATTTTGATTGTAAGTGATATCAATGGCTGCATGGACACTGCTTCACAAAGTGTCAATATTCAAAAAGTCAGGACGGGTATCGAATTGGATAAGTACAGGTTCTGTTTGCCAGGCCTGTTTACTGCAACTGCGCTGGATACAACATATTGTTCTACGGTGTCAAAATGGACATGGGATGTGGAGGGCCAGGTTAAATCTGGAAAAGAAGTTTCCTTTTCATTTCCGGATGGTCTATATCCAAATGGTTACAAATTGCCAATTCAATTATCTGTCGAGACGGATTTAGCGTGTATGGCCATGGCAAGAGATACCTTGACGGTTTACCAACCTGTTTCTGCTATTACTGTTGATCCTGCTTCAAAAGCCATTTGTGAAGGACAGAGTATTCAATTTACCGGTAAAGATTTTACTGAAGAAGGCTCTTATCTTGACTTCCATTGGATTTTTGGAAATGGACAATCTGGTGATGGCATTACAATATTTGCTCCTTATCCTGATAATGGGGTGTATACGGTAAAACTGATCTTTACCGAACATGCCACAGGATGCGACGATACCATCCAGACACAAGTCATTGTCCAACCTTATCCTGAAGCTGCATTTACATCAAGTTTGGATAGTTTGTATCCGATCTGTCATCCTCAAACAATCCTTCCTCTTGATCAATCCCAATCTCAGTATCCACTGACTTATTTCTGGGATTTTGGCAATGGCACGACGAGTACATTAAACGAGCCTGCTGATGTTTATACAAAGGGTACATGGACACTGACCCAGATCGTCTCTACCTCAGCTGGTTGCTCAGATACTATTTCAAAGACATATACGTTGGTTGGACCGGAGGGTGATTTCGGTTTTGACAAAGATATCATATGCCTGAACGAAGTCTTGACCTTGACGTTGAAAGATACCAGTGATGTCAGTAAATGGCTTTGGGATTTTGGTGATGGTACACAACAGTTTGGCGGAAATCCTGTGGAACATATTTATACTTATCTTCCACCTGATAGTACAACAATAGCTACGCTGGTATTGACTGATAATTCAGGGTATTGTACATACCAACTTTTATATCCAGTGCCGATTACTGTCGTGGATGCAGACTTTACCATACCTCCGGGTTTTTATTGTGAAGGTTCACTTATAAAGTTAAAAAACAAGAGTAGCCAGGCAACGTTGTATCAGTGGACTTTTTCGTGGGGAGAAACCTCAACGGAACTAGAACCTGTCATCACCTCTCCAGGTGTTGGAACGTATCAAATCACATTAGTGGCAATTAACGATACGATTGGCTGTGTCGATACACTTTCCAAAACATTGGTAATTGAGGATATTGAATTAAAGCAACTTGTGGGTGATACTATTTGTCCGGGTGATACCGCAATAATTGCCTTTTTGGATAGTTTACCTGGTTTTTCAATCTCCTGGGCTCCATCAGCCACACTGACCCATCCTGATTCAGCAAAAACTCAGGCTGTTCCTGAAGTTACAACCATCTACACCGTTTCGGTTATGGATTCTACAGGATGTAAGGCATCTGGTCAAGTGACTGTAGTTGTCATAGAGCCTTTGCCGATCTTTCTGCCTTGGGACACCATGGTCATTCAGGGTGTTCCAGTGATTTTGCCAGGGCCAACCCATCCCTATTATACCTATATATGGAATCCTTCTTTGGGACTCAGCTGCACCAACTGCCCACGTCCTGAACTGATTAGTGATTTGGATCAGGAATATACATTGACTATTGGTGATCAATGGGGATGTTTTGAAACCACGGTTACGTATCTGGTAGACGTAGTACCGGATATGATTGATGTACCAAATTTGTTTACTCCGAATGGGGATCAGACAAATGCCTACTTCCAGATTTTAGTGCCCGGTGGAACGCTGGATGATATCTCAGTATTAACAATGAAAGTCTATAGTCGGTGGGGAACATTGGTGTATAACAATGACACACCTGATACAGGTTGGGATGGAACCTACAAAGGGGAACCCTGCCCAATGGACGTTTATGCCTATGTCATCGAAGTTGAATTTATTGATGGGCGGCGTGAAGCAATTCGGGGCGATATAACTCTTGTCCGATAATATAATTTATGCTAAGTGAACATGAATTCACTATTTTGAAAACTCCTGTGTTAAGAAGCACATTTTATTTAGTTGGTTTTTGTTCAATAATTTTTAAACTATAGGATCTCAAATAACGCGGCAGAATGTTAATCATTTAGGACTGCAATATATGGCAATCATTATTTTTGTTTATTCAAAAGATCGGAAAGGACAGACTGGTTAAGCAGGCCGCCAGGTGCGTATTTTTTTCAGAGATGTTTAATGAACTACTATCTTCTTCAGAAATAATTTTCCCGAGAAGATTATCCACTATTTCAACGATGTTAATGCATCATCGCTTCCGAGCAAAATAAAATACGGTGAGGATTTGGTTGTTGAGACATTTTGAAAATCTACATCCTGTTGTCGACAAGCGTTTTTCTATACCATCATATTCCTCTATACCATTATTCAAATTAAAAAACCCGCATCCAATTGCTTGGCGCGGGTGATCGATCTCTGGTGTCGGCTTCTGGTCTATATATATAATACCATGCTACCCTAAATAGTTCCAGCATGAAAGGTTTTCCACCTGTCTTCTTCTCGATGTGGTACAATCCATCCCTTGACGTAAATTGCAGCCATGGCTAAGAAAAAAGCATCTGTCGATCTATCCAATACTCAAGTCCTTCGGCCGCCGGCAGAAGATGTTTATCGTCATGAGTTGGATGCACTGATCGCCAACGATAAAGGGCATCGTCCCGAACATTGGAGATTGTCTCCTGGAGCAGTTCGAACTTATTTGATGGGGGGTAAGCTAGCAGATGGAACCATTATCGCACCGAAGTATATCGGGCAGGCACGAATCATCGAAGCCGCTATTGCCACATTATTGACAGACCGCGCCCTTCTTCTGCTTGGTGTTCCGGGTACAGCCAAAACCTGGGTAGCCGAACATCTGGCTGCTGCCATAAGTGGCGATTCAACCCGATTGATTCAAGGTACTTCGGGTCTTGCAGAAGAAGCACTGCGCTATTCATGGAATTATGCACGCCTCCTTCAGGAAGGCCCTGTCCAGGAAGCTCTGGTACCGAGCCCGATTTATCATGCCATGACTGACGGAGCTATCGTCCGGATTGAGGAACTGACGAGAATTCCGTCAGATGTACAAGACAGTCTCATCACCATCTTGTCTGAAAAAATCCTTCCTGTTCCTGAATTGAACTCTCGTGTCCAGGCCCTTCCTGGATTCAACCTGATCGCCACAGCAAATGATCGTGATCGGGGCATCAATGATCTGAGCTCCGCGTTACGAAGGCGTTTCAATACTGTGGTCATGCCCATGCCAGCATCCCTTAAAGAAGAGGTTCAAATCGTGCAGGATCGGGTACGCACTGATTTTCTCCATACTATGAAAGAGGAGATTCCGATTCCAGTCAAGGAGATCGAACGACTGGTCACTGTATTCAGGGAATTGCGTTCAGGCCGTACGGAAGATCAGCAGGAAAAAGTAAAACGACCCAGTGCCACACTCAGTGCTGCAGAAGCAATATCCGTGATCAATCAGGGTTTGGCAATGGCCCATTATTTTGGTAGTGGCCAATTGACAGCCCAGGATCTGGCTCCAGGTATTCGTCAGGCAGTAATCAAAGATCCGTCCACTGATACAGAGATCTGGATGGAATATCGTGACACAATTCTGAAAGGAAGAACAGAATGGGCAGACTTGTATGAGGCCTGTCGTGCAGACTAAACGGCGTTTAACTCCATTTCTTCCATCTTCGTTCCAGTATGAACCCGATCGACAGCATACGTATATATGGCATCCGCCATCATGGACCAGGATCTGCACGCCGATTGATGGAAGCATTTCATCTGTGGAAACCCGATTGCGTATTGATTGAATGTCCGTCTGATGGGCAAGAAGCTCTGGATTTGATTGGAGATGTTGGCCTGGTCCCACCCCTTGCCATGTTAATTTATTCGCCAAATCAACCGGAACTAGCGGCACATCTACCGTTTGCCCGGTTCTCGCCTGAATGGCTGGCCGCCAGATATGCAACAACCCATCACTTGCCGGCAATTGCCATGGACCTCCCTTGGGGAATTCAAACTAAAGTTGAAAATGCTCACTCTTCCCGAGGACAGAACGATCCATTTGGACTAGTCGCACAAACAATGGGTTATTCAGATACAGAGCGATGGTGGGAGTATTATTTCGAACAAGTGCATGGCGATGAAGATCTCTTTCCAGCAATTGGTCAATTGATGTCGGATATCCGCAAAGAAATAGATCATCATCAAGATGCTGCTCTGTTATTGCGAGAGGCTTGGATGAGGAGAGCTATTCGTGAATATAAGCATCGGGGTTTTCAACGGATTGCTGTCGTATGCGGGGCATATCATGTTCCTGAATTGGATGTAAAACGATTTGACGAAGCCACTGATCAACGATTGTTGGAGAACCATCATCCATTGGCAATGGCATCGACTTGGGTACCGTGGACCTACCATCATCTCGCTACCCGCAGTGGATATGGTGCAGGTGTACTCAGTCCGGCCTGGTATGATTTATTATACGAACATCAAAAGAAGACCTCCATCCATTGGATGTCCAGGACTGCGCAATTATTAAGGTCAAAAGATCTGTCCGTGCCTCCTGCCTCCGTCCCCGCTGCTGTCGAAATGGCGGAAGCATTGGCTACTCTTCGCGGAATGCATCAACCCGGTTTTCACGAACTCGAAGAAGCAGCCCTGGCTACATTAGCCTATGGCGACGATCAATGGCTGGAAATTATTCGGGAAAAGAACCTGATTGGTGATCGAATGGGTAAGGTGCCGGATACTATTCCCCGAACGCCTCTACAGGAAGATTTCCATGCCGCAGTTCGTTCTGCCAGACTGAAACGAGCTTTTGAAACTCCAGATAAGGTGGCTCTAGACCTCGATCTTCGAAAAGGCTCAAACCACGTTGCAAGCATTTTGCTTCATCGTCTTCAACTCCTGGATCTTCCTTGGGGCACTTGGAAAAGCCAGAGCGATCGTGTCAAAGGAAGCTTTCGGGAACGATGGACACTGCATTGGAAAAAACAGTTTGGAATGCGCCTCCTGGAGGCCGGTCTTTGGGGTTTGACCATTCCAGAGGCAGTACATGCTTACATCCTTCACAGAGCGAATGAGACCTCTCAAATGTCACTCATTTCCCGTTGGCTGAGGGAATGTCTGTTAGCCGATTTACCCTTGACATCGACAGACTTATCGCATATTCTGATGGATCGGGTAGCCGAAAGCCAAGACATTGAGGATCTCATGAAGACCCTGACTCCATTGGTCTATATCCATCTTTATGGAACAGATGATCGATCGAGTGATCAGACTGTGCCTATTCTCTTGGACCGATTGATCATTCGAATTTGCGTGGGACTACCAGGTGCTTTCGTGGGCTTAAGTGACGAACAAGCTTTTGAACTACCCGGCAGAATCAAGCAATTGCTGATGGATATTCGACTGCTTGACCGAAAAGAAGATGAGGGTGTCATCATCCAGACCCTTGAACAAGTGGCCATCGCACCCGGCATTCATCCCTTTGTCCAGGGCGCATTGACTCGTTTCCTGGTTGAGGAAGGAAATTTGTCACGTCACCATTTTGTCAGGCGACTAGCTGAATATCTACAAAATCAATCTGACTTGGCACAGGCGGCATCCTGGTGCAGCGGCCTGATGACTGGAGCCGAAGCGCTTCTTTTGCACCAACCTGATCTTTGGGAATCGTTAAATGTCTGGGTAAATGCGATTCCAGAAGAGGACTTTTCCAATATTCTGCCGCTGCTTCGTAGGACATTCAGTGGCTACAGTCCCGGAGCAAAACGGCAAATTGCCATTATGCTCCATCGTCGTCAACCGGTAACCATAAATAATACGGTAAGTGAAAATTTACTGACTGACGTGCAGAAAGCGGTTCTTCTTCCAGTACTGAGAAGATGGCTGTTCGATACCTGACTTCCAACCAGTTTGTATCTTTCAGATGTAAAAGAACGGGTATGAAGAATGGATTTGTGTTTCTAATTGGCTGTGGGATTTTCCTTCTGTGTTGTTCGTCTCCTGCCGCTTCAGACGAGCCAGCAGCATCCATTCTTACCAGTCAAGACACTGTCCGTATAGCTGACAGTACTGCGTTTACCATAGATTATATCACCGGCAAGTTTGATCCGGCCACTCATCCAGATTTTACAACCATTTTGCCTGAACATGCGAATGCATCAGATATGCTTCTGCGCAAGGATGCCTATGCTGCATTCATTGCTATGTATGACGCTGCTCAAAAGGATGGCGTTCAGTTACTGATTATTTCAGCCACACGGAATTTTGACCGTCAAAAACAAATCTGGGAAAAAAAATGGACCGGCCAGACGCTTGTTGAAGGTAATGTCAATCTTGCGCAATCTGTACCGGATCCTGTAGAACGAGCACAACGAATTTTGCGATTCAGTTCTATGCCGGGCACGAGTCGCCACCATTGGGGTACCGATATTGATCTTAATCACCTGGAAAATGATTGGTTTGAACAAGGAGAAGGACTAAAGATTTATACTTGGTTGACTGACCATGCCAAGGATTACGGATTCTGCCAACCCTATAGCCCAAAAGGGCCAAATCGAGCCAATGGGTATGAAGAGGAGAAATGGCATTGGTCCTGGTTGCCTGTTGCACAGCCGTTGACAAGCCAGGCTGCAGAAACGTTGAACGATACCGATATCCAGGGTTTTCTGGGGGATCAAACTGCACCTGCGATTGGTGTTGTTTCTAATTACATACTGGGAATCAATACTTTATGTAGGTGATTTCAGTTATTTTTTTCCTCAATCGTGGATAGCGAGACCTGGTCAAATAGCTGTTAAAAAGTCGGCTAAACGACAATCTTTCAAAAATAAATGAATTAAGACTTTCTTAACCTACTTCTAATAGGCTGCTAATTACATTGATAATCAACGTATTAGATATTCATTCTTAGAATCCATCTAAATAATTGGTTGCAAAGGCTTTTTTTTGTTTAAAAGTCACGTATATTTGGTTCAACAAAACAGGTGATATGTCGACCATAGAATTTAATCAGCAGTTTAATCAGATGAGCAACTACTTGCATGCATTTGCATATAATCTGACCAAGAATGTAGATGATTCGCGTGATCTCTATCAAGAAACAGCCTTCCGTGCGTTGACCAACCGTGACAAATTCCGGCCAGGGACCAACTTCAAAGCCTGGTTGTTCACGATCATGAAGAACATCTTCATCAACAACTACCGGAAAAAAGTCAAAGCAAATACCCTATTTGACTCAACCGACAACAATTATTACATCAACAGTGGTTCGAATCAAGTCCACAACGACGCTGGTTCCAACATCATGATGAAGGAGCTCAACGGTTTCCTGGACAGCCTGGATGACAGTATACGAGTACCCTTCCTGATGCATTATCAGGGTTACAAGTATCAAGAGATTGCAGATGCACTGGAACTTCCCCTTGGTACCGTTAAAAGTCGCATCTTCTTCGCTCGTAAAGCACTGAAAGGCATGGTTCGTACACGTTACAGTGAAATGGCCGAACTCTACGGTGAACACGAAGCTGAACAAGACTAAAAAACGACCTTTTCATAGCCTCTTTCTATATTAAAGGTGACGATTTACATCGTCACCTTTTTCTTTGTGCCACAATGGCCACAAAAAACAATCTACCCTCCCGTTTTCATCAACGATTGGCCTCCTGGGCGGAGCAGATCGACAGGCCACTCCCATGGCGGGAAGAAACGGACCCGTACCGGATCTGGCTGTCCGAAATTCTCCTTCAACAAACTCGGGCCGAAACCGTAATTGATTATTACTATCAATTTCTGGCCCGTTGCCCAACTATTCATCATTTGAGCAATCTGCCAGTAGCCGATTTGCTTAAATTGTGGGAAGGATTGGGGTATTACAACCGGGCACATAACCTCCACAAAACAGCTCGAATCATCAGTCAGGAACGCGACGGCATCTTCCCGAATACCTATGAAGGGTTAATCGCTTTACCTGGCATTGGCCCCTATACTGCAGCAGCCATCGCCAGTTTTGCTTTTGCCCTGCCTCATGCGGTTCTGGATGGCAATGTGATTCGGGTTATCAGCAGATTAGCTGGTATCCTGGAACCAGTAGACCAGGCTTCGACAAAACAACAACTCCAATTCCTGGCTGATCAGCTGATTATAAAAGCAGATCCCTCCAGGTTCAATCAGGCCATGATGGACTTTGGCGCCCTCCAATGTACTCCACGAAATCCCGGGTGTTGCGATTGTCCCTTCGCAAATGATTGTTTGGCTTTGCGGATGGATCTGGTGGACCAGTTGCCAATTAAACGGAAAAAACAACCTGTCACCAACAGGACGTTTGTTTTTTTCATCTTTCAAAAAAAGAATACCCTTTGGCTGGTGCATCGCAGTGACCGGGATATCTGGCCACAACTTCACACCTTTCCGGCTATTGAAATCACGGATCTGCCCATTCGAAAGCAAAAAGCACATGTTCAAAAAGCCGTGTTCGACTGGACTGGACTAGACCTCCCCTTCATTTTGGATAAAAAACCGCTCCTCAATCAGCTGTTGAGTCATCAGCGCATTTATGGTCACTTCATTCAAATGAACCTGCCAACCTCCACAACTCTTCCTTCCGATTGGATAGCCATTCGAAATGGTGATTTCAGCCAACATGCGATGCCCCGGATCATGCGGACCTATTTGGAGGATCACTTATTGTCTTAAGTTGACCTCTTGATAGTAAGGGAGTTTGGAAGGATGCAGGAAGTTAAATTCCAGTTTATAATTAGTTCACTGATCAATTATCTAATCAGATATAGCCAAGGATTGAAACCCGAATGCAGAAAACAGGCATGAAAGTGGCAGTTTATCCCCAAAATTGATCTCTGGATCCATTTATTCATCCAACTCCATGACCAAACGGGCTCTACTTCGGCATTTTGTCTATCGCAACTGGAAACCAGTTGTGCTTTTTGTGCTGCTGGCCATCATTCCCTTTGGTATTGTGATCGACCAATATACCTCCGAGGAAGGATTCATCCCGGTGATCCAATTTGGCGAACGCTGGAAGGGCCGCCAACTGGAAGAAGTGAGGGATCTTGATGTGGACATATTGTCACGATTCGGATACGATGGCCAATTTTATGCACAGATTGCTGTAGACCCATCCCTTCGACATCCCAATATGCAACGCGCAATGGATCGGCCCCAATACAGGGCCCGTCGTGTCGGACTTTCCCTGATTGCATTTGTTCTGGGTGCCGGTCAAACCTGGTGGATTCTGCAGAGTTATGCCCTTCTAA
>JAHEAU010000289.1 GCA_024642625.1 Lewinellaceae bacterium
AAGATAGCTGAGGCACGGGAGATCTATTCCTGGTTCATGCCTCTTCTGGAATTGGATATCCACCCCAAACTGGTTCAGTATATCAAACTGGCAGAACGGGAAACAGGCCGGGGAACACCATTTGTCCGCGCTCCACGTCAACCTCTTGAGGAGGGTGAATTGACCCGTGTATTGAACATTATCCAAACAGGTCTGGCTAACCGGCCTGCACGCTAAACCAGTAGACCAACTCATGAAAGATATCACCATCCCCGGAGGGAAAGACGCTGAAAAAGCTCGCAAACTGATGCGGGTGTTCAGCCCATTGTCAGGAACCGAACTTGAGGAGCAATATCCGGTTTCACGGACGGAAGAAGTCCAGTACGCTGTGGAACAGGCGACGGCTGTTTTTCCTGTTTTTTCAACGATGAGCAGTTCTCAGCGAGCAGATTTTCTAGCAGTAATTGGTGAAGAGATCATTGCACTGGGCGACGATCTGATTCAACGTGCCATGGCTGAAACAGGATTGCCTGAAGCCCGTTTGATCGGTGAGCGAGCCAGAACAGTGGGGCAGTTGAACCAGTTTGCCGCACATATCCGGGAAGGCTCATGGGTGGATGCCATTCTTGACCCTGCAGATTCCGATCGAAAACCCTTTCCAAAGCCAGATCTGCGCCAGATGCTGGTGCCCTTCGGGCCAGTTGCCATCTTCGGAGCGGGCAACTTCCCGCTCGCTTTTTCAACGGCTGGAGGCGATACAGCGTCCGCATTAGCCGCCGGATGCCCCGTCATCTTGAAGGCCCATGAAGGCCATCTGGGGATAAACGCATTGGTGAGCCGTGCCATTCGCCTGGCAGCAAAACGAACTGGCATGCCTGACCATGTTTTTCAGTATGTGGTTGGAGACGGATATATCACCGGCCTGGAATTGGTCCGGCATCCCGGGATTAAAGCCGCTGGGTTTACAGGATCATTTACGGGAGGAAAGGCTTTGCTGGATGCTGCCAACAAACGGCCTGACCCGATCCCGTTCTTTGCCGAAATGGGCAGCATCAATCCCGTCGTCGTCCTACCGGATGCCATGGCTTCACGGGGCGAAGTGATCGGCCAACAACTGGTGTGGAGCTTCACATTGAACGCGGGTCAGTTTTGCACCAATCCGGGGTTGATCATTGTGCGCGAAGGTCCCGGAATGGAGTCTATGATCCTCGCCATGCATGAAGCCGTTCTCACCCGCCAGGCAGAGCTGATGTATGGCAAAGGCATTCGAACCAACTATGATACCCGAACCAGGGAAATGCTCCAACAAAAAGGCGTGACCCTGATCGGTAAGGGACCAGATGGCGGGCCACTCGATGGACAAGCCACCCTTGCTCGTGTAAATGCGGTCGACTTTTTGATCCAGCCCGAGCTTCAGCACGAAGTATTCGGACCCTTCAGCCTGATCGTTGTTTGTCCGGATGATCATTCTCTGCAGCAGGTGTTGAGATCTCTGGGCGGCCAGTTGACAGCTACACTCATGGCCGAAGAATCAGACATGAACGGACGTGAAGCAATGATGTCAGAACTCATGAATCGATGTGGTCGATTAGTGTGGAATGGTGTCCCAACAGGTGTAGAGGTTAGTCCGGCGATGCAACATGGTGGTCCTTGGCCTGCGAGTTCGGATAGCCGGTTTACATCTGTTGGCACGCAAGCTATTCGTCGATGGGTACGGCCGGTAAGCTACCAAAATTTACCTGAAGCCTTTTTACCTTCTGCATTGCAATCACACAATCCATTGAATATCTGGCGGCGTATTGGAGAGGAGTGGACGAAGGCGCACTTGTAAGAAAATCGGAAGGCGTTATTGGGTTATTTCGTTATTTCGAGGGATCAGGGATGAAGCGTTATGGGTTATTTCGAAAGAAGAAGGCGGAAGTTGGAAGGCGGAAAGCGATGTTCGGCCCCACAGGACATGAGTCTCTTTATACTTTGGGGCTCCCTTCTCCTTTTCAAGGAGAAGGGCGGGGGGATGAGGTTATTGCGGGTGTTTTTGGGAAGTCCATCCACTCTTTTAGGGTAATTGCAACCTCCCCCGGCCCGGCATGTCTTGATTGTCTTTTTTATCTCTAAAGTTGGCTGCCGGCTCACCCCCCGAGGACTCGGGGCGTCCGGGCCTTTCTTATTTCGCGTCATGGCGCCTTTGCGAGAAATATTTGATTTGAATGGTTATTGAGTTATTTCGAGGTTCTAGTATTTTGACAGCATTAGCGAATTGCGAACAGCGAACAGCGAATCGCTCTTTGATTTTTGCAATTTGGAATTTGTTTGTGATTTGTGTTTTGATTTTTGGAATTTAACCTTCCTTTATGTCTCGTTCAATATTTCAATGCATTGATGCGCATACCTGCGGCAATCCAGTACGTGTAGTCAAAGAAGGTGGACCTGAACTTGTGGGAAATACAATGGCTGAAAAACGTCTGAATTTTCTGGCACACCATGACTGGATTCGGAAGGGATTAATGTTCGAACCGAGGGGTCATGACATGATGTCTGGATCGATCTTGTATCCACCTCATGATCCGGCCAATGATGCAGCCATTCTGTTTATTGAAACAAGTGGTTGTTTGCCCATGTGCGGCCATGGAACGATCGGTACCATCACAGTGGCAATTGAACAAGAATTAATTCAACCAAAAGAGGCTGGCATTGTCCGACTGGAGGCACCGGCGGGATTAATTCTGGTAAGTTATGAACAGCAATCATCGGGCAAAGTGTCTTCCGTTCGGTTGACAAATGTGCCTTCTTTCCTGGCGGCAAGTGATCTGGAAGTCGATTGTCCGCGATTAGGAAAAATCAAGGTGGATATTTCTTACGGTGGGAATTTTTATGCCATTGTTGATCCTCAAGAGAATTATTCCGATTTAGCAGATTATCCACTTACCGATCTGGTCAGTTGGAGCCCCGAATTGCGAAGGCGATTGAACGATCTATATTCTATTTATCATCCGGAACGAGAAGATATAAAGGGCATCAGTCATATTCTTTGGACTGGCATTTCAAAAACACCGGATGCTACGTCACGAAATGCTGTTTTTTATGGCGAAAAAGCCATTGATCGTTCACCGTGCGGGACGGGCACTTCGGCACGTATGGCGCAGTGGGCTGCGAAGGGCCGTTTGCATCCCGACGAGCCGTTTATTCATGAATCTGTAATCGGGAGTTTATTTACTGGCCGTATTGAACAATTGACCACCGTTGGTGATCGACCTGCCATTATTCCCTCCATTGAAGGGTGGGCAGTGGTCACCGGTTTTAATACAATCATCATTGATCCGGAAGAGGATCCGTTTGCATATGGATTTACGGTCGGGTAGGGGGAAACCATTAAAATGGTTTCATGATTTATTTACGCTATTAACCAGGGTTAAAACCCTGGGCTACTCGAGAATTGTTTTGGAAGCCCACTCTTTAATGGTTCGTACTTTTCAATGTAAAAAATTTAAACATATTTCAAACACTATTTCAATGTAGCCCCGGGTTTCAACCCGGGGATTAAAATGGGCCTGGAATAGGAATGGTTTTAACCATTTCCGCCTACTACGCACAATTTACTCTTCCTCCCCAAACAAATCTCCTTGTTTGTTTTCCAGATCAAACTCGATGGTATCGCCGGGATGATACTTTTCTGCTTGCGCAGCTGCCGCCTCTGATAATTGAATTTTATCCAATTGGTAAGGTACCAGTTGATTGCCGAGTGCCTTCCAACCCTTGATATCCACAATATCAGAAAGGTCGGCAATTTCGTGCTGCTTGATCTTCTTTTTATCCCGGTACCAATATTCAACTTCCACATCCGGAATAATGCTGGCAAAATGCAATCTGCTATTTCGATGATCCGTCAGATAGGAGAATTTTTGCCCTGTTGTGGATGTCTCGATCTGGAATCGCTTCACCAATGTCCATCCCTTGTTTCCATCATAATGCACAGCAGAAATAACCATATCTGGATGGTACTTCCGGATCTCGATCACTGTTGTCGGATCGTACCGATTATTTAAATCAAAATCACTGATCTCATAACTGCCATCCATGTACAAAGTGAGGATCTGATCACCGGTGTCAAATGCACCGAGATAC
>JAHEAU010000064.1 GCA_024642625.1 Lewinellaceae bacterium
AGTTGAGATCCTCCGGTGCATTTGTCCTGCTGATTTGGGAGGCACTGGAGTGGGCAAGCCAACAGCCTGGTTTGCGGTATTTTGATTTTATGGGCAGTATGATCGAGCCTGTAGAACGCGTTCGTCGCGACTTTGGAGCAGAACAAGTCCCGTTCTTTCGGATTGGACATCTCAAATGGAAGTGGCTGGGTCTCTTTCTTGGGGGAAGAATCTGATCGGGGCACCACTAAAAAAAGGGCGCACCTTCGTGCGCCCCCAACAGGCTTGCGTATGAGAATCTGTTTTTCTTGGATCAGAATCGATCTCTATTGTTGTGCCGTTTAGCAGCAATCTGTCGGTTAGCTCGTTTTTGGTCGTGACGGATTTGTGATCTTTCTTGAGGAGTTACTTTGCCATCCTGACGAGCTTGTTGTTTCATTTTTTGGATATGCCGTTGTTGGCCCTTGAGCTGTCTGGCTTCGTGTCGTGTCAAATCACCTTGCTGAACGCCTTGGTGAATGCGCTGCTGCTGACGGACTTGGTTTTGACCTATGGCCGGTGTACAGACCTGAGCTGTACCTGCTGCTATAAACCCGAAAACAAGCAGGAAGAGAAGAATGTGTCTGGCTTTCATGGCTATCTGTTTTTATACTTTTATGACTATAGGATTTCGCAGACGTTGAATGCCAACAGATCTTTTAACGCTGTGTTAACCCAAAGTTGAATTGTAATTTCGGGGCAACTAAACTCTATTGATGCTCAAACATGTCGAACATATCGGTCTGGCTGTTGCCGATTTAGCTGCTGCCAATGCCTTATATACCAGGCTTCTGGGTGCGGAACCTTATAAAATGGAAGAGGTGGAAAGTGAGGGTGTGATGACCTCATTTTTCCAGACTGGACAAAGCAAGATTGAATTGCTGGCTGCCACCCATCCACAATCGCCCATTGCTCAATTCATCGAAAAACGAGGTGAAGGCATCCACCATATCGCCTTTGAAGTCGAGGACATCCGGCAAGAAATGACCCGCTTGAAGACAGAAGGGTTTCACTTGCTCAATGAGGAACCCAAACGGGGTGCGGACAACAAACTCATCTGCTTCATCCACCCTAAGAGTGCTCATGGTGTGTTGGTCGAACTTTGTCAGACCATCCCCAACGGGGACGAAGCCTGATGGATATCACCATCCTGATCATCGCTGTGATCGGCGGTTTCATGGCCGGGGTGATTAACACGCTGGCAGGTAATGGTTCTGCGATAACGCTCACCATCATGACTGAACTGATGGGCATGCCCGGCAATCTCGCCAATGGGACTAATCGTCTGGGCATCTTCTCCCAAACCGCACTTGGCGCCTGGGCCTTTCACAAGGAAGGGAAGCTGGACTTAAAACAGGCACGGCCTTATATTGGATTTACATTCCTGGGTGCCATCCCCGGCGTGTGGACGGCCTTGCAAGTCAGCAATGAAGAGTTTCGGTCGGTCTTTGGATATCTGCTTATTCTGATGCTGGTAGTGATTTTGGTCAAGCCAGAACGGTGGTTAAAGGATGGCATCATCAAGGAAAAGCCCAATTATTGGTTCATAGCACCCATCTTTTTTGCCTTGGGTTTTTATGGCGGTTTCATCCAGATGGGCATGGGTATATTCTTTTTGGCGGCGATGGTATTAGGAGCTGGCTACGATATGATTCGTGCGAATGCGATTAAAGTGCTCGTTATAGCGATATTCACCTTGTTGATAGTCGCTGTTTTCCATTGGACAGGTCGGATCGACTGGCAAACCGGACTGGTTATCGCCAGCGGCCAGGCAGCAGGCGGATATCTGACCGCGAAATACGCATCCCGGTATCCTGCAGCAAGAGTTTGGGCGTATCGGTTGCTCATTGTCGTCGTCATTGCTTCCATCCTGAAAATTTTCTTTACTTAACACTTACGAAATACACCAATCCAACGATCTGAGGCATCCTTTTGAAGATTGGCTACTTTTGTCCATACCCCTCACAATGAATTCTCTTTTGAATCGATTTTATTTCCTTATTCTTCTCCTCGTTGCAGTCTGGACTGCTGGATGTGGACCGAACGGAATTGATTCCCGTACAGGGATTCTTCCTGCTGCATTTGGCAAGGCAAACAAACTCACCGTAATCGCTGACAGCAGCTGGTGGTCAGCCGATTTGGCAGATAGTGTCGATTTCACCTTCGGAGCTCCTTTTCTTATCCTTCCCCGTCCTGAACCTCTGTACGATCTTGTCCATTTCGATTATAAGGATCTCGAATACAAACCTGCCCGAAAAGAGCTTCGATCCTATCTCATCATCAGCCATGAAGGGCTGAGAGGTTCACGACTGGATGAAATGATCCGTAAGGATCTAGGGGACAGTTTACTTCCTGCCAGTAAACCCTATTCTGTAAAATTGGTACAGAATAGATGGGCCACCGGACAGCTCGTCTTTTACATCTATGGACAGAATGAAGAAGCTGTATACCAGGCCATCCAGGAGCGAGGACCTGCGATGTTAGCCAAGCTGAAAATCCATGACCTTCCAATCCTTGAAAGTCAGGCCTATGCCGCCAGGGAAAATGTCACATTGACCAACAAGGTTCGAGATTGGACTGGTGCAAAATTTCGCATTCCAGGTGAATATGTCACCGCATTGGAAGAAGACGGTACGCTCTGGTTGCGAAAGGACGCCGGCGAAATGATCCTTGGTTTGTTATTCAAGAAAGTACCCTACGTCAATCAGGACCAGTTCAGTCTCAATGGCTTCAAAAGGTTACATGACGGGATGACCCGGATTGTAACCAGTCAGGAAAGTGATACGACACGGATGGTTGCCGATGACCGTGAGTTGCCTCTTTTCTTTTCCGCTCAGACTCTGGATCATCAATATGCAATGGAGGTCCGCGGAATCTGGTCTATGCAAGGTGCATTTATGGGTGGGCCATTTATCTCGTACGTCCTTCAAAGTCCGGATCAGAAATCACTGATTATCGCCACTGGTTTTATTTACGGTCCTGGAAAGTCCAAGCGTGAATGGATGCAACAACTGGAGGTTATTTTGCGAACAGCAAATTTCTCAGGGACTTGAAATAGGCGCCCGACTGTTTGCAGATCCACATAGAATTTAGGACCTTTAGAGCAGTACCAGGAAGACGACACGTATCGGGTTTTACCGAAATAATAATTTCGTCTCTGAATGACTGATCAAATGCCATTCTTAAAGCCAAAGTCCGCGTTGATCCTAATGGTCAGTGTTGTGATCATCGGGGCCATTGCCAGTGTCTGGTGGTATACGACTCATCAAAAGCCCGGTGAACTCTTTCTGGCGCCTCCAGGGGTTGACCTCCCCGTCTATACCGATTCTGTATGGATCAACGCCAAAGATGAATATCAGGCTGGCGAATATTCTGATGCGATCAATTCCCTGGAATCCCATCTTGCAGGTTATCCTGAGCATACCGATGCATGGTTTTTGCTCGGTCTATGCTGTCTGGAAACAGGTCAGGAAAAGCGTGCCATTCAGATCATGGATGAAGTGCGGATCAATGATTCACATTATTACCAAGACGCCACTTGGTACATGGGTTTGGCCTGTTTGAAAAGCGAGGATACAGAGCAAGCCCGACTACTCATGACGGAGTTGGCCAATGGTCCGGATTCGTTGTTTCAGGCAAAGGCCAATCTGGTGATTCAGCGATTTTTATAGGGTCTGGCATTGGATAGATTCCTGATTCCTGCGTTCCGTATTCCTGATTGTCTTCAGGTAGCTTTCCATTCGGAGGCAAGGTCAATGTTCCTGGTTCCTTTGTTCCTAGTTCCTAATTCCTTGTTGTCTTTGGGTTAAATACTCTCGTACAACGCTTGATTGCCCGGACGCTGGCGGTCCGGATCGAGACATGACCCAGATAGGGCCATCGTCTGGGTTCAACGTTTAATGACTCGCCTTGCGGTTCGTGTTAAAGGTTCAAAATGAGGGCTAAGAAAAAAGTTTCTGATTCCTAGTTCCTGGTTGACTTCATAGCCCTCAGCCCTCGGTTATAATCTTGTCAGAATCTCGAATTACTCGGAAATACAAGGTCATGATTTCTGATTTTCGATTTTAAATTGGCCCAACACCGAACGCCTAACGCCCAACAACCTCCCCGAAACTACCTCATCCACTAAAAAAAACGGCCCCTTCTTCACAGAAGGAGCCGTTTTTATTTTTTGCAGATCAAGATTTACATCTTGTATGTATCCGGTTCATCAGAAATCATCTCTTGATGATTCATATTCCGCAATTGAATTTGCTCCGTTTCGGAAGCAGGAGCATCATGACTACCATGGCCATAGATCTCACCGAGGATCGGTGCAATAGCCAAACCAACCAGGCAAGACAATTTGATCAGGATATTCATGGATGGTCCGGATGTGTCCTTGAATGGATCGCCAACTGTATCGCCTGTAACAGCTGCTTTGTGGGCCTCAGATCCTTTATAATGCATTTCACCATCGATACTGACACCAGACTCGAATGACTTCTTGGCATTATCCCAGGCACCTCCAGCATTATTTTGGAAAATAGCCCAAAGCACACCGGATACAGTAACACCTGCCATGTATGCGCCCAATGCTTCAGGGCCCATCATGAAGCCAACAATTACAGGAGAGACAATGGCGATCAATCCTGGCAGCATCATTTCACGAAGAGCAGCTTTTGTAGAGATTTCTACACATTTGCCATATTCTGGTGTCCCTGTACCTTCCATGATTCCAGGGATTTCCTTGAATTGGCGGCGGACTTCTTTCACCATTTCCATGGCTGCTTTTCCAACAGAGTTCATGGCCAATGCACTGAATACGACAGGAATCATTCCACCGACAAACAAGGCAGCCAATACATCTGCTTTGAAAATGTTGATCCCATCAATACCGGTAAAGGTGACATATGCGGCAAACAAACCCAATGCTGTCAATGCTGCGGAGGCGATTGCAAAACCTTTACCGATAGCGGCTGTGGTATTTCCGACAGAATCCAGGATGTCTGTCCTTGTGCGAACTTCTTTTGGCAATTCGCTCATTTCGGCGATACCACCAGCGTTGTCTGCAATCGGGCCGAAGGCATCGATCGCTAATTGCATTGCTGTTGTTGCCATCATCGCAGAAGCAGCAATGGCTACGCCATAGAATCCAGCGAAGGAATAGGCTGCCCAAATCGCCCCGGCAAAAAGGATAACCGGTCCGGCAGTAGAGATCATACCTACGCCCAGTCCACCAATAATATTTGTGGCTGCACCGGTTGCTGATTTGGCGACGATATCCATCACCGGTTTTTTCCCGATTGCAGTATAATATTCAGTCATGAATGAAATCGCTCCGCCGACAAACAAGCCGACGAGGACTGCATAAAAGACATCATTTGGAGAAACGATGACATCACCAATGCTGAAGAAATGCATGGTCATTGACTCAGGAAGCAACCAGTGAATGGCAAAATAAGAGGCGATTCCTGTGAGAAGAAGCGCCGTCCAGTTGCCCATATTGAGCGCTCTGGAAACTCCTGACTCAGAAGCCGTGTCTTCAGAGACCCGAACCATCCAGGTGCCGATGATCGAAAAGATAATTCCGATACCTGCAATGAAAATAGGAAGAAGGATGGGGCCGATGCCACCAAACGCATCCTGAATATTACCGCCCATATCCCGGATAACATAGTTACCCAAAACCATGGCGGCAAGAACAGTGGCCACGTAGGAACCAAAAAGGTCTGCACCCATTCCTGCGACATCACCGACATTATCTCCAACGTTGTCTGCAATCGTTGCCGGGTTGCGCGGATCATCTTCAGGGATACCTGCTTCTACTTTGCCAACCAGGTCAGCTCCGACATCCGCGGCTTTGGTGTAAATACCACCACCAACTCGGGCAAATAAAGCGATCGACTCTGCACCAAGAGAGAATCCGGCAAGTGCTTCGAGTACAACAGTCATATCATGGACATTCGTCCAAACGCCACCAAGCTGCCAGGAAAACAGGAAGGCGAAGAGTGCTGCGAGTCCGAATACGGCTAAACCAGCCACACCCAATCCCATCACTGTACCGCCACGAAAGGACACCTTCAGAGCAGTAGCCAAGCTGGTACGTGCAGCTTGAGTGGTCCGAACATTGGCTTTGGTAGCTACCCGCATGCCGATAAAGCCGGCAATGACTGAGAAAAATGCACCGATGACAAAGGCAATGACGATAAACCAGTGGGTGGTTTCAACCTGAGTTGACAAGAAGCCAAGCAAAGATCCTGCGATGACCACATAAATGGCCAAAACTCGATATTCTGCTTTGAGGAAGGACATCGCACCATCAGCGATATAACCGGCGATTTTACGCATGCGGTCATCGCCATCATCTTGTTTGCCAACCCAATTATTCAAAAAGGCCATATAAATCAGCCCCAATACGCCAAAGAGGGGTAATAGGTACACGAGGTTTTCCATTCAGAGTGTCGTTTTGTGTGAATGCTTAGTGAAAAAGACCGACAAAGGTAAAAAAAGCCTACCAACCATGCATAGAATAAAGGGAAATGGCTTCACTCCTCAATCCAAAGGACCTTTTCTTCGATCGGTCCACGCTGGCCAGAGGCTGGTGGTAAATCATAGTTTCCGAGATAAAAGAGGCCGATACATCGTTGGCCTTGAGGTAGTTTGAGCCAATCAGTCAGTGCTGGAAGAGTGCCGGGCGTGCTCCAATAACCCCCCAGACCGTAGGCTGTTACGGTCAACCAAAGGTTTTGAACGGCGGCTGCAACAGCCGCGATCTCTTCCCATTCCGGTACTTTTTCCTCTGGATCGCGCTGAAGGATGATCACCAAAACGGTATCCGACCTCAGCACATTCTTTCTTGTTTTTTCTCGTTTTATTTCTGAAAAAGAGGCTTCAGATACAGTTTGCATGTATGCATCCGCAAGAAAGTCGGCCAATCTTGTCCGTGCCTTTCCTCGGAAAATCTGAAAACGCCAGGGCTCCGTTCGTCGATGATTCGGTGCCCAATTAGCATTCTCTACAAGTTGCTGGATGACTTCTCGGGGGATGGGTTGCTCTGTAAAAATGGCTGGGAAAATGGATCGTCGTGAATGGATTAAATCATTCAATTGGTCTGGTTGCATAGGCCCATTTTAGTCCATCAAGATACAACCTCTTCTCAAGGGCCGGCAACCCTTTTGGCTGGATGGTGTTATGGATACAAGGAAGTTGTTCTTCCTCCTTGATCTTGAACAACTTGAACGGACTCACAGATACATGTGGCAACAAATCAAACAAATCCTTCTACCCTGGCTGAGAAAACCAGCTTCTGAACATCCGAAGAGTATCCCCGAACAACATGACCTGCTAAAACGGAATAAAGAAGAGTCCGATCACTTTTTGGACTGGCAAATGGACGGCGGGCATGAAGCCATCACCGAACGGCTCCGTAATGCGTACAATATGTATCGATCCGGATTGGACCCAGAGGATGATGAATTGGATTTTATGGAATTCCAGTCCACTTCAGGATTTGTGATTCACATGAAGGACAATCCTGAATGCGCGAAGGAATCCGCATGCATACAGGATTACCTCCGTGACCAAGTCTTACATCTGGGATATCGCCTGGCTGTGTCAGATCGTCGAATCAGAAAAAAAGAAAATCGAAATGAAATTATTGACCGACATGTACTTAAACCACCAATGGACAAGAGGTGCGGAGAGGCAGTTGAACAAGGTTACGGAACAATCACAATTGAAGTCCTATCGTGCAGTTCTCACCCTTGTAATTTGAAATTTATTACAACATTTTACACGGGAAGAAATTATCGGCCGGCACAGCCATTTGGTGAATTGATGGAGCACTTGATTTCCTGAGTTGAGGAGTTGAGGAAAAGGCAAATTACAGAAGAGGGAATACACAAGATTTTTTAGTTTAATCGGATACGTTTAATATGTTTATTTAAAGTTATTTTCTACCAATTATTAAACCTTTAGGTCCGGTAAAGCATGTGAGGCAATTGAGTTATTTCGGTTAATCTCCAGCTGAAGGATGAACACATGGGGATCTTATTTCAGAATGATCCACTGAACTTTATACCATATTCTATCCTGGATGAGCCCAAAAGGAATTTAAGACCATAACTGGTGTGCACACAGGGACAGCTTTAAAAAAACGCTGAAGAGGTTGATCATGAGCAACTTGATTGACTATAAGATTTAGTGAAATAATCCCTTTTTTCTTGTAATGGGGCAAACGGACTGGCCTTCATTCCAAATCGTTTGTGGAATCAATTACAAGAAATTAAAAGCAATATTTGAGTGGCCCGAAAATTATTATTCAAGGATTGTCACAATAAGATCAAGCTTGATCGTTATATCATCATTTGTTTTGATCATACCCATTAATGCCGTCGGTGGAGAAATCCCAAAGTGAGACATTTTTAGCGTCTTTTCAGCTACAATCTGCAGCTGGTTGATTGAAAGCCTGCGTACTTTTGCTTGGATAGGAATAGATTTTTTCGTTCCGGCGATAGTAATCCCAGTTTGAGTCATGTAAGTTGTCCAGGATGTGGTGATGGGCCTGATTTCATCAATGGTCTCCAATTCAATCCACATCGTTGGATGAGTTTTTGACTTCAACGCATTGTAGAAATCCTTGTTCATCAATTTGTTGCCACAGTCAAAGAGCTGAGTTTGTAAGCGTAGATTGGTGTTTCGAAATGTCCATTGTGTGCGCTGGGGATGAAATCCTCCAACGATTTGGAATGGCAAGCTTGCAAATGCTTGACGACAAATACAGGTAAATTCATTGACATTGGAGGAGCCAAGGATTTCCAGGCGAGATGAAGGATGAATAAGGAATTGGGGACCAGATGATTGACCACGAATATTCAGTCCTGACCAATTGAAAAGCCCTGGAAAAACGAAAGCGGCTATTGTCAAGGAGGTCATGATAAAACCGTTCACTTTAGTGTAAATTTTTGGGCGAAAAAAGGGCCGCCCCGATAAACCGGGGCAGCCCAATCGATTCATTCAATCGCTTCATCAGAAACCTATCACAGCTTCTAGCATCAATCCGTTAAATTGACCATTAACTAGGTTACCAGCGGATGATGTCCAGTTTTCATCATATTTCTGGCTTACATATTCCAATTTAGTCAAGACATTATCAGTAATAAACCAACCTGCACCTGCATTGATTCGACTAACTGTCTTGTCAACTGGAGCAGTTCCTGATTTAAGATAAGTATCCTTGCCTACAACTGAGTTATATCGACCACCGACATAGAAACGCTCATTGGCACCAAAACGGTACAATAATTCAACACCCAATTGAGTATATGTGCCTTTTTCATAGTCACCCTCTTTGTCTTCGGCAGCTGATGAGTATCCATTTGCAATTTCAAACACTCCGAAAAACTCAAGGCCCATAAACTTGACAAATGGGTTGATTTGGATGGCTGTCAAGTTTCTAAGGTTTGGATTCACTCGACCTGTGAAATCGTTTGTTGTTGTTGCACCGGCAGCATCCTTATAATCAAGTACTTTATAGTACCTGCCTCCTGCACGGTCACCACCGTAGATTCGATAGCCGCTGGCATATCCGGAACAACGATAGAATGATCCCGTCAAACGAAGTCTCAAATCATCCTTCAACTGACTGTCATATCCTAATTTCAGCCACATAGCTGGCGGATATTTGGTATCTTCCGATGACTTGATTACAGTTGGATTCAAAACGCCTGTTCCGATACCTCCCATTGCAATAAAGTCGCCAGGGAAAAACTGCAATTCAAGGAATGGCTCTACTGTATTGTTGTCCATCAAGTAGTTACCCACGAATGGATTATAAATGGCCATTGCATTGTCTGAACGACGAAATACAGCATCACCGTAAGAGAAATTGTCAACCCCAGCTTTAATAGTAAGGATATTCATGAGTCCATCCAAAAAGCCTTTTTTGATAAAGTCCAGACGGTCAACTTGTAAATAACCACCTTTCACCCATGATTCATTATGGTGCCTTGAACTCAAATATGTACGCAGGTGCACCCGCAATCCTTCGCCTAATTGAGCATCCAGGTTGAGGTTGGCTGTAGGAAGGTTTACGCCACTTCCCACAGGGACCAGTGTAAAACCTGTGGCCACATCAGCCTTATGATCAAGGAATTGATATTGCAAAGCAAAATCACCACCAACACGTACTTTCAGCCCGTCAAAGGCCTGCTGATCGCCTTTTTTACCAACTTCAAATACATTCAACCCTGCATGACCAGGTGTTCTGAAGTATTGGAGACTTGGTTGTTGCGCATATACTGTCTGGACAAGAGCCAGAGCAAGTACCAATGCAAATAGTTTCGTCAGGGTTCTCATTTGATTAAAATTTAAGGTCATTGATAAGGTTAATGATGAAGCGGATTTTACCCTTTCAGGCGAACCGCGAATTTAATTTTGATATCATCCGTTGTCGCAACAGTACCAAACATAGCAGTTGGCCGTTCGATAGCATATTGTGACATCTTCAGATCGTAGCTTCCAGAGATTTCATAGCCGCCAGACACCGCTTTTCCTTTTGCAAGGATGGTCACCGTTCTATACCTCCCGGCAATGGTCAGCGTACCAGTTGCTTTGATATTGTCACCATCTACATCCACATTTGTGGCTTTAAAGGTGATATTTGGAAATTTCGAAGCATTCAGGGCATCATAGGTTTTGTTATCCATGATACTGCCCTTTGTACTTTTGATCTTCCTTACTGGAACCCGAACATTCAGTTGCTCAATTGAAGTAATTGTTCCGCCAGTACTCTGAAACTGGCCGGTGACAAGTACTTCTGTTGCAGTCGAAGTCCAGTCGTGAACATTTGAAGATCCATCGATCGTCAAGGTGACAGTAGATGCTGTATACATATCCTGAGCTGCCAGGCCAAACGATGTCAGAAGGATGATCGTGCTGATAATTGTTCTCATCTTCTAAATTTTACTCAAACCTACGAGGCATCTAAATCGCCAAGATTGATGTGTCTCATTCTGACTTGTGATTTGAGTCACGCCCAATCTTGGTCTGTAATCATTTTGATAGTCAGATCATTAGCCAGCATAGACTGTTAAGTTAGGCTGAACTCCCCATAACTGGTATGTGCATCATCCGATTTTATCTGGAATTTTTTCGACCGAAACAAGCGATCCATAGCTGTGTTTGATTTCAGGAAAGATGCATACAGGCGTTTGAAACCTCGCTCGCGTGCGATCTGGATGATATAGTCAGCCATAGCGGACCCTAACCCCTGATGCTGCCAGGCATCTGCTACGACGATGGCAAATTCAGCGCCGTCATTCCAATTGTCACCCACTATCCGAACGACACCGATAATCCGCCGCTCTCCATTGACAGTCGTCTCTGCAACGATAGCCATCTCACGGTCATAATCGATCTGTGTAAAACGGGATAAAAAATCATGATCCACCTCAGGGAGGTAACCAAAAAAACGAAAGTAGATCGTCTCCTTGGAGAGATAATCAAATAGCTTGGCTTCCATCGGTTCATCCTCAGGCTTGATCGGTCGCAGCTTGACTTGACCTCCGTCTTGAAGGGTGAATATCTTGCAATATTGCGAGGGGTAAGGTGATATCACTAAATGTTCATAGGGCCGTGTAGATGCTGGCACTCGTTCGATCATCATCCGAGCATCCAGAACCACACCGCCATGTTCATCAACAGCAAATGGGTTCAAGTCCATTTCCCTGATTTCAGGATAATCCATCACTAAATAGGCGAAACGAATCAATAGAAAATAAATCGCATCTAAATCAACACCGGGCATATTTCGATAGCCCGCAAGCAACTTATAAATTTTCGTTCCCTGCACCAGATGCTTGGCAAGTGACATATTCAATGGGGGAAGTGCCATTTGTAGATCCTTGAAGACTTCTACAGAAACGCCTCCCATCCCAAATACTAGAACAGGCCCAAAAACTGGATCTTGCTTGGCTCCAATCATCAATTCATACCGCTTGTTAGCCATGGCTTCTATGGTTACACCAAGTAGTTTTGCCTCCGGTTTGGCCTTTTTCGCTCGTTCAATAATTCGATCGAATGTCACCTTCACGATATCTGGATGATGGATGTCCAAGACGACACCACCTACATCGGTTTTGTGAGATATATCCGGGGAGTCGATTTTCATGGCAACCGGATAGCCGAGCTGATTGGCGGCCTCTATGGCCGCCGCAGCTGAAGATGCATGGATGACCCGGGTTACTGGAATCTCATAAGCATCTAGAATGTCAGTCATCGCTTCCCGACCCAGCTGTGATATTCCTTCCGACAAGGCATGATCAAGGACTTGGCGCACTTTCATTCGATCCGGAGTAAAAGCCTCCGGGACTTCCTCTGGGGTCTCATAGAGAATCTCCAGATTATTTGCATAGTCATTCATCAACAGAAAAACATCCACTGCACTCTCAGGAAAACGAAAGGCTGGTACAGAACCTTTTTCCAGGATTTCCCAGGCTTTTGTGACGTCCGCTTCACCCATCCACGAAGCAAAAACAGGTTTGTCAGTTTGCTGACTTTCGTGAACGACTGCCCAGGCAACGGTATCTGGGGGGGTGATGGCTTGCGGTACAAAAATGACCAAGACCGCATCCACACCGGGGTCATCAAGGCATAGCCGGAGTGATCGACCGAATTGCTCAGCAGTTCCATCTCCCAGAATATCGATCGGGTTGTTGTGGCTCCAATTCGCACTCAACAACTTATTCAGACTCTCCATTGTGTCCGGACTGAGTGCCGCAATTTTACCTCCTTTACGAATGAGGTAGTCTGTTGTCAATACTGCTGGTCCTCCGGCATTGGTTATAATTGCGAGTCGGGGACCTGTAGGCCGTGGTTGCATGGCCAATGCCTGGGCGCAATAAAAAAGGTCGGCCATTTTTTCTACCCGCAACATACCTGCACGTTTGAACGCAGCATCGAAGACCAGGTCATTTCCGGCAAGTGACCCAGTATGGGATAATGCTGCTTTTGCACCTTCTTCACTTGACCCTGACTTGAGAACCAATATTGGTTTTGTCCGCGCATAAGCACGAGCGGCACTCATAAATTTGCGTGCATCAGTCAAACTCTCCATATAGATCAGGATACTGGAAGTTTGTGGATCAGTGCTCATGTATTCAATCAAATCATGAAAACCGATATCGGTCATCGATCCAATTGATACGAAGTAGGAAAATCCCACACTTTGTTCTGTTGCCCAATCCAGAATACTGGCACATAAGGCACCACTTTGCGATATAAAGGCGATCCGTCCAGGAAGGGCCCCCCGACTGGCAAATGTCGCATTCATTCCGATTGCCGGATTCATAATACCCAGGCAATTGGGTCCCAGGATACGGATGTCATATTTATGTGCGGTAGCCAATACTTGATCGAGAAGAATATGTCCCTTTTCTCCTGCTTCTTTGAATCCAGCGGAAAGGATTAGCAGCGCCTTAATCCCCGCTTTACCACAATCTTCGACAATACCGGGTACAAACTTTGCCGGAATCTGTATCACAGCCAAATCAATTTTCTCTGGCGCATCCAAGACAGTGCGATAGCACTTCAGGCCCATAACTTCCCTGTATTTAGGGTTGATGGGCACCAACCGACCGCTATATCCTGCCACTTTCATATTGTTCATTACAGCGTGTCCCAAAGAAGATGGATTCTCTGATGCACCAATTATGGCTATGGCCGCAGGCCGAAAAAATGGTTCTAGTTGTGCTTTCATGTTCGTCTTAGGTAATGCTCCAGTATGGAGCTAGTTCGTGTAAACCGGCAGAAAGGTTTGACTCAAAATCCTCTCGGATTCTCTTACCGGTCTGAGTTGGATTTTCGTGATACGGCGCTGGCAATTGATTGATTCCAGCTATGAAATTATAAATGCATTTTGGCAAAGCATGAAGATTGTAGCCACCTTCCAGAGTTGCAAATGTGTTGTCGAAACATTCCGAAAGACGAAGACCCAGCTTGTAATACAAATCCATGCTAAAGCACAAATCCAATAGAGGTTCATATTGATACCCGTCAAAACCTGCTGAAATGGCCACGATATCTGGATTAAATTGTTGGGCTATTGGTAAAAAATGATTGAATGCCATCCAAAAAATGTCATCACCACTTCCTGGAGGAAGGGGCGAATTGATCGTAAATCCCGTTCCCTGACCAACGCCGATTTCATTGATCCAGCCATGTCCGGGGAAAGCTGGAAATTGATGAACTGACCAATACATCACTTGATTGGTGGCCTGGAATATCCGGGATGTGCCATCGCCTAAATGAGAGTCGAAGTCAAACACGAGCACCTTTTTTCCTTGTCTGGCGAGGTGAGTAGCGACGATAGCGATGTTGTTAAAAATACAAAAACCACTGGAATGTGCAGGGTAGGCGTGGTGTCCAGGAGGACGGCACAGCGCAAATCCACCAGTCTCCATGGCAAGTCGAGTGGCAGCTACAGCTGAGATGGACGCCTGCCAACTTCCAGAGGAAATCGGCGTTTCGGGGTCCAAGCATTGGCCTGAGGCAACAGCTCGACGAACCCGATCAATATAGATTTCATCGTGGACAAGAGAAAGCCAGGATTCCGCTTCAGGTAACGACGCACTCGGCAGATCAGCAAATGCTGATAGTCGTTCGGGACGTTCCGGGTGGCCATCGGTTTGATGGGCTAAAAAGTTGGAATGGTATATCAGTTGCATAGATGCCTTTCGTGGGTTTCACTCCAAGCGCAAAGTACGGGCATCTCTAACTGTAGATCAGTGATCCTCCTCATGGTACATCCTGCCGAAGGTCAACCGTTTTACCACAACAAAAAAGAGCCGAACAGAAAACTGCCCGGCTCATCACATTGTGTGAATATAGATTTCGCTTATTTCTTCCGACCAAACAGTCGACCAAGGAAACTCATGCCCATATCAGCAACATCATCCACGATGCTACCGTCTCCGTCCTTATCCAGGAATGCAGTAAGCATTGCCATCTTTGGGTCTTGCTGAGTTGTTGCGCCTGATTTCATACCACCAAGTACTGTACTGAGCATCCCAGCCAAACCGGAGGCATCCAAATTATTCTCTTTTTTGGCTTTACCCAGGGCACCCATAATCATGGGTGCAAGCGATACCATCAATGAGCCTACCTGGCTTTTGTTAAGGCCAGACATCTTAGAAACTGTATCTGCTGCAGAATCCTGACGGCCACCCAAGATATGACCCAAAATACCTTCACCATTTACAGCTTTGGCATTGGCAGGTTTTGCTTGTCCAGTAAACATTCCCATGACGTCATCGAGAATTGAGCCGTCATGGTCACGATCCAACGCATTAGACAGCGCAGATGCCCCAGAAGGTGTAGCTGCATTTTTAGCCATAGCACCCAAAAGAATGTTCATGATTCCAGAGGTAGCAGCTTGTGTTTTTTGCGTATCGGCACCACCGATTTGCTTGCTGAG
>JAHEAU010000065.1 GCA_024642625.1 Lewinellaceae bacterium
AAGCCGCGATATTCATTGCCGTCGGAAAGGTATCATTGGAAGACTGCGATTTATTGACATCATCATTGGGATGCAACACCTTCTTCTCATCGGTCAATTGGCCGCCTGTCATGACATGGCCACGGTTTGCGACCACCTCATTCACATTCATATTCGACTGTGTACCGGATCCCGTTTGCCACACAACAAGTGGAAATTGATCATCCAACATGCCTGCCAGGATCTCGTCACAAACTGCTGCGATCAGATCTGCCTTTTCGGCTGACAAAACGCCCAGATCCTGATTGGTCCGGGCTGCCGCCTTTTTCAAAATGGCAAATGCTTCGATCACCTCATGGGGAATATGCTGTCCTCCAATGCGGAAATTCTCACTTGACCGCTGTGTCTGTGCTGCCCAATATTTATCCGCAGGGACATCAATCGTGCCCATGCTATCTTTTTCCTTGCGAAAACTCATGACTTCTGGATTTGCCGCAAAGGTAGACAACCCGTTCATGGAGTCATAGCCCGGCCAACTGATCCCGATCAATGCTAGACAAAATTTAAACTACAACCAAATGAAAATGGGGACAGATCAACAATCCGTCCCCATTCAAATCCGATGAAAAATTACACCTAATCTATTTCCCGAGCACCAGGGTCACATCTCCCTGACGCCTGATCTGGACCTCCTCACGACAAACCTGAACAGTTGCTTCCAACCACCAGACAAAAACTTCCTGGTCCAACTCTTCCAATCGAAGTAAACCATCCCATCCCGCCTGAGGGTCATCGGTCATGAACACCTTGTTCCCCCAACGGTCAAAGACCTCAAAATGATATGCCGTCACATTTAATCCATTAGCCTGAAGAGGGCGAAATAGATCATTGATTCCATTTTTATCCGGACTGAAGACAGACGGAACAAAGAAAAAACGATCAGGCTTGTTGACCTCAGGAGCATAATCCACAGTTACCGATCGCGTTTGCGTTTCACACATTCCGACGACTGTCAATGATACAGGCCCAGGATGATCTACGACAAGAGATGTATCCTTCAAACCGGAACTCCACGTCCAGCTCTGAACCGATTTTTCTCCGGACAACCAGATTGGTGCAAGTACGACCCCATCCCCTTCACAAGGAAGGGACAGCTGTGGTAATGTAAAATCAAGTACAGGGTGAGCCGGAATAACAACAGTTGCCGGACGCTGACAACCCAGACTGTCCCGCAAATACACTGTCACATTTCCTGGAAACAGTCCAGGGAAATAGGGATCATTTTGCCAGGATGAACCGTCGAGGCTGAACAACACCGGTGCTCCAGAACTGCCCGTGGAGATAACCTCCAATGCACCCATTGGTTTACCAATACAGGTCGTATCTACTTCGATGTTCCAGGTATAATCCGGTACTGCAGGACGATCTGGTACTGTTACATTCACCTGTTTCAAACATTGATTGGTATCTCTCAAAAACAAGGTCACCTGTCCGGATGCAAGGTTTTTAAATTGTGGACCGGCCTGCCAGATAACCCCATCCAGACTGAATTCCAAGGGACTCGTATTTCCGCCTGCAGGTGTCACTGCTACTGCTCCGGTTGTTTGACCGGCACAGGTACTGTCAACCAGGATCTGCCATGCAAAGTCAGGGTGAGCCAGGACTGTAACTGCCACCAGTGAGTCGCACCCCTTTGCAGTTGTAAATGTATAATCTTTGATCGCTCCAACTGAAAGCACATCGCCAGCATAAGTGATCGTCTCGCCAGGACAAACCTTGAGGGTCACTGATTTATTGATCGTTTGACAAGCATATTGCAAGAGAATATCCGTGGTCAACACCTGATCACAACTGATGACACTCAGCAAGCTATCCTGCCAGACCGTACTCCAGGATGGTGGCAAATTGGTTTCATCAACATGCAGGACAAAATCCCCAAGGCCGGGTACATCCGGGAATGTATAACCAGATCCGGGCAGTGTCAAGGTCTCATCAAGTACACCGTTCGGATCCCATAACTGGATCTTGATATTGGGCACCAATGTATCTGCACCGTCGATGATTCCATTGTTGTTGACATCAAACCAGACATTTCCGCCGAATTGGCTGATGCCATCATACAGATCCATAGAAAAAGGATCACTGTCTGCTGAACATCCATTCTGATGTACCAACTGCAACGAATAGGATCCACTTTGATCGATCGGCAGCATGGATGCCTGGCCTTGTGGCAAGGGAACGGGTGTGCCATCAAGCACCCACTGCCAGGAAGCCAACCAGCTTGGTGTGCCAATACACAATGTGTCTGGTTTGCAACCGCGGTGGCATCCATCCGGTGCAAGCAATGTGGATGGGGATTCATTCAAGGTCTTAGGATCACTTTCTGCTTTACAGCCAAACTGATCTATCGCACGGACACTATAGTCGCCTGGTGAATTCACCTGAATAAAGGTGCCATTCTGCTGCGTCGTCCAGGTATAAGTGATGCCTGCTTTGATATTTTGGACACGCAAGATCTCTCCGGCAAATGCGCAATATGGAGCCGGACCATCAAATGCGATCAATGGTTTTACAGGCAATGGCTTGACGTCAACTGTCATGGGGCCAATCTGGGCAGTGCAACCTGTCGCAGGGTCTGTCAATACAACTGTAAATACATGTGTGCCAACAGGCAGCGCATTACCTCTATCCTCTGAAAATTCTAATGCCTTATCAGTCGACATAGTATTCCAAACCACATTGTAATTGGCTTGCAATTCGAGACTCAAGAGGACTGGCTCTCCGTAGCAGGATTGGAAATAATCATAGTGAATTGCTGATACCACCCCATAATCGTTCTTTTCAATGGCCCGGATCAGACCTGCTGGTTCAGGGAACAATTCAACGATGGCAGGGATGGCTTCAAATCGACAACCTAAATTATCCGTCACTGTCAATGCATATGCACCAGCATCCGAAACAAGGGGATCATTTCCGACTGCCCCGTGCGACCAGGCAAATTGGTTGCCCCCTCCGTCAAAATGCAGGGTTGTTGAAACACCTTCACAAAGGGGAGAACTGTATTGGATCAATCCGGCCAATGTATTTGCATTCACCTGGATCGGGTGATTCGTGCTGTTCGAACAGCCAAATTCATCCATCACCGTAAGTGAGACATCTAATGCTCCAGGGGTTTCAAATACATGAAGTGCTTCAACGAGCCCAATGATATTCGATGCACCGGATGAAGGATCATCAAAGTTCCATGACCAGTCAACGATTTGATTTGGACTGCTACCAACCCAACTTGTCCCCACTTTCTCACAGATCGAAGAGGGTCCGCTAATGGAAAGCGTCGGATTCTGCCTGACAAGTACCTGGCGTGAAATCCGCGAATTACACCCTGTGCTGGAGGTGATGGTCAGTGTAACGGTATAGATACCTGCTGAAGTAAAGATATGGTCAGGATGAGTGTCTGTGGAGGTATTTGAACCACCGGATGGTGGGTCACCAAAATCCCATGACCAATCGGTAATACTGAATTTGGGTAAATAGGTGCTTCGGTCAGTAAACGACATAACCTGTCCGTCACAAACAGAAGTCACAAAAAAATCAGCACTCACTGGGATAGTATCAATAAAGGCTCCGTCGCAGAACTTTCCACCGACATCTGCGCCATAATACAAGGTATAATATCCAGCTTTGGGGTATAAATAGTTGATATTATCCCCATTGATCTGCACAGGACTAGGGAGGTTAATATCATAGACCCTCCAAAATCCATTCGCAAGCGCCGGACCAGAAGATGTTGCCGAATAACTGCGTTCATTGCAATAGGCACCAGGGATAATATTCAGACTAACCTCTGGACAAGGCACCTTATTGCAGGTACAATTTCCATTACACACACCATTAGGATCACAATATTCGAAGACCACTACTTTATTGGACGTATTCGTACATCCATTTTGATCTGTGGCGACAACATGATAAGTTCCAAACTGGGAACCCGTTGCTGTCTGCCCCTTTGCCCAAAGGATATAAGAATTATCCAGATACCAGGACAATTGGTAACCAATATCATCAATCAGTGTGTATAAGATCGGCGGCAGTTCTCCGTTTGCCGGACAGAACCCATGCGGGTCCGGACTGGACAAGGTGATTTCCGGAAGAGGCCATTCGACCATGGTGAAGGAAACCGTATCGCGGCAACCATAATTATCCTCCACACCGAGTAGCCAGGTATCAGGCTCCAGGTCAGGTGTGGCACTGGTACTGGCCACACCTGCTGATTGATTAAACCATATATAGGAAACATAAGCCTGGGATGTCGACACCGAAGCCTGTCCGCCCAAACAAACACCTGCCGGATGAACAACTGTGGGCTGTGGCAAGTCGTGGACAAGGACCGGCAGTTGCACCTGCACACCACAAACAACCGCTTGCAAGATCGCGTTTCCGGCCTGCAGCCATTGGACTTCTGTTTTTCCAGGTATGTTACTTTCCCTCAGTACACCGGCGCTCTTCGGCTGAATGCTCCAGGAAATTGATAGCTCTGGCAAATTTGGTGCTAGTGCATATTCTGCAATTTCTCCCAGACAAACCTCCGGATCACCGGAGATTGTTCCGGTTGTAAATGGGAGGACGGTCATGGCTATAGGATCAGACAGGCATCCTGGTTCCGAACGCAGTTGATGACGCAATTCGAGTTGATAGGGACCACCAGAAACTGCCCAGGTGACGACCATTTGGTCGAGTGCAGTTTTGCTTTGTTGTCCATCATTATAAACTGTCCAAACCAGATCGTATTGGGATTGTGAGGTGTGCCCGACATAGGTGTAGGCATCTCCGGGACAAACCAGCTCGGGACCCGTGATACTGTCAGCAACAGGCAGTGGATCCAGGATGCGAAAACCCCACCGGTATTCCGAATTGCACGTCAAATTGGGGTCAGGCTGTATGGCGATGACTGTAAAACTTCCACTTCCATGAACAGCATCATAGGTAAAGACATCAGTGGTGCCGACTCCATTTTTCACGACTGCTCCTTTTGGGTCCAGGACTTTCCACGTGCAATTCACAGGCAATAATCCCTTTAATGCATTGAATTGCATGGATGCATCCAGGCAACCTTTCAGTGGACCATCAATGTGAAATGGGGTGGTCAGTACAATATTTTTTTGGGCACTTCCATCGCAACCCTGACTACAGTTGGTATAATCGACTTTGACCCAACCACTATTAATGCTGGATTTATTCGGCCATTCGACCAGGATCTGGTTACTTCCTTGTCCGGATACAAGGGTAGCTCCAGGCGAAATAGACCATGTATATTCGGTGCCATGATATGGGATGACCGAATAGGTCGCTTCGCTTCCTTTACAAACGGTGGCTGGCCCTTCAATGGGTGCATTACCATCCATGACCGGAATCTGGAATACTGCAGGTTCTGCACAACCGGCTCCGCAACCAGTGGTCAACAGACTGATCGTTCCATCTGGACCAGCATTCCATTGAACAGTGACCTCGTTGTCACCGGCTCCACCTCCAGATGTAACGTTTCCTTCCGCAGATACCACCCAGGTATAGGTACAACCAGAAGCGGTACTGTACGTGACACGCTCTCCCGGACAGACAGTGCCAATACAGTCTAGATTGGGCACTGCACTGGGCAGGACCCGAACAACGATGCTCGCTGTGTCCGCACAATCGCAACCGCTACTCTCAATAAGTTGAATAGTGAATTCGCCTGGTGAGTCAAACGATATAAGTGGATTTTTTTCCTGGCTCAACCTGCCGTCTGAAATGGCCCATTGGGTTTTTGCAGCAGGTTGACTGAGATCATCAAAAGGGATCTTTGCCCCGGCACAAACCTCTAACGTATCCGGAGCGAATATTCCATTGACCCCAATGAGGGCATCTGGAATAGACAGGATCTCGATGCAGATAGACGCAGGCCAAAAGCAGGGGTCAGAGGAGAAGGCCTCCAGAAATCCCTGCCCAGGTTCACTCCAGAGAATAGTGACTTCGTTTCCGTTCTGATTGACAATTGTGCCACCTGAAACATTGTAGGTAATAGGCGTTTGGCTGGGCACTTCTACGCTATAACTGACTTCAGTACCCGCACATACCTGCTCACAGTTTCCTCCTGAATTAGGACAATACGTACTGCCGAATGAAAATAGAAATATAGGTTGAGGTGAAGAATTGTAAATCTGTAATTGGCCCACTGATCCATTTATTGTTGATGCTGTAAGTGTATAAAGGCCATAGTCCAGGGAATCAAAACAGATAACTATAGGATTGAGGGTGTCCTTGATCGTTGTGGAGCCATTGTAGTAGAGTGTCCACCCTGTCAGTATTTGCGAACTTTGCTGGTCTACTGAATAAGTATAACAACCTCCACATACCTCTGTTGGCCCAGAAATATAAACCTGAGCATTCAGGTCATTAACGCTTAGAAGAACGATAAGGAAAAGAATTAGATGGCCTACACGCATATCATCAGGTTTATAGGAAGGAGAGAGTAAATTCAGACAGAATGCTGCCCAACCCTCCATGAAATTAACTCAATCAATCCTGCGAAGTCCAACCAAAATCATTCAGTAACAACATGGCATTCCCGTGAACCTTCGATCCGGTGACCTGTTTCGATTGTATATTTGTCAAACGTTAAAATATCGACCCCTATGGCTTTTGAACTTCCAAAACTCCCTTATGCATACGATGCGCTCGAACCTCATTTCGATGCGCGTACTATGGAAATCCACTACACCAAGCATCATCAGGGATATACCAACAACCTGAACAATGCACTGGCTGGAACACCCGGAGAAGGTAAAAAAATTGAAGACATTCTTGGTTCAATTTCGTCCTACTCGACCGCCGTACGAAATAATGCGGGAGGTTTTTACAATCATTGTCTGTTCTGGGAAGTACTGACGCCGAATGGTAGTGGTGAACCATCTGCTCAGACCAATATCCGCAAAGCGATCGATCGCGATTTTGGCTCCTTTGCCAATTTTAAGGATGAATTCTCCAAGGCAGCTATGACAAGATTCGGATCTGGTTGGGCATGGTTGTGTACCGATGCCAATGACAAACTGTTCATCACTTCTTCCGCCAACCAGGATAATCCCTTGATGGATATTGCCGAGAAAAAAGGCACCCCTGTACTTGGTCTTGATGTTTGGGAGCATGCTTACTATCTCCACTACCAGAACCGCCGGAATGAGTTCATTGAAGCATTCTGGAATGTCGTCAATTGGAACGAAGTTACTCAGCGTTACAATAACGCCAACGAGGGTGCGATGAAGTAATCATTGTTTAGCTTCATTATCGAAGTACCTGTTTCTAGAAAAAATAAAAGCACCTGTCAAATGACAGGTGCTTTTTTTACACCCTTAGCAAAGTGTAGAACCAGGATATACACTTCAGATAGACTGATACTTATATATCTAAATACCCAGTAACTTATTTAGAGTCAGACTGTTTACTTGTTGTCCTTTCCCTTGACTTTCATAAAGAAGGGACATAATTTGTAGGCGTTCCAGCAACAGATTACCATGTATATACTCATCTCTGGTCTCATTATTGGATTCCTCTTTTTGTCGACGACCATTCGCGAACGAGCCAGTTTGCGGCGTTGAGAGGTTTGCTGTTTGCCCCGAGCACTCGGGGCAGATTACCACAAAATGAAAGGTTTGCTCCTGTAAGATAGGGTAAAAGGTAACCGGTCATAGGTAAGGGGCGTCTGAAATACAGATCCATTTTCCATTTCAGGTTAGTTTTGAAATCTCGCAGACCTTCTTATAAACTCATAACCTCAAATTCACATTTTGTCACCTATTTGGATTGTGTTGGGGCTAAAGCCCATTTCCGCTCACTATTATTCCCCCGGCTAAAGCCGAGGGCTATTGACCTCATACTGGATGATTGAGCTCCCTGATGTTTCATCCCTGAACTCTTGTCCTTGTGAAATCTAAAACGGAATTGACCGAACCCATATCCCTAGCACGCGGGGGGCTGCGCTGTTGGGATTCTTTTTCAAACTCCCAAACTTGCCAACTTTCAAACAGCCAAACCAATATGATCGGCAGTTTGACAGTTTGTGCTTCGCCCCGAGTACTCGGGGTTGGAGCTTCGCTGTTGGAACCAACTATCAAATTTTTAGATATCCGACTTTCGAAATAACTCAATAACCTTTCCTAAGACTCTCTGAGGCAGAAGCTTGAAAACACCAATGAAAAAAGGCAACCCACTGTCGTGGGTTGCCTGAACAATGAAAAGCTGATCTAATTCTTGACCTATTTCTTGGCTTTAATCGTGCACCCAACAGCCCGCGTAAAAGTTTCTTCAGGAGCACGACCAGCTAGCAACGCATCGACTGCTTGCTCAACATAGGGCTTGGTAACCGCAGCGGCATCACTGTGGTTGTCGTCGATAGCACCGATATACTGAACAACACGTTGTTTGTCCAAAATAAAGACATGTGGTGTCCGTGTGGCTCCATATTGAGGGTAAACTCGTTGGCCTTCATCCATCAGGTAGGCAAACGGAAAACCTTTTTCAGACGCACGGGATTTCATAGCGTCAAAGCTGTCATCTGGTTGAACAGATGGGTCATTTGGATTGATCGCAATGACTGGGTATCCCTTCGGGGCATACTTGCGATGGAGGTCGATAATGCGATCCTCATAGGCAATAGAAAACGGACAATGATTGCAGGTGAAAATGATAATAAATCCCTTTGCATCCTTGTAGTCTGACAAGGAGACCATTTTGCCGTCTACATTCTTCAATTTGAAATCAGTGGCCTTATCACCCACCTTGTATCCTGGGTCAACATTTGCTTCAGCCGTCAAACCGGCGAAAAATAAAAGACCTATTAAGAGCATAAAACGTGACATAGTTGGTTGTTTTTCAAGAATTAGACAAATCACTCATCTAGTTGTTACAGGAATCAATGAAGCTATGGAGATCCTCCAGGCTTTCAAACTCGCCCTCCAGAAACCGGGTAACCCCATTCCGCCGTACAAGTGTTGCCGGAATAGCGCCCGACCAGTCATCGGCTATTTGAGGAATCCATGCATTCGCATCTGGATCAGTTAATACGACGACCTGTGCCTGAAGGTTGTGTTTGTCAATAAAAGGTACCAGACGCGAGTCAATCTGCTTCGGAAAATCCAGACTGACCAAAATAATTTTTACGGGATGTCCAGAATATGCATGCCATGCTTCTTCAAAAAAAGGCAACTCTTTGACACATGGTTTGCACCATGTAGCCCAGAAATTGACAACGTATGTCGTATCATTTTCTTGCTGAAACAAAGGCGCCAATTCTTCAAACTTACTATACACATTCACCTCTGACTGTGCAGAGATCGTACCCATAGAGGCAATCCAGGATAGCAGGGTCAGAACAGGAACCGAAACAAAAAGAAAACGATGGCTCATTCTCAAAAACTGTGAACAGCAAATATCGGGATTATCCGTTTCGAGATTCTCATGATATACCTTAAACTTGTGTTAAACCAAGTAAGCTTTTCTCCTACTTTATGTCGCCTCTATCTCCATTGTCTGAACTCTGGCTTGAATGGTTCGGATCAGTTCCGAAACCAGCGCAGGTCAAATCCCTGGACAAGTGGTTGAAACCGAAAATCTGGATTGATAGTGGATGGACGGCCCCATGGCTTTGGGGAATAGTCAGAACAAAAGGATCACTGGTCTACAGGGTCGTTATCAATAACGTCTCTCGGACAAGTGAATGTACCTGCAGTGGAAGAGAACAGCCTTGTGTCCATGCTATCGCTCTTTTGCAAGGCTGGCATGAGCAACATCTGTCAGCGGCCAAGGACAAACCATTACCTGACTGGATTCCAGAACAGATTGTCCAGAGAAAAAATAAAAAAATACCCAACCCCCCCAAGTCAACACGATTGATCACGGAAGCCCGGATTAACGAGATGGAAAAGGGATATGCTTTTCTGGAAAAGTGGCTTTCAGACTTTACCCGCATGGGATGGAAGTCGGCGCTGGAGACTTCTCCAAATACTCTTGAAGATGCAGCAGCTCGATTGGTGAATGACCGTCTGCCAGGGCCAGCTCGTCTTGTCCGGGCATTACAACCTACCCCAGGTGGTAACATTTCAATTACTACGATACGACGCACTCTTGCCAGGTTGTTTCTCGCCGCCAGGGGATTTCGACACAGAGTTGACTTGACAGCTGATGAATGGGCCAATCTGCTAATTTTTTCTGGAATCACCATTCGCAAGGACGCACTGAAAGGAGGGCCGTCAGTAGAAGATTCCTGGCACGTCTTACATCGAGAAGAAAAGGAGGTCGAAACTGACCTTCTCAGCCGACAAACCTGGCTATTTGGCATGCAATCTGATCGATATGCCGTCATAATAGATTATGCATGGAAGAAGGCACCTTTACCTCCCCCACTCCATCCGGGTGGAGCCTGGAACGGGACGTGCTATTTCTATCCCGGAGGTGGGCAGGTTAGGGCCATCCTGGGGGAAGGTCGTTCGGTCGCCTTTCAAGCTAGGGACGATACTGGATCCAATGGATGGAAAGAAGCTGTTGAACAGTTGATACAAGATCAAGTCTGTGACCCGCTTCGCAGTGAATATCCTGCAGTCATCCAGGGATTGAAACTCAGAATAAAAGAAGACCAATCCTACCTTGTCGATCGCCTCGATGAAACATATCCCATGAAAGTGGATGAACATCTATTCCGTGAGTTCCTTATCAATGAATCAATGAAGGGAATTAATCTATTCGGGTTGTTTGTCGACGGTAATTTTATCCCGAAATCCATTCTGGAAGACGGTGGAGTAACATCCCTCTAAATCGAGAATAGGGCCCTTTGGGAGTCAACTTGGCGGGGTCAATTGAAAAATATTAGCGAAAATTCGCTAATTAGTTGCACATCACATGGTGATTGCCTTAAATTGGTGCATTATCGACAAATATCAATCGCACCATGTCAGACACTTCCACATCACGCATTCTCAAAGGAGGCGAGTTTTTAATCACTGAAAGTCAGCCGAAAGACACCTTTTGTCCCGAGATGCTCAACGAAGAGCAGCAGATGGTGCGTTCTACAGTTGTCGATTTTATCGAAAACAATATCAAACCCAGGTGGCCTGCCATTGAAGCAAAGGAGCCTGGAATCGCTGCAACGATTATGGAGGAAGCAGCATCTATTGGGCTATTGGGGAGCCATATGCCAGCTGAATATGGAGGGATGGAGATGGATACCAACACCAATACCCTGATCAGTGAAGTACTTGGCCCCGCAGGATCCATCACCGTTTCACTTGCTGCCCATACAGGGATTGGCATGTTGCCTATCCTTTATTTTGGAACAGAAGCCCAAAAGCAGAATTATCTGCCCCGCTTAATCAGTGGCGAACTCAAAGCAGCTTATTGCCTCACTGAACCTGGATCGGGTTCAGATGCACTTGCTGCAAAGACCCGTGCGGATCTTTCAGCAGATGGAACGTCCTATCTATTGAACGGCCAGAAGATGTGGATTTCCAATGCGGGATTTGCTGATCTGTTCATCGTGTTTGCAAAGATCAATGGGGAACAATTCACCGGATTTATTGTCGAACGGGATAATCCTGGTATCACACTGGGCGAGGAAGAGCATAAAATGGGTATTCACGGCAGCTCGACAAGAATGGTCTTTTTCGAGAATGCATCTATTCCAGTTGACCGTGTCCTTGGCGATATTGGCAAGGGACATTTGATCGCATTCAATGCATTGAATATTGGACGTTTCAAATTGGGTGCTATGGTCTGTGGAGGCAGTCAATCCGCTATCAGCATGTCCGTGAAATATGCAAATGAGCGAATGCAGTTTGGCAAACCAATATCTTCATTTGGGGCGATCCGGCACAAACTGGCTGAAATGACCATCCGGACATTTGCTGTACAAAGTGCGTTGTATCGCATTTCGGATTTGATCCAGGATGCCAAAGCAGCTCGCATGGCAGAGGGAAAAACATTTGCTGAAGCCACCTTACTCGCTGCTGAGGAATACGCTATTGAATGTTCCATTTTGAAAGTGGCTGGATCGGAATCATTGGATTATGTGGTTGATGAAAATGTCCAAATCCACGGCGGAATGGGATTTTCTGAGGAGGCCCTTGCTTCTCGGGCATATCGCGATGCCCGCATTAATCGAATCTTTGAAGGAACCAATGAAATCAACCGCATGCTCATTGTAGACATGCTGCTCAGACGGGCTATGAAAGGGGCACTGGATATTACCACACCTGCATGGGCAGTTCAAAAAGAACTGGCCAGTATGCCTGGCTTTGAAACTCTTGAAGGCGAATATGCAGCAGAAAAAAAAGCGATTCAGGACTTCAAGAAAATCATCCTGATGGTGGCCGGAGGAGCTGCTAAAATGCAAATGGAAGGCACCCTCAACCTAAAGGAAGAGCAGGAAGTGGTGATGAATGTATCAGATATGATGATCGATACCTTCCTGGCTGAATCACTCTATTTGCGTGTTCGAAGGCTCGACGGATTGCCGACTACCCAACCGAGAGGAATCTATGATAGTATGCTCCAGGTATACTTGCATGATTCAACTGCGCGAATGCAGAAATCGGCTACAGATGCCATCGTCTCGTTTACGAGCGGCGACCTCCAGAAGACCTTTCTCCTGGGATTGAAGCGCTTTGTCAAATACCCACCTGTGAATATTAAATCAGAGCGGCATAAAATTTCTGATGCCTTGGTGGCTGCAGGCGGCTGGTGCTTCTAACGGATCAGTTCCATATCTATGGCCATCAGGCCATCACGCTTGAGATTGGGCACAATCGTGAACTCGAAAATATCATCCAGACGGACATGATATCCACGAGGTAATTGAGAATAATGGAAGAAAATTTCCCGATTTTGGTATTCCAGATCCAAGTATCGAAGGAAGCCATATCCCTCATCCCGATTATAACAAACCCCACGTACGCGTGAATTTTCCTGCCCCCAAGACAGAGCGTCCTGATCCTGATTTGCTGTCGGTAATAAATTGGGGATCAAGAAGCCAGAAGTAAAGAGGTCTACTTCATTCATCAGGTCACGGGAAATATTCCGAAAGGCAATCAATTCGACCCGACACCCCTGACCTTGTACAGTACTCACTGCGCGGATGAAATCGCCGTCACCCGTCAGGAGGATAAGTTTGTCCAGATTGCGAGACTGCGTCAACATATCTACAGCCATTTCAATATCCACATTCCCTTTGGTTACCCAATCACCAACTTCATTCTTGTATCGACGAACGGGCTTGGTAATCACCTTGTATCCAAACGACCGCAAGACACTGAAATATCCAAATTGTTTTTCTCTGTAGTCAACATCCTCTTCGGCGCGTTCTTCATCAAAAACCATGTACGTATTCATTCGAAGACCCATTCCTTCCTGAAGGATAAAATCCCGCAAAATATCGTATCGCATGGCATATCCGCCGTTCAAACTAATATTATATGCATCTATATATACACCTATTCGCATGCTTAACTTCTATTGTTTTGTATTGAAAAATGAAGAATCGCGAAGGTACGAATCTTCTGACCGTGGGTCAATGGACTATATTTCCTTCTCTTGAAAACAGGAACCAACCTGGAAATGGATGGCAAAGGTGGCCCAGTTTATTCTAATGAGTTAACTTTTTTTCGTCCATCTTGTTCAGGACAGGACACCTTGTATCTTCGGATTTGAATTGAACTCAATATGGATTCTCTGACCCAGATCACGCTAGGAGCGGCAGTAGGCGAATTGGTTCTCGGTCGGAAGATCGGTAATAAAGCAATGATGTGGGGTGCTGTGGCCGCAACCATTCCTGATCTGGATGTATTTGCCAGGCTATGGATGAACGAGATTGATGCGCTAGCTGTCCACCGCGGCCTTTCCCACTCCATCCTCTTTGCTCTAGTCGCTCCATTCTTTTTTGGATATTTGACTGACAGGTATTATGTATCGGGATTGCATCAGCGTTCCCGCGTCCGGTGGGCGAATGTTGCCGTATGGATATTGTTCTATACCCTGCTGGTCTCTGGAATCCTCTTTTTGTTCAAAAGTGCATCCATTTTTATAATCGCTTTGGTCGCAGTGATTTGCATTGGTATCGGGGTGTTGCTGGTCAGGCATTGGCGACGAAGTTATATTATGAGCGTGCCCTCCCCCCTTCATGCTGATTACAAGGATTGGGTCAAGCTCTTCTTCTGGGCGATATTTACACATCCTCTGCTCGATGCGTTTACAGCATATGGCACACAACTCTTCGTTCCTTTTTCAGATTACCGTGTGGCATTCAATGTGGTTGCCATTGTCGATCCAATCTACACGTTTCCATTTTTAGCTGCAGTTACCCTGGCAGCTACTATGGCCAGAGACAGTCGACTTCGTCGCCGAGTCAACATCGCCGGATTAGTTTGGAGCACCGGATATTTGATGTTATGTTCATTTAACAAACTCCACATTGATAAGGTCTTTGCTGACAGTTTTGCAGCTCGAGGGATTGAAACAAACCGGTTTACAACTTCACCGACGATTTTTAACAATCTACTCTGGAGTGGAACTGCCGAATCCGATTCGACTTATTACCTGGGCACGTATTCATTGCTTGATTCTGAACCACTAATACAGGAATTTGAGACACTACCTCGCCAGCAAACAGTATCTGATGCTGCTCCGGATGATCACGCCATGCGCATCCTCAGATGGTTTACCAACGGCTATTATTATGTAATTCCTTTAGCAAATGGTACATATCAGTTTAATGACTTGAGATATGGCACCTTTGGAGGAGACGGACCAATTGAAGATCGGTTCATCTTTTCATTTATCCTGACTCCCGGAGAAAACGGAATGGAAGCAAAACAAAAACAGCCCGACAATCGGGATATGGGGAAAGATTTTCAGAATCTGTGGCGTCGCATGATGGGCCAGGACCTCGTAGCTGAGCGATCAGGCCAATAGTCCGGCTTGAACCATCTCCTCTCGCAACTTCTGGAGATGTTCTGTGCTAAGCGAAACCAATGGCAGGCGAACTTCTCTATTTGTAATGCCCAACAATTCCAGGGCACCCTTGACGCCTGCAGGGTTCCCATCAATATATATCCAATGGTGCAGGTCTAGAAGCAGATTGTTGTAATGCCTGGCACGAACAAAGTCATCCTCCAATGCTGCCTGTACTAAAGTACCAAATGCCTGGGGCAATGCATTGCCAATCACCGAAATCACCCCGTCTGCTCCAGCAGCCATAAGTGCCAGGCTGGTTGGATCATCCCCAGACCAAACCCTGAACCCTTCTGGCCGATGTTTCAGGATCCGCATCCCTTGCTTCAGTTCCGTACAGGCCTCTTTGATACCAATGAACTTAGGTGATTCATGGGCCAGGCGAAGCGTCGTTTCTGCTGCAATATTGGCAGCCGTGCGGCTGGGCACGTTGTAGATGATGATCGGTAAGGGGCTTGCTTCAGCT
>JAHEAU010000066.1 GCA_024642625.1 Lewinellaceae bacterium
GATGAAGGCGAAGTCATCATGGATTTTGCCCCTGCCCTGGATAAAAGTGAGATCGAGGATGGATATATTTTAACCTGCCAGGCGAAGGCAAAATCAACATCGCTCAAAATCACGTACTAGGAACTTACTTCGAAAATTTTGTCACTTTTTGTAATGAAAATCTCCTCGACTCCTTAACCCCTCCCCTCCAATCTGCTTAATCAGAAAGGCTCCTTTGGTCTGGGCTATTCTAACCCAGGCACAGGTTCTTTCAAGCATTATCTTGCAATACAGCCCAAGCCAGGTATACGGCGATCAATCCGACAACAACACTTGCAAGTACATACGTACCCGCTATCAACCATTCCCCCCGTTGCATTAACTGCATAGTTTCTCTGCTAAAAGTTGAAAAGGTGGATAATCCTCCACAAAATCCAGTAACCAAAAGCAGCCGTGATGATTCGGAAATCACAGGCACGATGACCAAGAGAATGCCAATCAAGATGCAGCTCAACATATTTGCCCAGAACGTCGCCCATGGAAAACCTGCTGACTCAGGTGTCCACCAACTGATCCCATATCGAAGTACCGAACCAATGCCACCTCCAAGAAAGACCAGGATTAGATTAGTGATATTCATGGACCTGTTCATGGGATTCAGTTGGGGTCTTTTCCTCGGAAAAGCCCAATTTGAGTTCGTGCATTTTTTGTTGTTTCCGTTGGGCAATATGACGAAGTGAGTTGGTCAGGATCAACGCCAGCCCCATACTGAGGAGGATCAAGGGAATACTGCCGATCGTATCCAACATGGTGACCATCAATATGAAGGCTACATTGGTCAGGACCAAAATACCTGTGGCCTGCATGTGCGAGAATCCGGCATCGATCACGAGATGGTGAATGTGATTTCTGTCTGGCTGAAACGGTGATTTGCGCTGACTCATCCGAATGCAAAAGACACGCAACGTGTCAAATAATGGCAAGATCATGATCCCGATTGCAACGGCAGGAGCAGAGTGAAAGACAAACCGGCCAGCAGAAAGACTGCCCTGTAATTCAACAAATTGAATAATTAGAACAGAACAAGTCGCACCCAAAAACAACGACCCGGTATCCCCCATGAATATTCTAGCAGGCGTAAAATTGTATCTCAAAAAACCAATGGTTGCACCTGCAAGACTCAAGGCAAGAATGGTTAACTCCATTCTGTCGACGATGTAAAACCACCCGCCAAGTGTCAAACTGATCAATACAATCGTACTTCCAGAAAGGCCATTAATTCCGTCGATAAGATTAAAGGCATTGATAATGACCAAAATGGTAAACAATGTGAACAAGACACACAACCAATAAGGCAATTCCTCAATTCCAAACACACCATGCAATCCTGTAAACATGATATTTGCCTTGAATATCAGAATGGATGCAGCTATGATTTGCCCAATCAGTTTTTTCCAGGGACTTATAGGGTCCAGATCATCCTTGACACCGATCAGGAAAAGAATGATAAATGCACACAGGATATACTGCAATTCGGTAAATACCTGAAAGGGTGTCCACATCACGACAGAAAAAAGGACACCAGCGAAAATAGCTATTCCTCCAAGTGTCGGCACACTTTCAGAGTGAGCACCACGATCATTAGGCTCATCCATCAAATGCTTCTTCCGTGCAACATTAATGATTGACGGAATGGCAAAATAAACAAGGGTAAACGCAGTGATAAATGCAAGGATGGGATCTGACATTGGTTTGGGGTAGACTACAAAGTAAGAGAACCCATGCCATAGTCGCAATGGCATGGGCTCTCAAAAGCCAATAAATCACCATAAATGATGATTATCCGACCATATCTAACGATTTCTTTACAAATCGGGACAAGTCCTCTCCTTTCAACATGTGTTGATTGAGGCGTGCGAGATCATAGAGGTAGGTCGCAAAAGAAGCGCTTTCATCTGCTGATTCAAGATTTGTCAACTTTTTCGCAATCAACGGATGATTCGTATTGACTACCAATTGCCAGGTATCCGGAAAATCCATTCCACCCATGCCTTGCATAGACTGCATTTCCATCATCCGACGCATAAATTCAGGTTTTGTTATCCATACTGGTTGGTCTTCAGGAGAAAGTGCCTTCATCTGTATTGTTGCATGACTTTTTTCACCCAACACTCCAGTAAAGATGTCTTTGATCTTCTCCTGTTCTGCTTCTGACAAAACCGACTCCTGCTGTTCGTCTTTCTGGATCAACTGGTCGACCGTATCTGCATCCACCCGCTTGAATGACAATTCCGGCATCTTTTGTTCGAGATGCTGAATAAAATGATTATCGATCATTTGATCACACTCCAGAACATCATATCCTTTTGCCTTGGCACCTTCAATATAAGCGAAATGCTCCTTGGGCTGGGCAGTGTACAACATGACGATTCGCTTGTCCTTATCGGTCTGTATGTCCTTGACCTTGTCGCGATATTCTTCAATGGTATAGTGCTCCCCTTCCAGATTTTTCAATAATGCAAACTTCTGTCCAGCATCATAGAATTTTTCTTCTGATAGCATCCCGTACTTCACAAAAACACCGATATCTGACCATTTTGAAGTGTACCCCTCTCGGTCCGACTTGAATAACTTGCCAAGCTTTTCAGCGACCTTTTTTGTGATGTATCCATTGATTTTCCGCACATTGGAATCACTCTGCAAGTAACTCCTGGAAACATTCAACGGGATATCAGGTGAGTCGATGACGCCATGCAACAAGGTCAAGAATTCCGGTACGATCTCGCGTACTTCATCGGTCACATAAACCTGATTGCTGTAAAGATGGATCTTGTTCTTCTGATTTTCAATCCCATTTTTCAATCGCGGGAAATACAGTATGCCGGTCAGATTGAACGGGTAATCAATATTTAAATGAATCCAGAATAACGGATCTGGATTATACGGATGCAATTTCTGATAGAATGCCAGATAATCTTCATCCTTCAATTCAGTGGGTTGTTCCTTCCAGAGTGGTGCAGAATCATTGATGATATTGTCCACTTCCTTTTCGACAGACTTGCGATCCTCACCTTCACCTACCCATTCAGTCTCTTTCTTCTTGCCATATCGGATGGTCACAGGAAGGAACCTGCAGTACTTGTCCAACAAAGCCTGAATCCGGTTTTCTTCCAGGAATTCTTTATTCTCCTTGCCGATGTGCAGAATGATATCTGTACCCCGTTCTGACTTGGCATCTTCACCAATTTCATATTCCGGATTGCCATCACAAATCCAGCGAGTACCCGTTTCTTCCTTCCAAGATCGGGTATGAACCTCTACTTTTTCGGCAACCATAAATGAAGAATAGAAACCCAATCCAAAATGACCGATGATCTTCTCATCCTGGTATTTTTCAAGGAATTCTGTGGCACTTGAAAACGCAACTTGATTGAGATACTTCAAGACCTCTTCCCCAGTCATCCCAATACCCCGATCGCGAATAGTCAGTGTTTTCTTTTTCTTGTCAAGAAGGATATCAATTGTCAGATCTCCAACTTCTCCTTTCACCTCCCCTCTTGAAGCAAGAGCTTTCAACTTGGTCGTAGCATCTACGGCATTGGATACTAATTCCCGAAGAAAGATCTCATGGTCGGAATAGAGAAACTTCTTGATAATGGGAAAGATATTTTCAGTCTGTACCGAGATCTGTCCTTTTTGCATGGTTTACGCTTTTTTTCCAATCAGCACAAAGCCGGTGCCATCCGTTGATCCATGCCAAATTGACAAAAAATCCGGCCAAAGTCGGCAGGTATTCCTGCCCATTCTGTCATTTTTTTCAAAAATAAATCAGCTCTCCGGAAAAAGTTGGAACCATTCTTGCCTATCTCCTTACGAGGCTAGCCTCGAATAACCCATGAGTCAGGCAAGAAAGATAAATGGCAGTGAGATCGTGAATTTTATCACCGATTTCGCACACCGTCAAGGTCAGGTCCGGTATCGGATTCTCTTGCATCTCTACGGTGGTGAAACACTGATTTATGCCGACTACGGTCGGTACGAACAGTACAAAAAAGCCTGGGCCAGACTTCATGAGGCCAAAATGGAAGAAATGGATCTGTTGATCCGTCGATGAATAATGTCAAGATGGAAAAAGGGTCGCACCAAACTGGGGGGTATGGTCGCGGCCCTTTTCCTTTTTCAGACGTGTCTATTCACCTCCGAAATAGAGCGGGGTGAATCAATATGCGATTACTAATTATGGTCGTTGAATGATGACCTTCTCCTGATGTTGCCATTGATCCTGACGCAATCGCAGCAAATAGATACCTGAAGTCAGATCAGGCAGAGCGACATTTTCACTCATTGGCAACTGGACTTTTTGCTGTAACACAGCTCTTCCCATCGCATCAAAGATCGTTAGCTCCGCCGGGCCACTCAGTCCGGCAGTCTGTATTTCCAATCGATCAACTGCCGGATTCGGACCGAAAAACACCATCGGTTGTTCGCCATCTACATCCTCCTGATCGGATAGCATACCCAACACAAATGAGAATCGGATTGAACGACCGAATTCCGGTTCGAAATAAGCCAGTATTGCATCAATTGTTGGTGCCAAAAGTCGAAAATAACCATTACCCGCATTTGGATCTGCCCAATACGAAAGTCCGTCATCTCCTGCATCCAAAAGCTCAATCGTATAACATCCATCTGGAAAATCCATTTTGAAATCATATTTCTTGTTTGCTTCAAATCCGCCTTGATTCAAGACAATATTCCCTTGCGCATCCCATACCTTGACGCTATTTTCCGTCGGGCGATTATTTGTTTGCAGTCTGAAACGGGTCCCTGTTTTGTATGATTTGGGGATCTCAAATAAGGAGCTCATTGTGTCATTTTCAGCATTTTCATCCAGACCATTATTCACTCCGCCGATAGATACTTCAAATAGATTACTTCCATCCCCGACCCAAAATGAAGAAGAGGGAATTGGTAATTTGACAGCAACCCGACCATCCGGAGACAAATTGCCAGTCCACTCATACGATTGTGAAGTGCCACCAGCAACACTATAGTTCAAGACAATGCTGGAAATCGTATTTGCACCGCTATTGCGGACTACAACTTGTGGATCATGACACATTGGATTCAATCGATCATAATACTGCACACTTGACGGAGCAAGGATATCATAGATCTCCGCATCTACCTGGTGTGACCATGGTCCATATTGGATCAATTGCATATCCATGACATAGTTTCCTCCGCCCATCCCCAGGTTGTTGGCGGGAACTGGGGTAATGCTGTAGTCCAGCGTTGCTGTAGGTCCACTGATGAAATTTGTAATTTCAAATTCATGCTCCTTAACCAGATCCCCAGGGCACCAACCCTCTCGGGCACCAGGCCAGGTGCCACCTTGTGGAAAAACCGGGTTCAATGCACAGTCATGGGTTTGCCAGACATGCCAGTCTGCTACTTTCTGATTGTTGACATGCAAGGTGTGTGTATTGTTCTTCCACTCGCAGCAATGAGGATAGTTGCCATCATTACTGTTGTGTCCATGGCCTGTGATTCTGGTTTTGACTTTAAATGAGGTTGCTGCCGGGTCCAGGTCAATTGTAGTTGGAGGCAAGGCTACATCATCATCCAGATTTTTATAACTGTGAGATTTCAATCCACCCCACAATCGATCGATTCGCTCCACTTTCCGTGCAGGTGTACCTGGATAAAAGATGAATTTCAAATCGATTAACTCCTGTTGATTCCCGGCACTCAAATCAACCTGATCCTGGAGAATTGCCGCATAATCTGTTACATCAAAAACCCAGGAAAATCCATCGCCGAGGCTCAATCCAATCCCGTAAGGCGTGATGTATCTGCCAATCTCATATTCGTCGATCACTTCAAATGGAAAGGAGAAATAATTCAGGTCCATATTCGTCCACGACAAGCCGCCACCAACAGCAACCGAGTCTATAGCCATACCAGCAGGATCATAGATATACGACATGGATGCTTGCCATCCATGGATCGTATCGATACCTATCGGTTTATGGTCAGCAATAGCAAACGTCACAATGCTGGTTAGTGGATGAGGTTGCAGGATATGCAATGTGTCATTTACAGAATATAAATCGTAATCGCCTTGTACAAATCCTAGTGTAGGCCTGGAAATAAATGGATTTTCCGCATAACGTAGATCCTTGCCCTGTCTACCGACCCATTTAACCGGTCCGAATGAAGTTGCGCCTTCCTGAGGTTCCACAAGATTTGGATATGCGCTAGCTTGTACATTAAATCCTGATCCATAGATCAGATCATCATATGAGGGGGAAAACGGACCCAATTTGTATTGCATCAGTTCCCTGATTTGATCTACAGGCAATTCTCTTTTGAAGACCATCAGTTCATCAACAGATCCATAATAGGGTCCGTCATACGTCAGTCCTTTACCAAGCGTAAAACTGGTAATCGACTGAATCAATTTTGTCATTCCAGTACCACTGTGCCAAAGCTGTCCATTACGATAGATCTTCATTGAACCCGTGGAGGCATTCTTCACAAATGCCCAATGATTCCATTGATTTTTATAGTCAGTTTCCACAGCCTGCTTGTTGATCCGGTCATAATTGGCTCCATCTCCGGCATCCCAGTAGATCTGACCATTGCTCCATGGGAAATGAATATTGAGGACGCGACGGCCTTCTGCATCGACTGCCTCTAAAATGGACCCATTAACGGGTTGTTCCTCTCCACCTTTTGCCCAAAAACAAATGGTGATCTCATCCTTCAACTGATCCAATCGATTTTCGGGTAGACTGAGATAGCTATTCCCATTAAAATTCAGGTAGCCATCTGACCCCAGACGCAAAGAGGCCATTTCTGCATTTGCATCTCCGCCCTTCAGGGCAAAAAACGGTTGATCTTTGGGTTGATCAAAAGAGATGTCAACCAGAATATTGGACGTTCCATTCCAGAGAAATGGGGTATTAAACAACAGACTATCAACCTCGCCGATGGTGGTCCAGGGCTGGGCCATCACCGTCGTCCACGTTTCTTCCAAAACCTGATCTGCTTTCGTGGCCGCCGTATGCGCCATGCGAATTGTCAGGAAAAAAGTGGCCTCCGGATGATCATCCTGCCAGACCAGTTGACGTATAGGGCCCGCAATTAACCCTCCTGTCTGCAGCTCTGACGCCGTATATATGGCTTGCAAACGCGCGCTGGAAGATGATTCAGGTAAAGGGATATACAATTGATCCGCAACGCCCGGAAAAATAATGGTCGTTTGACTGGCTCCAACATGTTGTAAAACGGGAGCCTGAAATGCCATCACCTGCCGATCATAGATTGGTGTCTGAAGTAAATCAACAGATGGTGTAGCTACTGTACCTTCCAGAAAGAGGGGATGGGTCAGCGCGGTAGAGTCCATATTTCCGGTCTGATGATAGACCTTATTATAGGTCAAGTAATCATAGCCATCCTGCTTGGTTGCCGGATCACATTTGAGTGTCTGGACCATTAGAATTTTTCGCCAGGTTTGGCTATCATCCGGAAAGCTGAATACGCCTCTACGGGTGCTGATGGAATCAAAGGTGAGCGTCTGGATTGTGACCGGATCCTGCTGCGCTTGAAGCATTAAGGAAAGGACCATCATCAATAGTAGTGTAGAAAGGATTCGCATAATTCGTGCTGATTGGACGAATCGGCAAGATACGGCAGTCGATGAAATCATTTCATTTCATAACTTATTGAGCTGCAATAATCACTACCAAATGGTAAGTCATCATTTTTCATTCGTCGTAACCTTTCCTTTTGCCAGACGTATCATAAACCTGTCCATTCGCAAATACGAAATGGTCATCTGAGGAAAATGATTTATACATTCGGAACAACAAGTCGTGTTCTGATTGTTATTATGTAGCGTATAATCTTGTCGGGCATATGTTGAAGCAGAATCTCAGTCAGAAATTAATGCAAAAGTTGTCTCCTCAGCAGATTCAGCTGATGAAACTTTTGCAGGTACCTACAGCCATTCTGGATCAGCGTATCAAGGAGGAATTGGAGGCAAACCCGGCATTGGAAGAGACCGAAGACAGGGAAGATCTCTATGAATTGAGCCGCGAAGACGAGACACCTTCTGATCAGGAGGATAACAATGACGATTCTCTCGATTATGATTCAGATACCGATTCCATCGATGAAGTCGGATCTGATTCCGAGTTTGAAATGGAAGATTATCTCAATGAATATATTGAAGATGATCCGGCCAGCTATAAATATCGCAACGATGATATGGCAGCTGAAGAACAGAAACAGATCCCTATCGCTGTTCAACATACATTTCACGAATATCTGGAAGAACAGCTGGGTATGCTGAATATTGATGATCCCAGACTGTTGTCCATTGCTTACCAGATCATCGGTTCCATTGATGATGATGGCTATTTGCGTCGGGAGCCTGTTGCAATCGTAGATGATTTGCTGTTTAGCCAAAGCATTATTGCCACTGAGGAGGAAGTCGATGCGATGCTGGCCCGTATTCAGACCCTTGATCCAGCTGGAGTTGGTGCCAGTGATTTGAGAGAGTGCCTTCTCATCCAGATTCGGCAAAAATTGTCATTGGCAAGGGAAGAAGCAGATGATGAGGAACTCGATATCCTCATGATATCATTTCGCATCATTGAAAAGTACTTCAACGAATTCACCAAGAAACACTATCCACGTTTACAACGACAATTGAATCTGACTGAAGGGCAATTGAAAGAAGCCATTGACACGATCATTAAACTCAATCCCAAACCTGCAAGTGGATTTACGGGCGGCGGCGGAGAGCCCGTCCAATATATCGTTCCCGATTTTTTAATCTACAATCGTGAAGGTGAGCTTGAATTGACGCTCAATACCCGAAATGCACCTGATCTTCGCGTGAATGATCATTACGCAGATATGCTCAAATCCTTCAAGGAAAGCCACCAGGGCAAGCGTATCAACAAAAAGGAAAAAGAGGCTTTCTACTTTATCAAACAAAAGATCGACTCAGCTCGATGGTTCATCGATGCAATTCGTCAACGTCAGGATACGATGTACCGGACCATGTATGCCATTCTGAATTATCAGAAAGACTACTTTGTAACCGGAGACCAACGCAAATTGCGTCCCATGATCTTGAAAGATGTAGCGGACATGACTGGTCTGGATATTTCAACGGTCTCCCGTGTCGCAAACAGCAAATTTGTCCAGACGGAATTTGGTACAAAGCGACTGAAGGACTTTTTCTCTGAATCACTGCAAACGGAAAGTGGTGAAGAGGTCTCTACCCTTGAGGTGAAGAAGATCCTGACCGATATCATCGGTGCTGAAAATAAGCGCAAACCCTTCTCCGATGAAAAATTGAAGACTATGCTGCGCAACAAAGGCTATAATATCGCTCGTCGGACGGTGGCTAAATACCGGGAACAATTGAACGTTCCAGTGGCCCGACTGCGAAAAACGCTTTGATCCAACACCCTTTGTCAGACTCTTTAGATCGTGATATTGTCAATGTACACAAGGCTGCGTACGTTAAAAAAACGACATTTTCTGCCACTGAATAGTGATTCAGACCAACACGCTCACCAGTAATTTGATGCCTTTCAGGCAACTGTGTCCAAGGCCTTCCGCAGCACAGCGCAACCCCATTCAATCTCCTCCAAGGAGATGATCAACGGCGGCGAAATGCGAATCGATTCTGTGTTGAACAGAAACCAGTCTACGACAACTCCACCTTTCAAAGCATGTTGGATGACCTCTTGCACTTTGGCTGCATCTCCCAAATCCAACGCCATCATCAATCCCGCCCGACGGATCTCACGTATGGCCGGATGATCCACCAATAAGGTCTCGAACAACGCAGATTTTGACTGTACCGTGTCGATTAGCTTGCTGTCCAACAGCGTCTGCAACGTTGCAAAAGCGGCAGCAGAAGAGACTGGATGTCCTCCAAATGTGGTGATATGACCCAATACGGGCGAATGACTGAGCACTTTCATCCGTTCATGAGAAGCGATGAATCCGGCGATAGGCATACCTCCTCCCATCCCCTTACCGATCAGCAGAATATCGGGCTGGATTCCATATCCTTCAAAAGCCCACAAGTGGCCCGTCCGCCCATATCCACACTGTATTTCGTCCAATACCAGTAACGCGCCCACCTCCGTACAACGATCTCGCAATGCCTTTATCCAGCCTGGGTCCGGAAGCGTGATCCCGGATTCAGCCTGAACCGTTTCAATGACTACTGCAGCTGTCTGGGAAGTGATCCGTTCCAGTTCATCATGCATGTTGTAATTGATGTGGCGGATTCCGGGTAAAAGTGGGCGGTAAGCATCTGTATAATAGGGATTGCTCATGAGGCTCATGGCCCCTTGTGTAGAACCGTGATAGGCCGAACTCGCACTGATGATCTCGGATCGTCCTGTCCATCGTTTGGCTAGTTTCATAGCCCCTTCTGTCGCTTCAGTTCCGGAGTTGACCAAATAAATGGTGTCCAATTCCGCCGGCAAGTGACTGGTGATCAAACGAGCCAATTCAACCTGGGGGCTCAGGATATATTCCCCATAGACCATCACATGCATATAACGCTCCACCTGATCCTTTACAGCCTCCACAACCGCTTGATGTGTATGCCCGAGAGGACTCATACCGACTCCGGAGATCAGATCCATAGTTCGTTGTCCATCCGGGCCTGTCAACCAGACACCATGAGCTTTGGCAACCTCCAGCTTGAGTGGTGCATCGCTGGTCTGTGCAAGGTGTTTTAGAAAAAGATGGCGTTGAGTTATCATGAAGGCAAAAATGGAGTTTTTCAAGGATTTACTTGTCTCTTCATTTTACACACATTGCGGATCGCCCTGACATGAAGCGTATCCGATGACTCATTTTTGAGGACAACCGACGAAAACCCACTTGACAGACGTTAAATTCGCAGGATCAGAATCAAAAGCAGTTTTACCTGACGGAACGGCCGGATTTTTGCTTTTGTTCTTGTATCCAAGACACTCATGCCTGACCGTACCTATTGGTTCCTTCTTATGTTTCTGTTCGCCAGTTCTTGCCAGCAGCAGACTCAGCTACGTCCCGACTATTCGGTACAGGGAATTGACGTTAGCCACCACCAATCATGGATCACATGGTCTGCTCTGCCGGCGCAAGGCATCCACTTTGCCTATATCAAAGCCACAGAAGGTGGCGATCTGGTAGATTCACTATTCGCATATAATTGGTGTGAAGCCCAGGCTGTTGGTATTCGAAGAGGAGCCTACCACTTTTTCAGGCCGAATGCGCCTGTCCTGGACCAGGTAATAAACTATATTGGTGAAGTCGACATCGAGTCAGGTGATCTTCCTCCTGTCCTGGATGTGGAAACGCTGGATGGCGTGTCTGAAGCGCAGTTGGTGGAACGTGTTCGTGCCTGGCTGACCATGGTGGAGATTCACTATCGCACCAAACCAATTCTGTATTCTTATCAGCAGTTCTACAATGAATATCTGGCCGAATCATTCGCCGATTATCCTGTCTGGATCGCTCGTTACAGTGAGCAACTTCCGCGCTTATCGCCATTGAAAGAATGGCATTTCTGGCAATATGGAGAGCGTGGCCAACTGGTGGGCATCCAGGGCGACGTTGATTTCAACGCGTTTTCGGGTAATCCGGAAGATCTGGATAAATTGCTGGTCAAGCCACAAACCCAACCGTTGCCAAAACGACCTCCTGTGGGTCCAGAGCCCTGATCAATTCTTCTTCGAAGGTCGACTCAACATACGCAGTGTTGCCATTTCCCGTTGTTTGATGCGGATCTCCTCAGCCGGTGCACCAAAGTAGGTCTTGCCTCCTTCAAGGTCTTTGGAGACACCCGATTTCGCTGAAACAATAGCTCCTGCACCAATGCGGACGCCATGTGCAACACCCACTTGTCCATACAATACAACCCCCTCTTCCAAGATAGCTTTCCCTCCGACGCCAACTTGCCCCGCTAGCAGACATCGCTTGCCAAGCACAGCTCCATGGCCGATATGAATTAAACAGTCGAGCTTGCTTCCTGCACCGATGATCGTATCACCGGACACACCCCGGTTGATCGTGCACCCCGCTCCAATATCCACATGATCCTCGATGATTACCCGGCCACAGGTATGCCATTTGTCATAACGATCGGGATGACGCTTGAAGTAAAAGGCATCCGTCCCAATCACCGTCCCTGCCTGGATCGTGACATGATCACCGATAGTCGTATTGGAATGAATAATCACACCCGCCTGGATATATCCATCCTTACCAATCTGAACATCAGGACCGATGATCACGCCGGGCTCCAGAATGGTAGACGGATGGATAACTGCCGATGGGTCAATAATGGCACTGAGTGGCCTTGCTGGTTTGAACTCACGCGCAAGGCGGTCATATGCGTCGAATGGTTTGTCTACAACAAGAAGCACCTTCCCTGGAGGTGGAGCTACCTCTTCATTGAGAATGACGACACTTGCCGCAGACTGAAGGGCTTTGTCAAAATACTTGGCCACATCGACGAAGAGAATATCACCAGGGACCACCTTGTGGATCTCGTTGAGTCCAGTACACATGAATTCAGGATCACCAATGATCCTGGCTTGAATGCGGGCTGCGATTTCTCTGACAGGAATGGGCTGACGGAATTGCATGACTTCTTTTGAGAATACAAAAGTAGCAAAGCTGCAACAGCTGCAACCAGTCAATCTGGGATCAATACAAGTTTCATAAGGCGTGTGTCACCAATCTCAGTCTAGACCAACTGGACCCAGACAACGAGTAATCAGGTCACATCAAAGGTCTTGAACCCTTCGGGTGACTCCGGATCATCGGGTATGTCGGGCGGTTGTGGATTGGTCAGGATCCTGTAGAAAAAATACAAAGTGAACCCTGTCACTACCAGGACAGCTCCAAGCCACATGACCAATGCAGGAATACTCATAGCCAATTGATTATGTTAAAGTGAAGGGTCCAGCCGGCCCGTTTTTTTGCGTTTCCTGTATGCTTTATAAACAACGCCGGCAATGGAAAGCCACACCGCGAGTAATATAAACCTGGACAGGTTGACAAACCACATTTTGCGTTCGAGAAACTCCACCTGCTCCTGATCGGTCGTTATGGTTATCTGGTGCAGGATCTCCCGATGTGTCAGCATCGCCCAGATCTCCGGAAGACTACCGATAAACACAAAGAGGAGAAAGGCAGGTGTGACATACTTGATAATGAACTTATAGATCAATGGCACCCGGATATCTGCACCCCTGGTAATTTCTGCCCAGCCTTTGTCCATGCCAAATACCCAGGCGAACAAGATGATCTCCAACGTTGCAAAAACGACAAGAGACACCGTTCCGGCCCAATAATCATACTCGTCAAACACCCCGTAGTGAAAAAAGGCGACCGTTGGCAAACCAAGTACAAACACCATGGCACCAAACAGCCATGCGGACGATTTCATCTTCCATCCGAATTCATCACGCAGGAATCCCATGACCGGCGTACCCATGGCAAGAGAGGACGTGATTCCCGCAAAAAAGAGCAATCCAAACCACGCCAGACCTGCCAATGCCGCCAGGGTGGGCCCCCATTGTTGAAAGAGATAAGGCAGTGTTCGAAATCCAAGCCCCAGACCACCAGCCTGGTTGACCAGCTCCTTCATCCCGTCAATACCAAAGTAACCCACCGTGATCGGGATGATGATCGCACCTCCCAATACCACCTCGACAAATTCATTCATCCAACCCGCACTCATCGCATTGAGAGCGACATCATCTCTGGATCGTAAATAGGAGGCATAACAATGAATACTGCCCATGCCCAACGACAGGGTAAAAAAGATCTGACCTGCAGCGGCCAGCCAGACTTTTGGTGTCCAGATCGTTGAAAAATCAGGGTTCCATAAAAAATTCAATCCGACAGTTCCGCTTTCAATTGCTCCATCCTCTCCCCCCTGCAAGGTTACACCACGGATAGCGAGGATCAAACCAAAAAAGATCAGCAATGGCATCCCAATCTTGGCCACCTTTTCAATACCACCGCTCAATCCTTTGGAAAGAATCCAGGTATTCAGAACCAAACACAAAATCCAGAAGACGATATTATGAATGGCATCAAAACCAGTGTACCATGTAAACAAACCCGCTACCTCGGCAGCGGTCATTCCGGAGAATTCTCCGGATACGGAATACCACATATACCCCAGGGTCCAACTCTCGAGGTAACAATAATACGCCGCGACGGCCAGGTTGGTAAAAATGCCAAAGACACCGACATAGCGCCATATGAATTGCTTCGGCGCCATACTGTCCATGATAAATGGTGTACTGTGATTCCCCCGAACGCCGCCAAAACGCCCCATGGACCATTCGACAAAGAGCAACGGAATGCCCATCAGTAGAAAACAGATCAGGTAGGGAATGATAAAGGCGCCACCGCCATTCTGGACAGCTTGTACCGGAAAGCGCAGGAAATTGCCGAGACCAACTGCATTACCAGCCATGGCCAGTACCAGACCCAGTCTGGAACCCCAGGATTCTTGAATACCACTCATAGAGGCCAAGATCCCCGGGGAATGTTCAAAAGGATGTGTTTGTCTCCCGGAGCGAGACAATATTCGGATTTTTACGTCGGATATTTATCTCCTTCGTCGACAATTCTTTTTCAATACCGTTATGCCCGTTTATACGCCTCCAGTGTCCTCAATTCCATTGGTTTTACCCCCTTCTTCTCCCACTTGTCCGAAATGGTTTTTACTGCATGATGATAGCGTTCCAGTTCCTTTCGATGGGCATTGATCCGCTGGATCAACAGATCGGTTTTCCGGACCTGCCCTTGTGATGGCTCACCCGGAAATTGGCTGACCTCCAGATAAAGTGTCGATATCTCCTCACGAATGGCCTCACTCTCAGCTACATAGCCATCCCCGTCCATGGCAACCAGACTGTCTCGCCAGGTTTCTATGCCTTTCTGGAGTGCCATCAAGGCTTGCTTGTCCTTTTTAGCTGAAATGTACCGGGCACTCGTATCTGCCCAGGTACGCAGATCATCCGAAGCGTAGTAGATATAGCCTAGTTCTTCTGTGAGGTCAAAGAGCTTTTTCAAGGTACTAGCCTGTAATTTTCTCGCTTCAGCAGAATAGACAGCAGCAGCCTCATGCTCCAGTTCCAAGGTTGTTTCAAATGATTTTTTGCCCTTGTTGATCCGCACTGTGTATGTGCCTTCGTCCAGGGATGGAGTGATCATCGAACCAAACATGGCCATCCGGTTATTCGTCGGGGCTGCCTTGGGCATGGGATACCGTACGGGGAGTTC
>JAHEAU010000290.1 GCA_024642625.1 Lewinellaceae bacterium
GATGGACACGGAGCCACGACTGAAAGTGACTTTACCCAATCTGGTGGATGATTCGATTATTGAGGGAAGCTTGTAGGTGGGCGTTTTGGGGTTATTTCGTTATTAGGTTATTTCGTTATTTCGAGGAATGAGGGATGAGGGATGAGGGATGAGGGATGAGGGCCGAGGGATGAAAGTCGGAAAGCGGAAAGCGGCGGCTTTCGGTATTCGGTGTTCGGCCCTATGAACCAATGGCCTACTTCAATGGAATGATGTTATTTCGTTATTGAGTTATTTCGAAAGGCGGAAGAGTAATTCGGGAGTTTCTTTGCGCCCAGACGATGCCTTACTAGGCATGTCTGGATCCGGACCCTTGGCGTCCGGGCCTTATTGCCTTCGCGTACTCTGCGCCCAGACGATGCTGCCTGGATCTGGACCCCCCCGAGGACTCGGGGTCGGGGCGTCCGGGCCTTTGCGAGAAAATACTCTGTTAAACTCCGTGCCCAGACGATGCCTTACTAGGCATGTCTGGATCCGGACCCTTGGCGTCCGGGTCCTCTGTGGTAAAGTGGGACTTTGAGACGAAGAGAATGAGATACGAGTGTCAGACTCCTGGTTTCGGGCATTCGGATTTGGAGTTTGGTATTTATTTGGGATTTGGAGTTTGTCATTTGGGATTTCCGCTTCCCGGAGTCAAATGAATCTCCGATCACGCATTAACCATATCATCTTGGAATCATGCATGTAAAAGCCGGGAATGTTTCGATCTTCGCACCGCTGAACGGCACGCCTTTTGCGTGGCTATCTCGTTGAGCAACAGGGAAATGGAGAAATCGGTTAGACTTTTTATTTTATTGATCCTGATGGCAGGAGGTATCCACAGTACATGTTCTGCTCAATCGTTGAATAAGGAGAAACCCCGCTGGGTGATAGGCTTTGCCGGAGGAGGGGGTATCGCTGCAATTTTGAATCACAACACCTTTGGGTATCCTGAACTGGATTACAAGCCCTCTGCAATTCAGACTGTTGGCGGATCGGTAGGATATTCTGCAAATCCCGTGAGTCGTATTCAGTTAGGTATCCAGGTGGGTCGAGCCGACTTCACGTACAGCCAGGCATATGGCCCATACGAAGGATGCACGGAGACACCCATTTCCATTCGAAAGCAAATCGGATTGAAGGTCATTCAAATCCCCTTGACTTACAGGCACTTTTTTTTCAATGAAGAGAAGCTCTTTGCTTTCAATCAGGCAACAAGCAAGGCCGAATTAGCCAAACCACGTCTCTTTTATCTCCTTGGAGGATTTCAGGCAACGATTATCCGGGATGCAAGTTTGATCCTGTCAAAAAATAGTTCTTCAACGGGTGGCAAATGGCAAGAAGTTGATTTGGTGGATATCAAAGACGGCTTTGATTGTTTTGTGCCTGTCGATGAATTTCCAGATCATTTGCCAGCTGATCGCCGTGATCTATTTACGAAGATGACGTTGGATGCCGTCCTGGGAATGGGTCTTGTTATGAAATTAGGCCCAAACCTGGATATTGGTCTGGAAGGGCGTGGAACGGTAAGTTTGAATGATCTCAATACGGATGCACGAAATCCAGATGGCACTTACGCCTGGCGTCAAAAAATCCATTCTACTTCTGATCCGGAACCTTATTCCCAGGCATACCTTGGTAGCCTTTCGCTTTTAGCTGTCGTGAACTACACATTTTAACAAGGATCTTGCCCCAGAATGATCAATGAGTGGCACACTACCAGATGAACTGGCTTGTGTTTGATTGACGTAGATTACCTTTATGGTACCCAATAGCCCTGGGAAGGCGAATTTCCCAATTGGAAGCACCTTCTGACCCCCCAAGGAAACCGATGACGAAATCCATCTATTTCATTCTGTTATCACTGACATGTATTGGCATGCCAGGATCAGTGTGGGGCCAGTTTGCCAAACCGCATGTCTATATCGGTGCTTCTGTTGGTGGGGGTTTGAGTGCGATCATCAATCAGAATACCTACGGATTTCCTGAAATGGATTACAAGCCAGCTGTGGCTTACCAATTCGGGATCCATGCAGGCCTGGCTGTCCGACCCTGGAGTCGATTACAGATCGGCTATCAATTCTTCAATGCGACGTACAAGTTTAATGAAGAATATTCATCAGGCAGTACCGAAGGAGAAATCGGATTACGAAAACAAATTGAGTTTTCGCTAATCAATATACCACTAACCTACCGGCATTACATCATTGATCCGGATTTGGCCTATGTTGGTAATGATAAAACCATAGCATTAGCTCTGAAAAAGAAGAACACTTTATTTATCATCGTCGGGCCTCAAATTACTCGTTTCAGGAAGGCAGATGTTCATTTTCAAAAGCGGAGCAGTGCGACTGGTTTCAAATGGCAACCCGCAGATTTGATCGATATCAAACCCGGATTTGACACTTATGTCCCTGTAGATGAAATTCCGGATTATCTTCCAGATGATACACGTGACCTGTTTCAAAAGACCATCCTGTCTCTGATCGGAGGGTTGGGCTGGAACATGGTTTTAGCACCCGGTTTTGAGATCAGTATGGAAGCCCAAGGATACATCTCTATAATGGATCTGAACTCAAGCGAACGTGACCAGCAGAATCGGTACATATGGCGGAGACAGATCTATTCGGGCACAGATCCTGAATCCTATTTCCCATCAACCCTGTTTTCATTAACATTGAATGCCGGTGTGCATTACACCTTCTAGACGAAGTAGATAAACCTAACCAGGGTATTTGGTAATTATTTACTTTCCTCAGTTTTGAAAGTTCTTGGTCCATTGGCTATGCATCTCCAGTCAATAGACCTTAACTTCGTCATGAAGCCGGATCTCATTTCCAATGAAAGCACAAAGACTACTCACCTTATTCTATCTCATAACCATTCTTCTTTGGGCTGTCAAACCACTTGCTGCACAGATGGTGGTCGGCCAAGACACCCTGTATGGTAATGAATGGATAGATTATAGCAAGACCTATTGGAAGATCAAGGTGGCAAATGACGGCCTATATCGCATTGATTATGCAACCATGCAACAAGCAGGTCTACCCATTGATCAAATTAATGGAAATCAACTACAGTTGTTCAGACTAGGCCATAACATCCCCATTATTTTGACTACCTCCGGCATAATGTCACCTGGAGATTACCTGGAATTTATTGGAAGAAAGAACAGAACAGAACTCGACCGGTTTTTATTTGAACCAGATACAACCTCTCTTTTACATCCTGACTATAGCTTTATCACAGATACATCAACCTATTATCTTACATGGCAAAATGGAATTAACACTAATCTGTTTAAAAAACAACCCAATAACTTTACGAATGCACCTAATCCAGAGGAATGGTATCTACATACAGAAAACATCCAATTCACAAATAGGCATTACCAATTCGTCAAGGACGATGTTGCAGAATCCACTTATGATGAAGGTGAAGGGTTCGCAGGCAATCTCCTCAATTCACAATTCATAACCATTCCAACAAGTAATATTGCACCCATTAGCTACCCGGTTACCGGTAATATCAGACTTGTTTGCAATACTACAGATCACCAATTGGATATCCAACTGAATGGCTCATCCATCCATACAGAAATATTCTATGGTTTTAAATATCTGGAGATTCCTTTTCAGAAAAATGCGGATGAGCTACCCGCCACTCAAACCCTTACCATTACTGGACTATCTGGATCGAGCGACAGATATGCAGTTTCGAGTTTGGAATTGACTTATCCAAGAACTTTTGACCTTGCCAATACTTCCAAAATTACTTTCCCGCTAGAGGGGGATGGAAATGCCCGGCACTTGAGTATTCCATACTTCAAAAACTCCGGCGACGATGTATCGCTTTTTTCCACAACTCTTGAGTGGGTTATGGATGGCACCTGGATCAATGACACCTTGCATTTTGTTATTCCTTCCTTTTCAGGTAAACATTCATTCTCATTAATTAATCGTGCTTTAGAAATTCAAAATATTGATAACTTAAATAAAATAAATTTCAT
>JAHEAU010000291.1 GCA_024642625.1 Lewinellaceae bacterium
AGCCTCCAGAAAAAACAAGTCCACCATGCATGGTTCTCGCTGAAGCCCCGACGAGGACCTCAGGGCCGGTATAACCGCCTTCGTCTTGCATTGGGCGACCTGACCGACACTTTATACTATAGTATCCGATCGGAAACATCCCTGATCGATACCGGGCGGTGGGTGCCACGACCTGGTATCTTTTCTCCATCATGGGAGTTGGGTTCGCCTCCACCCACACTGACATTTTCGTTCACCTCTGCCAGCAGTCCAAACTTCTATGGTGTTTCTCTGGAAACGGGTTCAGGAATATATGTCGACAATATTGCACTACGAGGGAGCTCGGGCACTGAATTCACCCGCATTGATCGACAGAGTATTCGGGACCAGGTCGGGGATGATGAGGTCGCCATGGTGATTTATCAGTTCGGCGGAAACACATTACCCAATACCACAAAGGAAGAACAGGTCGATTATTATCGACGCGTAGTTATTGCTCAACTAGCCAGGATTCACCAACTTTTTCCAAACACGACGATATTGGTGATCGGTCCATCGGATATGTCTATAAAGGAGAAAGACCGACTGGTCACACACCCGTTTCTTCCTGCCGTTCGCGACGCTGTCAAAGCAGCAGCAATTGATCAGCATGCGATCTTCTGGGATATGTATGAAGCTATGGGCGGGCGAAACAGCATGGTGCAATGGGTCAATGCAGATCCTGCCCTGGCTACAACAGACTATACGCACTTCACTTATGACGGTGCGAAAGTCATTGCCGACTGGCTAATCCAGGCGTTTGAAGAATCCCGCATGTCCATCCAAGCTCCGGTCCAATGAAACAGATCCTTCTGTTGATATGCCTCTGCGTTATGGGACGATTAAACGGGCAAAATGAAAAAAGGGATAGTCTGAATTCCCTCTACCCTTACCTCGAACTTGATCAGAATATCCTCCTCTTCCCTGGAGATACTCTGCGATGGCAACGGCTTTTTCAGGAGATGAACCGGATGAAACAAGGTGAACCCCGACAATTCCAGGTGATGCATCTTGGCGGTTCACATGTCCAGGGTGGCTCTCTTTCCCGCCAAATTCGGCATCGTCTGGCCGAACTGGTTGCAGACTCGAGCGGAGGACAACCTGGCTTCTTTTTTCCCTACGCATTGGCTGGCACCAATAGCCCGGCTGAGATCCGTTCGCTGTCAGAAAGTGAATGGACGGGTGCACGGAGCGTCAAAAGAGGACAGCCAGGACCGTTTGGATTGGCAGCACTCAATGCACGTAATACACTTCCAAATGAATCGATCGACATATCATATAAAGACGCAAATCATCCAGCCGCGGTCTACCAATCGGTGCGCATTTACGGTCGAAGCATCTACGACCAGATCCACCTGGAGCCACTTGGTCCGGATTGCCCTGAAAAAATGACAACCGACTCCTTGCAGGGATTTGAGGAATGGTGTTATAATGCAGATCAGGATATGGTCTCCTTTCGGCTGCTTCATCAAAACCCGTCAGTAAGCGACACATTCATCATCCAGGGCATCCAATACTTACCTGATGCACCCGGACTTGTCTTTCACCAGGTTGGTGCGAATGGAGCAAGTTTATTGACCACGCTTCGATGTGAAGGATTAGCGGATCAGTTGCACCTTGTCAACTCGGATTTGGTCATTTTTGGCATTGGCATTAATGACGCGCATATGCCGACCAGTGAATTCATGGCAGACCGGTTCATCGCACGATATGATTCCTTAATGACCTTGTTTCGAGCTGCCAATCCACAAGTTCTTTTTCTCTTTCTCACAAATAATGACTCCTATTATAAACGGCGGACCAATAAAAATGGGCCTGTTGTTCGGGAGGCCATGCTGCAGCTTGCCAAGCAATGGGATGCAGCTGTATGGGATCAGTTTACGGTGATGGGCGGATTGGGATCCGTCCAAAAATGGTCGAAGGATGGTTTGGCCAAGAAGGATCGACTCCATTTCACCCGAACGGGATATACATTGGCAGCCGACCTTTTTGGTGATGCCATGGAGGAGGCGTTTCTCCGATTTAATCCATCAACCCAAAATCATTGCCCATGATGGATCAATTCTGGCAATGGTTTTCCTATCAGGCAGATCAGCCTCTGATCTTTACGCAGACAGCCTTTTGGTTCTTTTTCGCTGTTGTCATTCTCGGATATTCTGTAGTCTATCCTCGGCAGGGCCTACGGAATGCCTACCTCTTTTTCATCAGTCTGTTTTTCTATTATAAGACGAGTGGCCTCTTTGTTCTCCTCCTGATCTTCTCTACCCTGACGGATTATCAGATCGGGTGGCAGATGGTTCGGTCGAGAACGCAGCTGATGCGCAAGTTGTGGCTTGCCCTGAGCATCTTCATCAACCTCGCCGTGCTGGTGTATTTCAAATACGCCTACTTCTTCACTGATGCATTCAATGCGTTGATGCATACAGATCATGAGGTATATAATTTATTGGCTCATTGGTCAAACGGTGCATTTGGAACCAGCTTTCGGGCAGAGAAGATTTTCTTGCCAGTTGGTATTTCCTTCTTTACTTTTCAGACGATGAGTTATGCCATTGATGTCTATCGGGAAGATGTCAAACCGGTTAAAAACGTCCTGGATTTCGGGTTTTATGTCTCTTTCTTTCCGCAATTGGTTGCGGGGCCGATCGTCCGGGCATCCGAGTTCATCCCCCAATTGTATACCCCCTATTCAGTGACGAGACAACAATTTGGCATCGCCTTATTTTGGATCCTCAATGGCCTGATGAAGAAAATGTTGCTGGCAGATTATCTGGCCGTCAATTTTATCGACAGGGTTTTTGCCAATCCGGGATCATTTAGCGGCTTTGAAAACCTGTCTGCACTTTTCGCATATTCACTCCAGGTCTATGCTGACTTTTCGGGATACACCGATATTGCTATTGGAGTAGCCGCATTGTTGGGTTTCACCTTACCGGTCAACTTCAACTCGCCCTACAAGGCCAACAGTGTAGCCGATTTCTGGAAACGGTGGCATATTTCTCTCTCGACCTGGTTGCGGGACTATCTCTATATCCCGATGGGTGGCAACCGGAGTGGTTCCATGTTCTCCTATATTCTGGTCGGGTTCATTTGCATCTTCCTATTTCTGATGACACCCAATTTGCAAACTGTACTCCTTATTCTCTCATTGGCGGTTGGACTTTACCTGGCATATCGTTTATTGCCGGCCATCCGCAAACATGTCGACACCAATATCAATCTCATGTTGACAATGACCATTGGTGGCTTGTGGCACGGGGCATCGCTCAATATGATCATCTGGGGTGGAATGAACGGGTTGGGATTGATCATCTATAAGTATTGGAATCGGATCAGTCCATGGCGAACCAAACGTCCTGTTCTGGTTCGGGTAGTTGCCGTCCTTTTGACCTTGACATTCATCACGTTTACGCGGACATGGTTCCGGGGCGAGAGTCTGGCCAAAGTAGAAATCATGCTTTCACAAATCGCCTTTCACTTTAATGGTTCTTTGATCCCCCGGATCATTGAGGGGTATGGAACTGTGTTTGCCTTCTTGCTCGGTGGTTATATCATCCATTGGTTGCCCCAGGGATTCAAGGAAATACTTCGCCATCGATTTGCCCAAAGTGGACTAATTATCCAGGGGTTTTTGACCTTTTTGGTGATGGTATTGATCTATCAGGTCATGTCTTCCGACCTGCAGCCCTTCATCTACTTCGTTTTTTAGGGCAAAAACGCACTTTTTTTCACTTACGCATCGTGTTTTTCCATATATAGAAATTTTTGGCATATAATTTGTCTTATGCTAAACAAGGTTGCTTACCCTGGTGACCGTCTCCCAACAGGCTGGGAGAAAATGCAAGAGCATCCCAATTACCATTGTGCTTGTACAGGTTTTTCAGGTCATGTCGTTCCCACGGCATGACCTATTTTTTTTGGTGAGGTTTGGAGGTTATGAGGTTATGCTTGCCCGCCGGAACCTTAGTGGAGGAGGGAGTTTGGAGGGGAGGAGGTTATTG
>JAHEAU010000067.1 GCA_024642625.1 Lewinellaceae bacterium
TCTTGAGTTGATCTCCATTCATATTCCCAAGACGGCCGGGACATCTTTCCAGCAAATATTGGAAGCTCAATATCCCGGAAAGGCCTTATTTCGGTTGGACTTTGAATATGTACGGGATCAAGATCAAACGGGCATTCTTCGGGCAAAAAACAAAACCGAACAACGTGTATTGGATGGGCTGGTTAACGCGGGTGAATTACCTGATCATGTCAAAGCAATTCACGGGCATTTTACGTTGCAAGACATTCAACAGTTTCTCGGAAATATTCAGTCTGTTCGTTTGGTTACCTGGCTACGTGAACCCATCGAGCGGGTTATTTCCAATTATAATTATCTGAATGAATTGTTGGAATCGGAAATTCAGGATCGTCCACAGGCTCAACGATTGGTCAAGCGGCTAAAACGGAGTATTTATGAATTTGCTTCACTGCCAGCGAACGCAGACAAATATCAGATTTACCTGGGTGGTCAATCCCTGGACCCCTTCGACTTTGTGGGATTGACCGATTCATTTGAAGAAGACATACAGCGTCTTGCTGACATGATGGGTTGGCAGACACCGGACGTATACCATGTGAATAAAACGCCACGAAAAGCACATGGCTTTACGGCAGAAGAACAGACGTCCCTGGAGTCACTTTACAGTCATGATATTCATATTTATCATGCGGCCGTTGAATTGCGACAAACGAGAATAAACTAGAACAAACGGCGATGCTTGAACTGATCTTCATACACATCCATAAAACCGGTGGCAAATCAATGTCACAGGTGTTCGAGGATGTGTACGGCAAGTCAAGCACATTTCGATTGAACCAGAATGTGTTTCGTGGACTGAAGCCATCCGAGGTCAATTTACGGACATTGATTCCTGGCCGAACAAACGTGTTGAGCGGACACCTCCCCTATCCCTACTTGCAGCAAATTGTAAAAGAGGATCGACCAAAACTGGTTACCTGGTTGAGGGATCCAGTTGAGCGGGTTATTTCGAATTATTATTGGCGGTTAAGCCTGGACAGAAGCAAGGCTGCAGAAGAGGGAATCGCATATACCGATATGACGCTTGATGAATATATCCATATTCCAAAAAATCAGAACAGGATGTCTACTTTTTTAGAAGGACTGGTATTGACTGATTTGTTTTTTATCGGTTTTTTAGAATCTCATGACCAGGACATGGAGGCATTGGCTCAAAAGTTAAACTGGTTGAGTTTACCCAGGATACATACGAATATCAATCCTGCATTCAATAAAGAACCAAGGATAATTACTGCAGAAATTCGGGAAGAGATCAAGCGATTGAATCAGCAGGATTTAGAATTATTTCAGGAGGCTATTTCCCTTAAGGATATTATCAACAAAGAAGTTTGATCATGAATATTAACAAGCAATTTTCATGGTCTCTCAAGCAAAACTGGTTCTTGCCAATCCGGTTTGGACAACAGTTCAGAAAGGCCTTTAGTGAGGTTCCCGTATTTACTGTTTTTCTGGGAAATTCACGTAGTGGAACAACCTTGATTGCATCGCTTCTCGACGCACATCCCAATATGATCATTTCCCACGAACTGGATATCCTTCGAATGGTGAATACGCCGATTGGAAAACTGGGATTATTTGGCCGAATTTTTAATAAGTCACGCTGGTTTGCCAGCCATGACGCTCAGTGGCAAACATATTCATATCGGGTGCCAACCGGATGGCAAGGACGATTTGATCAATTGAAAGTAATTGGCGATAAAAAAGCACATCATTCCTGTGTATTACTGCAAGATGATCCAACGTTACTGGAAAGACTTGAGCAATTGGTGAAGGTGCCCATCCGGATTATTCATGTTGTTCGCAATCCCTTTGACAATATCACCACCAAAGCACGGAAAGGTGCACAACGCCAATTGGATGCAACCCCGCAAAAACTCCGCGAAGTAGCTGATGTCTATTTTCGGAATATTGCCATGGTTCAGAATATCAAAGATGCCGGAAATATGGCCGTCCATGAGTTTCAGTTTGAATCCTTTTTGCAACACCCGGAAATGGAACTCCGCAAATTGTGTTCGTTTCTCGGAACAGACTGCCCCAAGGATTACTTGACAGATTGTCTTACACTGGTAAACCCACAAGCACATCAAAGCCGGCATGATGTAGAATGGTTGGATGATTTGAAACAAGAAGTACAGAAACGAGCCAGCCAATTCACTTCATTAAATGGCTACCGATTTGATGACTGATTCTTTAATTTGATTTCTTCTGTTTCTGCTATTTCATTGAGTTGTTGATACAACTCCAGGCATTGAGCAGGCATGTTCAGATCGGCTGTTTCCTGATGGCGTAGTTCTGGATCAAAAAAGGCATCTTCACCTGTGAGGCCGAGATAAAGAGCAATGGCTTTAACTGCCTGTTGATATCGCGAAGCCGGCCAGTCAAAATTGACAATGGGGAAAGGTGATTCCAGATACAATTCCAGCAGTCGTTTGTTGTATGCATACCACACGTCATTCCAATCGGCAATGACTTTGTCTGGAAGAAGTGCATTTCGGGTTTCCAGTGATTTCCAAACGAGTGCAGGATGACGGATTGTACCTACATATTCAGTGTGTTCATCCTGCCAGGCTAATGTGCAAAAAAGCATACGTGGATCTTTAATGCCATAAATGGGGGCATCGATCCGGAATTGAGCTTTTAGTGCATTTATTTCTACGAATTGCTCCTCTGATACTTCAGTCACCACTTTGGGGTCAAACCAACTACCCCCGTGTAATTTGATGAGTGCGTTATTGATTTTTCGAGCTGGGTAATGTTCCTGATTACCTTTGAGATTGTGTTTATTCTGTGTACTGATTTCTTCACCAAGATGGAGTCCATAGTGTTTCAACATACCCGCCAAACTGGAGGTGCCACTTCGATGCATACCAAGGATCAGGACCAATTTTTCAGTAGGTGTATTCATAATCCGATCTGTTGCAAGGATGTACGATAATGCTTTCGAAGTGTAAAGCAATGCTCAAGTGATTCATGGATTGTGGAGGAAAGTTTCTTATCGATCGAGCTGGTCGCTTGTGGTATTGGTTTGTCGTGTTGGATATCCAGGAGCGCCTGTGCCAGGTATTCTGCCTGGAGGCGCATTTTTTCCTGGCCACTACGGTTGGCCCTGTGATTTGCCATGGCTGCCTCTTGCCGACTCAACACGGTCAGATATCGGGATAGGCCACCGTAATGAATGATCGGTAAGTTTTCGGTATAGATGCAGGAATGTCCGGCATGTTGGAGGAGGATATTCAAGACTTTTGCGTTGTCATACCGTTCTTTTACAAGACTCATTTTCCGGATTATTTGCTGAATATCGGATGGAATATCTTCCCAGTCAGAATGGCTGAACGACATACCAAACGTATTGCGAATTTCCTTAACTGTGGCATTATCGTAAATCGCAAAATAGGTGCCACCCAGACAAAATCCATCTTCTGTGATCATGAAGCGACCTCCAGCTTTTGGTTGGTCATTTCGCAAGACAGGCTGATCAGCCCATATAGGTGAACCCGAAAAGACAGCAGCTTGCTGCTGGAGGTAAGTCGCCAAAATTGGTTGAATATCTCCTGTGGCCAGGATATCGGAGTCCATGAAGGCAAAGTGCTCTCCTGTTTCTGCTTCCTGAAGTTCATTTAACAAAACAGGATGCGGTATCATCGTCGATGTTGGATGGACGAGTACCTGGACGCGATCCGGTGCCAGGGAGGCCAGTCCGTGAAGGAGCTCAACTTCATCCGGAGGGCATGCATTTGACACCAGCCGTAGGCTGACGTTGGTGTTGTGAATCAGACTGACCAGGAACAAGTTCAAAGGTCTGACCGTATAAGGGGTATAGATTATATTAAATTGCATACCATAGTGGCCGTTAGTCTGGAGTGTTCCAGGACGAAAGTAACCTTATGATCAACGCAAGGCTCCGAAATTTCTTTGGATTCAGGCAGCCCCACAACCTGGAGCTGATCTCCATTCATATCCCCAAAACGGCAGGAACCTCGTTTTATGCCATTTTACAGGATATCTATGGCAAAAGCCATTCCATTGAGGTCAAACGGGAGCAATCCAGGGCAAATGCCGGAAAATTTCAACGGATTTTACATCCTGAACACCGGGTGTTGCATGGTCATTTTCATTTTGAGGAGATTCAAAATCTCTATGATCCTGCGCGAGTACGACTGGTCACCTGGTTGCGTGAACCAGTCAATCGTGTGATCAGCAATTACTATTTTTTCAATAGAAAGGTCAACGAAGACCCCAATCATTCTGAATGGCATCGTCGCGATGAGCCACTGGAAGTGTACGCTCATTATGAGGAAAACCGCAACAGGATGTCCAAATTCCTCAAGGGTATTGACTTGAATGACTTTTCTTTTATAGGTATCCAGGAATATTTTGAGGAAGACCTGAAGCGATTCGCCAGTTTGATGAACTGGCCCGAGCCCCAAAACCGGAAGGAGAATACCAATCGGGATTACAAGGCCAAATTTCCGCCAGTTTCACCTGAGCTCCGGCTCCAGATCCAGAAATGGAATGCTGATGATGTAGCGTTGTATCATCAGGCGTTAAAAAATAGACAGTCTAGAATGTAGCATATATAGATTCCTTAGAGGAATGATCATTGACAGCGCACCCCTACCGTATCCTCCAGAAACTGGTGCAACTTGACCATCTGATCATGACTCAGTTTTTGCCCCTTATAGGCAACCCAATACAGAGAGAGAAATGCAATGAGCAGCACCGGAATCCACCACAGAATATTACTGGGTTCATCGAACATCCTGTTTGTCAAGCCAACAATGGCAATGATCAAGGCCGAAAATCCGATAGCTGTATAGAAGAAAACAAACATCGTCCACACCGTAGGCCGTGGTCCATATAATCCCCTCAAGAGACTGCCCTCTTCTGTTTTTTCAATACTCAGTGTCAACTGAGGTGACCAGAAGTGTTGCTCATCAGTATGCAGTTGCAGAGTCACAAAATCTTTGTTGATCTTTCCCTGGCAAGGTGAGTTCTCCTGTTTGAGTCCGGATCGGATACGAGAAGTGATCTCTTCCAATGCATGAGGGACTTCAACCTGGAATCGCGGACGAACATGGTATTCTGCAAAAGGATCACAAGGCTGTGCGGACGGTGTCGTTGTACTCACGGAATTTGCTTGTCCAACCAAAATACGGAAAGCAGCGCATTTAAGTCGCGCAGAATTTATGGACCAAATCCAGATTCTGACCAGATTCAAAAAGGAACGCGATTTCTCTGACTGATCCATGGAATAAGGGCCGGTTCAAAGAAGCTCCCTACTTTTATCCCCATGAGTACATTGCAACTACAGATCGAACAGGCATGGGAAGATCGTTCCCTGCTCGAATTGGAATCCACACGAAATACCATCGAATCCGTTATCGACCGACTTGATCGGGGCGAATTGCGATGTGCTGAACCATTGGATGATGGCTCCTGGAAAGTCAATGAATGGGTGAAGAAGGCGGTAATCCTCTATTTTCCGATCCGGAAGATGGAGGTGATCGAATGTCACCCGTTTGTCTTTCATGACAAGATTCCCCTCAAAACAAACTATGAAGAATTGGGTGTTCGGGTGGTGCCACATGCCATAGCACGATATGGTGCATTCCTGGAGCGGGGTGTGATCATGATGCCATCCTACGTCAATATTGGTGCCTGGGTCGGTGCCGGCTCCATGGTGGATACCTGGGCCACAGTGGGCTCATGTGCGCAGATCGGACGGGGTGTTCACCTCAGCGGAGGAGTAGGTATCGGCGGTGTTCTCGAACCGGTACAAGCATCACCAGTCATTATCGAAGATGGATGTTTTATCGGTTCCCGATGTATTGTTGTGGAAGGTGTACACGTCGAAAAGGAAGCTGTGCTCGGAGCTAATGTGGTATTGACAAAATCGACACACATTATCGATGTCACGGGACCAAAACCGGTTACCCATCGCGGTCGTGTACCGGCACGATCCGTGGTGATTCCAGGGGCTTATACCAAATCATTTCCGGCAGGAGACTATCAGGTCAGCTGTGCATTGATTATTGGCCAACGAAAAGCAAGTACAGATTTGAAAACATCGTTGAATGATGCATTGAGGGAGTATGATGTGGCGGTGTAGAACGTTATTTCGTTAAGGCGTTATTTCGTTATTTCGACAAGCTAATTACTGGCGGAGTACCTCGTCCTTTTGGATAAACGAATAAACCTTGGAATTCCTGGACACACGTTGTTCCAAAAATGAATCATCCCTCATTCTAAATTCCTAGCATTTCTCTCGGGTGCCAATAGCGGGTTTTGAATTCCACAACCCGATTGTCTTCCACCATTGAGCCTTCAGCAATTAATAATTCAGCCATTCTGGTCGGTGTCGAAAAGTGCAATCGTCCGGTCAGTTCACCTTGTCTATTGACAACCCTGTGTGCCGGAATTGGAAGTGCTTCATCCAGGGATTGACGAAGAGCCCATCCAACCATTCTGGCCGATCCAAGAGCAAGAAAATCAGCAATCGCCCCATAGGATGTTACTCTCCCTTTCGGAATGACGCGGACGACATCATAAACAGCCTCGAAATAGGTGGTATTCATGGGTGAAAGGTAGGAAGTAATGGGAAGTAGACGCTCCAATAGACAAATCCATCATGCCATGCAATTTCTAAATCCCAAAGGGGAATGATGACAACTCTGTATCTCTATTAATATGCTAAGAAATATTCCATATACCGTCCAGACAAAAACGAAAACCCCGGTCCATCTTACGATAGCCGGGGCTTACTATTTGGTTCGGTAGGTTCTTATTTTGGTGTCGTCGTCACTTCAAAACTGAGGAAACTATCATCCTGTGAAGCAGAAGCAGTCACCTTTTCACTTGGTCCCTGAACGATAAGCTCTGTAATCATCGCTTGCCGACGATTTGCACGCAACCACCCTGCCTTGTAAAAGCCAGGCAATCGGACGGCCTTTGGTTCTTTGTTCGAAACCAATTCACCTTCTGTATCACGTTGATGCGAATCAATATACTTGTGTGTTGCATAATAATCGAGGCAGGAGGCGATCTCATTTTCGGGAACCCGATCAAAGACATCCAGTGAAAAACGCTCGATCAACGTCTGGAGTAAATTGGCATATTGCGGATTCGTAGCATAACCACACTGCTGCAAACCAATTGCCCATCCTGTGTAGTCCTCCTGATCCAGCGTAAATAAATTTGCATAACGCACATTTGCCAGTAGAAAATCACTGTGGTCACGATATGAAACATCTGCTGACTCATACGCCCGAAAACACGAGGCGATCAATTCTTTATCAGCATTATAATCATCATCCTTCACCATCAGGGTATCGCCCATCCAGTAGTCTTTGCATTTGATCCCGAAATGGTTATTGCCTTCCAGAGATAGCCGACTATTTCCACATCCTGATTCCAACAAGCCCTGAGCCAGTGTAATACTGGCTGGGATACCGGCGTAATGCATTTCCTGAACAGCCAGGGTGGCATAGGTCTGGATATAGCTATCTGCTGATGTTTTGGTTCGAACCGGTTCTGCGGTTTGAGCTACCGTTGCAGTCAAACAAAAAACCAGAAAAAAGGATGTAATAAACTGTTCCATCGGAAAGGCGATTATCGAATATGATAATAACCTATACGTTGGGCGTTGATCCATGTTGCATCAGATATAAAAATAAACCTGATCTAAACCGACAGAAGAGATTTGTCTACGAATCGATAAGGGGTTCTGTCGTATCCAGCCGGCCAAGATCCACAATGGTCGGTTGGCCCGGTTCAGTACGAAACATCGGACTGAATTTGACGCCCCACTGAATCTCATTACCAATATATGAAGCCCTGGCATGAATTTCCTGATGATAGGTTTCATCAAAACCCTGCACCATAACGAGAATTTCGACATGCATTTCCTGGAGGTCCTCCGCTGTTTTTTTCCACAGTGGACTCTCCGGTGTGATGGGATGGACCAGCGTCCAATTCATCGGAAACAGACTGATCTTGTTCAGGTCAAGATCCAGCATGGAAAACTGACGTTTACGCACACCATCTTCTACAGGGGCTACCCAGGTCACCATCATTCGCGCGGACATATTGATTAAATGATTGCTTCGCTTGTTAACCATCCGCATCTGAAAACTCATCCCTTCCCGGAATGGTGTGATCAACCCGATACTGCTGAACGCGATCTTGGCGATCGGCCGGGCAAACCGGGAGAAGAACAACCCCGTGGCCAAAGCAAAACTCATCAGGCCAACCAGAGCATCCAGTGAAGCCAGAAGATTGGCCACGCCTCCAACTGGATGCAGGACCCCGTACCCCACAGAGGTAAACGTCTGGACACTAAAAAAGAAGGCTTCAGCCAATCCCCCCAAGATGCCCTTGGAAGTCATGCCAGCAATATGCTCCAATCCAACCAGTCCAAATAAAAAGGCAAACAACAGATTGATGCCGATAAAATAAGAGACTACGACCAGGAAGAATCTGCTCCAGGACATTTCCACAAGCTGTTCATAGGCATAGTAGCCGCTGTTGCCATCTTTTCGAATATTGAATCCACCATCTCGGTTGATAAACCGACTGACCTCATCGCCTAACTGCGTGCCAAAGCCCAGATCTGGTGCTTCTCCATTGTGTTCTTCACCTTTCTTTCTCAATAACCCCATAGACTGTTTGTAATTCCGTTCCCAAAATGCATGTATTTTACCAGTTCCCAAGCATTCATTTATGATTCGAGATACCGCTACTTCTGCCCTCCGAACGCCTTTGCCAGGAAACTTCTATCGGGATGAATCCCTCTATCTGCAGATGAAGAAGAAGGTATTCCTTCCTTCGTGGCAGTTTGCTTTTGGTCCGGAAGCTCTCCTACCTGCCAATCAAGCCAGGCCTTTCACCCTCCTTCCCGGGTATCTGAACGAACCAATGTTACAGACTTCCGACGAGGAAGGGGTAGAACATCTGTTTGCCAATGTCTGTTCACATCGTGGAAACCTGCTGGTTCGCAAAGCCGGCCCATGCAAACATTTGGTTTGTCCCTATCACGGACGTCGCTTTTCTTTGAATGGCCAGTGCAAGAGCCAACCTGGACTAAATGCAGTCCCAGACTTCCCTGGCAATGAAGATCATCTTCATCAACCTGAAACAGCCTCATGGGGAGGATTGACATTTGCCCGTATCCTCCCAGGAATTCCTTTTCAAGATTGGATCAAACCGATCCAGGAACGAGTCGGGTTTTTACCTCTGGATACACTAATCCATATCCCCGAACGGTCACACATCTATAAGGTTAAAGCAAACTGGGCCCTGTATGTCGAAAACTATCTGGAAGGACTACATATCCCTTTTGTCCATCCAACACTTCGCGAAGCCCTTGACCTGTCTGCATATCCTGTTGAGACGAATGGCTTCACGGTTATGCAGTCAGGAATAGCAAAAGATCATGAACCTGCCTTTGACTTGCCAGCGTCACATCCCGACCATGGGAAGCGAATTTATGCTTGGTATTTCTGGTTGTTTCCTAACCTCATGCTCAATTTCTACCCCTGGGGATTATCCCTCAATCTGGTACAACCCCAAACACCAAAGAATACCCGGATCCGATTTGTCACCTACCGTTTTGCCGGGCAGACCGGAGGACCGGATACGCATGCACTGCACGATACCGAACTGGAAGATGAATCCATAGTGGAGACCGTCCAGGCCGGCGTCAGGTCTTCCCTTTACAAACCTGGCCGAATGGTGCCGGGATGGGAAGATGGGGTAATCTTTTTTCACCAATGCCTTCTCTCGTCACTTTATCCGCAACACAAGGGCTCGAAAGAAGATCAGATTCCATAACCTCCCCTGTTTAGATTAACCAATACTCATAGAATGCATCCAAGTTGTCAAAAGAGACCATGTCATAGTAAGATGAAAGCATCGACGCAACCTCTTCTTTGTCAGCCAACCTTCAGCTGCGGGTCTATTCCAGTTTGGATTAGCTTTATCGTTTGCGCAGGCAAAGGGTTCATCTACTCTAGAAAGTTGATCTATTGGAGTATGATCCTTTTGCTTTGGAACAATGGGACACTCCTTGCACAACCATCCTCTCAGGGTGTCGCATTCGATCGGATCGGAGAAAACCAGGGCTTGACCAGTTCTAATCTCTACAGGATCTACCAGGATGAGACGGGATTTCTTTGGGTCTGTACGATCAACGGATTGTACCAATACGACGGGTTGAAGTTCAGGCATTTTCGAAGCGACCCGGTTCAACCTGAAGGCTTTTCGGAAGATTTTATCAAACAGTATATCGAAGACCGAGAAGGGAATGGTCTGGCCATAACGGATAATGGTCAACTCTACATCCTCATTCCTGAAGAAACATCATTCAAAAGACTCTACCTGACTTCATCATTGACAAAGGCGGAATCCATTCAAGTGAGGCAAATGGCCCTGGATGCCAACGGTCGCCTTCTGGTGATCGTCTCTGGACAAGGCCTCTTGCAACTCGACATGACAAATGGCAATCTGACCATTCCAACTGGTCTGGAGGAGATTGCCCCGGGTGTCAAAATTATGACATCGGATCCCGAAACCGGTGATCTCTGGCTCATTGCCGGATCGAAACTCTATGTCTTTCCCGCCAACCAAACCACAGGTGGCCAGACTCCTCTCTCCACAGGTACAGAAATTGGCATGACTCGCATCAATGATCTGATGGTCGACCGATCGGGAAAAGTCTGGCTGGGCGGTTATGATGACCGGGTAATCTGTTATGATCCCAACAACCAGACCACGCGCAACTATCCTTATCAACATCTGGATCAATCCATTTTCTCCGGAGCACCCAATCGGGTAAACACACTTTCTGAAGATCTCAATGGCACGATCTGGATCGGTACCAATTATACAGGGATCATCCGATTGGACCCTGTTTCCGGAAAGATGACAGAGCTGTCCTATGACCGAGATGATTTGGAAAGCCTCTCTTCGAATACCGTGACCGATATTTTTTGTGATCGAACTGGTATCCTATGGGTGACCACCTGGGGCAAGGGTCTGAACAAATATGTGCCGGGTAAGGATCAATTCGGCCATATCCGCTCTGTAACACAACACAGTTACACATTGTCTGATCCAGTCGTTACAGCATTTTATGAGCAACCAGATGGTGATCTGTGGATTGGCACGGAAGGGGGCATGAACCTGATGAATGGTCGTTCCGGCAGGATCGAGCGGTTTCCATTTCCCAAAGGCCTGTTCCAGGGAAGGGACAATATGATCTATGCCATCCAACCGGTATCTCCCTCAGACAGGCAATTGTGGTTGGGCACAACGCTGGGTCTGATGCGATTTGATCCCCTGAAAAAATCATTTTCCTTGTGGCATTCACCGGATGCTGAAGGACGATCACTGGAACAGAACATCATCTATTATCTGATTACAGATACAGGGGGCAAGCTGTGGGCAGTCAGCTATTCGCCATACAAACTATTTCAATATCATCCTGAACAGGACAAGTTCACCGCCGTGGATATTGTCAGCAAGGTGGTGGTGTCCGGAGACAACCCGGTTGTCATGGCCGATTTGCAGCATAATGTCTGGATCGGAACGAATAACGGCCGCTTTTATCGGTATTCTGTTGATGATGGAAATCTTCAGGTCTTTCAGTTGCCTCCGGGAGATACGTCTGGATTGCAGACTGGAAATATCGGTCATTTTTATACCGACGGAAAAAAACGGCTTTGGCTGGGTACAAGTTCCGGGCTCTACCGAATCCGGTTTGATGCTACCGGAAAGATCATAGGCATCAGCAGGTTCACCGAAAAGGATGGTCTTGCAGGTCCTCAGGTCCTTGGAATCCTGGAAGATGTGCGGGGTTTTCTCTGGTTGAGTACCAATAATGGATTGTCCAGATTGGATCCTGAAACACTCATCTTTCAGAATTTTCGACATTCTGATGGCTTGCAGGCAAATGAATTCGGATTTGGAGTCTGTGCCCGGGGAACCTATTCCGGCAAGCTGTTCTTCGGAGGAATCAATGGATTTAATCACTTCGATCCGAACCTCATCACTCTGGATACATTTGCCCCACCAGTTGTGTTGACAGGGGTTCAGGTCCTTCAGGGAGATCAAGCCATTCAGGTAGCGGGTTGGTCTCGATCAAGCCAGGTAGATCAGAAAAAGTTGATCCTCAATTACAATGACAAAGTGATCACTATTGGATTCGCTGCCTTGCATTATGCCGATCCCAGCCGTAATCAGATCGCCTATCGAATGGAAGGGTTTGATCCTGACTGGAGAATGGCCAACAATCAGCACCAGGCTACCTATACCAATCTTGATCCCGGAAACTATACTTTTCGCGTGAAGGCTTGCAATAAAGATGGAATCTGGAATGAGATCGGGACCTCCCTTCAACTGACTATTCTTCCGCCCTGGTGGGCTACCTGGTGGGCATGGCTGATTTACCTTCTGGTCTTTACCGGAGTGGTTATATCTGTTTTTCGCTACCAGAGCCTTCGCAACCAAGAGCGGTCCGAGGCGATTCGTATTCGGGAAATGGACCAGGTCAAGACCCGCTTGTACACGAATATCACCCATGAATTCAGGACACCTCTGACAGTCATATCTGGTATGGCCGGTATGATCAAAGAACCCGATGAAGCAAGGGATATGATCCAACGAAACGCGGACTCCTTGCTGCTTTTGATCAATCAGATCCTTGATCTGGCCAAGTTGGAATCAGGTCAGATGCCACTTGATCTGGCTTGTTTCGATATTATCCCTTACGTCCAATACGTTTCGGAGTCTTTCCAGGCTTTTGCCGCATCCAAACAAATCACCCTGGTTACTTATCCGGAATGTGAAAAACTGGTGATGGACATGGATGAACAGAAACTGTACAGTATCCTGTCCAACCTCCTGAGCAATGCCATCAAATTTACTTCCGGCGGAGGCAAGATCATCATTCACCTCAGGGAAGAAGCCAACCAACTGGTATTGAAGGTAAAGGATACTGGACAGGGTATACCCCGGGAACATCTTCCATTTGTCTTTGACAGGTTCTATCAGGTGGATGCTTCCTCCACCCGAAAGGGAGAAGGCACGGGCATCGGTCTGACCCTCACCAAAGAGCTCGTTGAATTCATGCATGGTCAGATCAGTGTGAAGAGCCAGGTGGGTGAAGGAACAGAATTCACTGTGAATATCCCTATCTCTACTCTGGCCCAACGAAGTACACCCCAGATGCATGTTCATCCGTTCCCTGCCATCGGATCGCCAGACAACATCCCGATACATTCTCCATCAGCAGACGACAACAGGGAACTTCCCCGGCTATTATTGATCGAGGATAATCAGGACGTGGCTGTGTATATTCAGCTATGTCTGGAAGGATTGTTCCAGGTAGACATTGCCACCAACGGTGTGGACGGGATCGAACAGGCCGTTCAAACCATTCCCGACGTTCTGATCTCCGATGTGATGATGCCTGAAAAAGACGGCTTCGAAGTCTGTCAGGCGATCAAGAACGACGAACGGACCAGCCATATCCCTGTCATCCTCCTGACGGCTAAAGCAGATATTGATTCCCGTCTTACAGGTCTTTCCGCAGGAGCTGATGCATACTTGTCCAAGCCATTTGTCAAGGAGGAGCTGCTCATTCGACTTCAAAAACTGATTGAACTGAGACAGACACTCCAGCAGCGGTTTTCTTCCATTCACCACCCCGAATCGATCGATTCTGATTCCGCCCTGGACAACACGCTGGATGGGCAATTTCTTTTTAAAGTGCGTCAACTGGTCCTGGACTACCTTGGGGACGAATCCTTTGGCAATGCTCAGTTGGCCAGCAAGATCCACCTCAGTGAATCTCAACTTTTTCGAAAGCTGAAAGCCCTGACAGGAATCTCAACGGCACTGTACATTCGGCAGATCAGATTGCACCAGGCACGTCAGTTGCTCCTCAACAGTGATAAAACAGTCGCCGAGATCGCGTACGAAGTCGGTTTTTCCGATCCGGCCTACTTTTCACGCACCTTTTCCCAGGAATTTGGGATTTCCCCCAATGCAATGCGCAAATAACACGATGTCAATGTATTACATCGTATTTATTTTCTTCGATGCAATCATGGTCCAATGAAAACGGACAACATGCAATGATAATCCATCACAATGCATGGATTGTCCAAGCACTGATGTCTACCCGGATCTACTTTTACCCTGATTAACGGGAGAAACGATTCCCAAACATTTAAAAACAGCTATTCACCTCATCCCCGATACCTCATCCGTAGCGGGAAAAAATCCTTCACACTATGAAAAAAATGATTTTTCTCTGCCTGGTCACCATTTTTGGATTGCAGATCGGTACAGCACAAACAGCAAGCAGTAATCGCAGGACCACCACCCGTGTTATTACAGCCAGCGAAAGAGGCCGCATTGAAGCCGCAAATGCCGTCGCAGAAGAGGCCCAAAGCAATATCGTTTTTGACGATGATCTGACTAATACGACAGGTGGGAATCAACGTGCGTTGAAGACAATCGTCGTGGCACCATCTCGTAGGACTAAGGATAACGTTCAGTTGTTCAAGACGGAAGATGGGGAGAAAATTGTGTATTCACAGGAATACAACGCGTTTGTCCCGATCAGAACACGCGAACAAGCCTTGCGCGTGGCACTGGATGAATTTCAGCCTCAGGATACTCCGGCAGGGAAGAAACTGAAAAAGCGCAACCCAAACAAGAAAGGTAAAAAGGCAGTCCTGGCGACCAAGGTTGCTGAAGATCGCAAAAAAGTCAAGACGACCGAGGAAGAAGAAGAAGAAGTGATTGAAGACTGATTCAGGATCACACCGGATGGGGATTCTACTGACGGCCTGCCCCATCCGGTTTATTCTTCCCATCTGTTTGCAAACCACTTTGGTGTCAATCCATCTCATAATGGTCCACTCTTCCCGAAAATCATTGACCATCCTGGCCCTGTCGATCCTGCTTGTTGGTCCCGGATGGTCGACTGCAAATGGTCAGACTAACCTGAGAACCACCTTGACGCAACAGAAGAAACAGCAGGTCAGACAATGCAATGAGACGGCGAGAAAAGCCGCATCCTACATCATGGATCAAAGTGTCCTTGGAGGAAATATCCGAAGTCAACAAGCGACTTATGTGGCCGACCTTCATCCGACCACGTACACTGCAGACAGTGTCCAGA
>JAHEAU010000292.1 GCA_024642625.1 Lewinellaceae bacterium
GATGATCCCGATAGCAAACCCAAAGAAAAATGTCTTGATAAATGCTGGAAGCACGTCACTGAAAACGAGGCTGTCAACAACTTGCTGCGTAAACAGGTTGAGCGATGTCACATCGCGCATATTCACTGCAAGATAGGAGCCGTATAGCGAGACAAAATCTGCGAAAATGACGAGGACGGGAACCATCAACGTCGTTGCCCAGACTCGCGTGACCACAAGGTATTTAAACGGGTTTGTGCCGGATACCTCCATGGCATCGATTTGTTCTGTAACCTTCATGGAACCGAGTTCAGCACCAATTCCAGAACCGATTTTTCCTGCACAAATCAATGCGATGACGACTGGTCCGATTTCCCGTATGATCGATATTCCGACCATGGACGGGATCCAGTCTTCGGCACCAAATTGTGCCATAGTCGGTCGTGACTGTATGGTCATCACCAATCCAAGAATAAAACCTGTGATGGCAACCAGGCCCAATGATCGATTGCCGATCATATAACATTGGCGGAAGAATTCCTGCACTTCAAATCGCTTCCGCCATTCCTGGAAAAACCGACCGGTGAAGCGACTTATTGCGCCGATCTCCTCTAATGTGCGTTTAGTTCCGGGTGGAAGATTCATGCATGCAAGTTACGGGGTTCAGAGGAGGATAGTGGTGATTGGAGGTTAATTTCTTGAATCCATCGGTGCTTGTTCAATCGAGTCTCCAAGTGTACCATCAATGATTTTCTTACGTTCAAAAGGTTGATTCCTCTGTATAGAAAATCCATTTTGCAATACATAGGAAGTGAGATGTGTATAGAAAGGAACTCTATTCTATACATTCAGGAGTAGTCAATTGTAGGTTGGCTCATGATGCCACTTTTCACTAAGCCGTTTGGGGTTTAAGTGGGGACGGTGGATATCCTAAATTGGTGCATCCTTCACAAATTTCCGTGCTTCAATATTGACCAGATCAACCGGAGTGCCAGGATGCCCGATATCACAAAGCCGCCAAACCCTAATGCGGAGATGCCATATATATATGGAGGGATGTGGGCGATCACTAGTAGCGCCGAACCCAGGATCAATGCCGCTACAAGAATGGAAAATGCCAACCGATTGGATACCTGATCCATGGCTTTGTAGAATGGATCCAGCCCAGTATGTTCAAACTCAATATGCAATCGTCCCTGGCGCACCTTTCGCATTACTTCCATGATATCCTCTGGCAGGGCGCTCAGTAAACGAACAGCATCTCCAGCCGCACGAATAGCCTGTCGACCCAGCTTGGCCGGATGGTATTTTCGGGACAATAGCCGGCGAACAAACGGGGTAATATTTTCGATGATATTGTAATACGGATCCAATTTTAAACCAACGCCTTCAATAATGACCAGGGCTTTGATCAAGAGCAGCATATTGGGCGGGATCCGAATTTTATACAGAAAGAAAAGGCGATTCACAGCAGCCATTACCTCCGTGCCTTCAATGTCCTCAAGTGTCATGGAGGTGTATTCCGTGAGAAATTCTTCCAGATCGTATTCGAGTTCTTTGTCCTTGTCTTCGGGTAGTTTTTCGATTTTTCCGAATTTCAACAAGGCGCGCTTCAATCCAATAATGTCCCGATCTGCTATAGCGAGGAGGAGGTTGGCCATAAGTACTTTGTCATGCTCGAGGACGACACCCATCATACCATAGTCCACAAAGCAGACTCGTTTGTCGGGAAGAATAAAGATGTTCCCTGGATGTGGATCGGCGTGAAAAAAGCCATGGTCAAATACCTGTTCAAAATAGAGACTAATGCCTTTGAGTGCTAATTCCGGTCCTGTCAATTCCAACGCATTGAGTGCAGTCAGATCGGTGATCTTGTAACCCCGGATAAATTCCAGGCAGATAATTCGATCTGTCGAAAAATCGGCATAAAAAGCAGGTACGTGAATATTTAGATTTCCCTTGAAATTATTGCGAAAACGGACCAGGTTTGACGCCTCATGCCGGAAGTGCAGTTCCTTTCGGATACTGTCTTCAAACATCGTGACCAGCTCATTGGGCTGAAAGGAATTGTATTGCGGAAAATAGGATTCTAGCAGACTGGCCAGCTGGCGGAGGATCTGAATATCCAGGTTAATGATTTCTTTTATCCCTGGACGTTGGACCTTAAAGACGACTTCCGTGCCATCCTTCAGTTTACCATAATGCACCTGAGCCATAGAGGCAGAGGCGATGGGCGAGTAATCGAATTCGAGGAAGAGTTCTTCGGGCGGTTTGCCAAATTCACCGATAAAGACTTGACGGATGGATTCATGTTCGACATAAGGGGCACGGTCCTGAAAATTCTCCAGTTCTTCCAGGAGTTCTTCAGGTAACAGATCAGGGCGGTTGCTGGCAATCTGGGCAAACTTGATATACGTTGTACCCAGTTCTTCACAAACCATCCGCATCCGCTCGTACCGAGTATATTCAAAGACGGATTTGCCATGCACATGGGGCACCCATCGGTCTGATTTCGGTATAAACCGGTTGAATGGTGGGTGCGCGATGATATCGGCAAAACCATATTTGACCAATACACTGATCACCTTCTCGTATCGGCTGATCAGGGAGGGAGACTTTCTCTCTTTGGCAGACACATGAGCGGAATCTATCGGTTGAACAGGAGCATCAAGACGCCCGTCATCTTCCATCGTCGGTGACGGGCGTTCGATCTGGCTATCTTCAAGCCGATCTTCAGTGTCCGGTGATTGGTCAGGCAAAGAGGTCATGGAATGCTTTCTTCATCCGATCGAAAGAGTCGCCCACCTCTTTTTTAAAGGCAGTGACCTTTTCATCGGCTGGTAATTTGTCTTTGACATCCTTTTGGAATTCCTGGACTTTCTTTTTCAGAATATCCATCCGGTCATCGATAGAGTGAGGATGTTCATCATGGAATTCCCTGGCTGAATTGGTCTCTTGCTTTTTGAATTTATCCAGTGCTTCCGTGAAAATGTCACCGAAGTTTTCGCCAGTTGATTTCAATTCGCTACGCAGGTCAGATATGCGCAAATCCAGGTTGGGTTTTTGCTTTTTCCAGACCTTCTCGATGTCTTCATCAACCTTGTTCATGGTTTCATCCAGCACGTCCATTGCATGGATAATTTTCCCCCACGTTTCGCGAACTGCTTCCCGGTCTTCGTTCAGTATTGTTTTTTCTTCTCGCAGGAAGCGACGGAATCCCTTCATGTCTTTTTCCCAGAAATCCTGAAACTCTTTTCGACCGAGAGCCATCTGGACTTCCAGATCTTCGAAGAAGGCTTGCATTTTCTCCAATCGAGTGAGATCATCCTGGACTGGAGGGTCTTTGAGTTGTGTGTTCATGATGCGGTTTTTATCTGATGGCAATGTCACCTTCGTCCGGCAGATTCTCAATGATGGCGGTCATGCGAAGGGTTGATCGGAGGAAAAGGGATTCCTGGTTCCTGGGTTTCAAGTTCCTGGTTGTCCATTGCTGGGGACTCAAGCACGAGGTTTGACTGTTCAAAGTTCAAGGGTCAGCTGACGCTTCCCCTGTTCAATGTTCAAGGTGAAAATGGCCTCATTCCTGATTCCTGCGTTCCTCATTCCTCATTCCTCATTTCTCATTCCTGATTCCTGCGTTCCTGGTTGTCTATTATCGGGCACCCTGATACCAGGCCTGGCTGTCCGGACGTACCACCTTGGGTGGTAGTCTGGATCCAGACATCCCGCCAAAGCGGGATCGTCTGGGTTCAAAGCGATTTTCCCAATTGGTATATGGGCAGTATTATTGAAAAGTTGAACACGTTGCGGTTCACTTTTTAAAAATATTTTCAATCCGTGTCCTCATTTTTGAGGATAAGAAATGGCTAAAAGTGTTAAATGTGTGACATTTCGTATATATTTCAGTTTGAGCTATTGACTTTTTCAACAATCTGACATTAACTTCAAGGCATTCCTAACCCATTAAACCCTTTACAATGAACAATTCATT
>JAHEAU010000293.1 GCA_024642625.1 Lewinellaceae bacterium
GTTTCCAACACCGACACCGACACCCCAGTTGACAATATAATTAGGCGTGCCTCCTGAAAGTTCCAGTTCGATACTACCATCCTTGGTGCCTGAGCAGGTCTCGTGGATGATGGTGACGTCTTCGATCACCATTTGAGGAGCCTTAAGCCCGACAATGATATCTCCGGAGATCCATTTGCAATCTGGAATATTATTATCTGTGATAGTTACTTTGTATGTACCAACAGCCAGATTTTTTGGGTTCTTCGTATTCGATAATGCAGGTGACCAGGTATAGGTCAGATTGCCTGAACCTCCAGTGACCAATAGATTGATTGCTCCATCTGAGCCACCTGGACAATTTACCTTGGTGACAATAGAAGCCGTCACATTCAAATCACAGTTACACGGAGTGGTTGTGATTCGGCCAGTTCGTCGGATAATTCCAATCACACCTGAAGTGTCATTGATTTCTGACATCAGAGGTAGCTTGTCCACCACACGGATCGTATCTTTTTGTCCTTCCAACATCAGATTTTGGTAGCAGAGCTGAAATAAAATAGCACCACTATCTAATGTTACACCTAATGGATCAAGCGGATTTGCTTCAAAGAGGAAGCCCAGAATATCATTGCTTTCATTAAATGTCAGATTGCCTAATGAACAATTGGGCAAATTCAATATTGGGTTGCAACCTTTGACACCTACAAGGTCAAGTTTGACCGGATTGGGTTTGAAATACAACTGGACACCGACAATATTTTTGAAGTTGGTTGCCGTAACTGGCACACAAAACGTGTCGCCCTGACAGACATTTTTTTCACCAATATCAATCGTCACAGAAACGGAATTTCCGACTGTGATTGTGCCATTATTCAGTTGAAGCTGAATCAGATCATCATTTGAATTTCTGAATTCGATCTTGGGCGGCAAACTCGGGTTGGGGTTCGAGAAAAAGTTGACTGCAGACGACTGGCCTTGCGTGCCAATGATTTTAAAACAGATCTCAAACAGGACCGTTCCATCCGGCAGGTTGTCCCCAGAAAATGGATTAAACCACGAAAATTGTAGAGTACTTGAATTAAAAAATCCAAAGTTGCTATTGGGCAAAGGCAAGCCACAATCAAGTTGTAGTGTGCTGTTGCAATTTGCCAAACTGGAAAATTCAAGTACCGCTGGATTCCAATTGATGCCAAATTCCATCAGACTGACGTCTTTGAAATTATCTACAGTTACCGGGATACAAACGATCTGACCCGGAGAACCAGTTTCGTCACCGATAGATGCAGTGATTCCATTGAATGAACCGACTACAGTGATGTTTGCCTGTGATCCAGAGATGCCAATATCATTAAATTGATTATTTAAAATCTCGCAATTGTAATTCGCAAATGGATCGCATTGGACCAGCATGGCGGACGTGCCTGGGGCCTTACCACGCAATTTTACCGCAATGAACGGGGTGTTGTCAGGCAACGATTTCGGATTGAGGTCGAAATCGTAATAGAACACCTTCACACCGGTCCCGAGGGAGGGATTTCCGGGCGGGATAAATTCGACACTTATGCCTTTGAAATTATTGACTGAATTGGTATCCACTAGAGGCCAGGCATCAACGAATTCAAGTTTACTTTGATCAAAAGCAATAGTGAATTCGAGTGCAACGAGATTGTCAAATTTGTCGTTTACGACGAGGTTGAAAACCTTCTCCTCACCAACAGCTAATGTTGTCGTGGCGGGATTAAAGGAGACCTGGAGCTGAGCGGGCAATTGCCAGGCACTCAGCAAGAGCGGAATCAACAGAAGGTAATAGAGGCGTTTCATTGTCCTTGGAATTTGGAATGTGAAGTTGTCTTGGAATTATTTCTGGACGAGCATCCGTTTGATATATCGGCCTTGCTCGGAAGTGACGATGATATAGTATCCACCACTATGCAGTGCTTCTGCTGCAGGGATACTGATGTCCTGGTTGCCTGGTATGAGGTGCCGTTCCAATTCGTACACGACGGAACCTGCGAGATTGACGACCTGAAGGACAACATCGGTTGGCTGGCTGACCTCCAGCTGCACATCACACCATTCCCGGCAAGGGTTAGGGATGATTTGCATTTTTAGATTCGGCACAAACGCCGGCACAATCGCCGAGTTTTCCTGTACCTGAATCAATCCGTAGGTAAAATCAATGGGAACAGGAAGGTCATTATAGTCAATGACTTCCGGTGCAAGGGGTTCATCCGTAAAACTGACCCAGGATGAATCGCCTATTTCACCAATTACGGTAAAACTGAGTGTAAATATAGTGTGCCCGTTCTCGGTTGAAAAGCCGGAATAGACATCATCGGCATACCAGAACATGGACATCCGATGAAAGGAATCCAATGCCCAGTCGAAATTTTCAATTTTTTCCAGATCGAAATTGGAAATGCTGTCGAATTGGAGGACGAGTGTGTCCCAGGTAATCGATAGTTGGAATCCGGAAATACTGTCGAAGTCACTTACTTTAATCGGCAGATGAATGTTGGCGCCAGGTTGGGCTACCATCGATTCAGCGATAAAGGAAACCTGTGCTTGTGACAGTGAAATGCTGAAGATCAACAGCAATGTACTCCAAAGGATTCGGGTTTGTTGAAGCCGAAAGGAGCCGATGTGAGATACGAACGATCTGTCTGCGCGTTGCGCAGTTGGGTTAGTGTTCATGGGATGTCGATTTACGACCCTGGAACACCAAGCGTAAGAGGCCAAATTCATTCAGGGTAATCCCGAATTCCGGCTAACGTGAAACTTTATCTGGAAATATGAAAGACGACATACACCGGCCGGGATGGTCGGATGTTCGAAGCAGACTGGAAAGTGTAGGTGTCGTTCATGGGATAAAGAGGTCCGGGCGTGACTCCGGGTGGTTAGAGGAATGGGATCTGGGAATGGGTTTCCCGTGGTCTGAAAAAGTGTGGCTGCGTTACCGCGTGGTCTTCTTGGGTATGTTGTTTGACTATGGTTTTACAAAAATAGGTCCAAACTCATCTGAAGGCATACCTGAATATGGGTAATTTACACATTACGTCAAATTAGATATATAACAAGCTCATATATAAGTACTTTTTAAATGTGCAAGTTGCCTGTCCGATAGCAACCTATATATATAAAGTGTACGTAATGTCAAAATCGTTCAAAAGTGACCATTTTTCCTCAGGCCAATTGGTGCTCATAAGCGATCCGCAACAGTTTTTGCGTATTGTTCACCCCAACCTTTCTCAGGATGTTCTTCCGATGGACGCAAACCGTTTGTTCAGATATGTACAGTGTTTCTGCAATTTCTCGGTTGCTCAGACCACTCATTATTTGGCCCAATACCTCGACTTCCCGTTTGGTCAATTCGAATCGCAGGTGAAAGAAGTCGCGTAGATTGGTCTTCATAACATGTCCGTTTTGTGTTGGACTGTCTGTCGGAGATACACCCGAACCCAGAAACACACGTTTCTCCAATACCTCTCGGATTGCCTTCAGAAGCTCTTCTGGAGGGCTGGTTTTTAGCACATAGCCCAGAGCACCAGCTTTACAGGCATTTCGAACCAGTTTGGCGTCACTATATATGGTGAGGATTAAAAACAGATCGGTTCTGCTTTTTGGCCACCGTTCCAATACCTGGAAAGCATCGCCGGTCTGGAGATTCATTTCACAGATCACAAGATCAGGATTGAGTTGCCTGCCAAGTTCCAGCAAGGCATCCTGGTCAATGGCAAAGTAGATTCGGGAATCAGGAAACCAGGCTGAAAGTCGAGTTTCCAATGCCTCGCGGAACAAAGGATGCGGGTCCGCGACGATGATTTCCAGAGGGGGGGGAGACATCATCTAGTCAATGGGATTTGAACAAAGATAACGGATTCAACACCTCGGGTCAACCCCCCCCTGGAGATGCGGAAGTTGGAAGAGGGTTATTTCGTGATTGGGTTATTTCGTTATTTCTA
>JAHEAU010000294.1 GCA_024642625.1 Lewinellaceae bacterium
TGAGTCATAACAAGGAGAAAGCGTGCCTTGATCTGACTGTCGAAATCCGGAACAGCAATCCACCACATCTTGGACTCAATTTCCTCAAACCAGAATGAAAGGATTTCGTTATGCATACTGTTTCTTGCAAATCTGGCTTAGGCCGAACAGCTCAAGCTAAGCTAGCCAGTGTTAGTATTTCAAGCATCTTAAACATCTCTATTAATAATACCCCGATTTTGTCTCAAAAGCCGTGACAAATAATAATTGGCCACTAGGACTCATTCCAAGTGGCCACAATGATGAATAAAGAGTTCTTTCTCTAAAGCCAGTCCCTCAAAAGGATGGAACCATTTTAAATGAATGGCTAAAGGCGACCGGTTCGCCTTTTTTAACAGTTCTGGGTGCAGATCACCACTCGGTTTACAGGCCCAATGGAATCAATTTCTGTGCTGGTAAATGTCATGGAATCGCCAAAATTTGCTGAGTTATCAGTCACATATATGGAAGAGTCCATGGAGGAGATACTGTCAATTTCATCACTGGTAAATTTCATGGAGTCACCGACTTCTGTGGCATTTACGGTCACATACATGGGTGAGACCATGGAGGAGGCGACGTTAATTTCTGTATTGGTAAATTTCATGGAATGGTCGAAATCTGTAGCCATAACGGCCCCTGTAAAACCGAGGAAAAAGAAGGAGGCCAACACGCATATAAAAATCTTTTTAATGCACATGATTTGACTCCATTTTCTGGTAGGGAGTTGAGAGATGTCCGACCCTCGGAGAGTCGGCGCCGTATGATCCTTTCTGCTGCTCAATAATACTGACATTAATTTATTACTTTATTAGTCATGCATTATTCGTGCTAATTTCTCATTATTAATTAAGTGGTTGGAATGTTTATGGTATGTAAAAAATGTCCTGTCCTATAAAAAAGTGCTTGTGTAGCATAGTAGACAATTCCGAAGAAGACCGTTGAATAGTCAACTATTAGTCAGTTCGGGACCTGCAAAATTAAGTATGGCCACCCGCTTTCTGGTGGCCCTCTTTTTGTGGTTTAATCCTATTTATATTCTTACATTGCTTAGGGGATGCTCGAGTTCGCTCAAATGCAAAATTCTTACTGGCCCTGACAAATAGGAATGGCCCATCCAGAGCGGACGGGCCATTTTTACGTCTTATAGATAGTGATTTCTGGGAAATATAACTAGCATGGTATCTAAAACTAGGGGTAATTCACTCATCCCATATTGGCACATTCAAGGTTTCGTGAGATTATTTGAAGCAATAATTAAATCAAGCACAATATTTTTGGACAGTTCGAAAATCTGCCTGTTTGACCGAAACATTAATTGCCCCCAAACCAAGAAATACCTACTAATTCTGGTATGCTATTTTTTAAAATCAGAGCCATTCCTCTTCCGTCCATAACTCTGATAGACCCTTTCGCAACCAAGGACAAGCTGACCCTGGCAAGGTTGGTTATTCCTTCCGGAGTTGAATATCTCCCCCTTAATTTCCAAGCTCGACATGGGAAAACTAGGCGGAACCTACTCACAGTTTTCAGCCGCAACTTTGCGGCCTTAAAAGGAGGATAGAAAATGAAAAGCACCTGGATTCTTTGGCCAAAAATATTATTGTTATGTGGGCTTTTTCTCATGACCGCCTGTTCAGGCCCCCAGCTTAAACTTGAGCCCATTCCGATCACGGCCAATCCCTCCGAGGAAGCCTCCAAGCTCGAAAATTCGCTCGCCAACGCTCGTCAACAACAAGTGAATGTGTTGGCTCCAACTTGGTTCAACAAGGCCGATAATTCACTTTCAGAAGCCAAAGCTCTCATAGATCAGAAGGGCGCTATCGGAGACATCAGCACTCATATCTCCAGAGGGCGAGCCGAGTTGGCCAAGGCTCAGGAAATGGCCGACATCTCCCGCACGGCCATCCCTGAGGCCATCGTGGGCCGAGACTTGGCAAGAGTCGCCGGCGCGACTGCATTTGGGCAGGACTACGCGGAAGCAGAAGCAGGTTTTTTGGACTTGACCCGCGAGATTGAGGATAACAACCTCAATTATGCCACACGGAACCAACAGAAAGTCGTGGATGCTTTCAGGAAAATAGAAATCAGGGCCATCAAAGAAAACACTCTGGGTGATGTCCGCAAGCTCCTGGCACAAGCTGAAAAAGAGGGTGCAAAAAAAATAGCCCCCACCGTTCTTACTGATGCCCAGATGGAACTCCAGGGCGTAGACGCCTTCATTTCGGCTAATCCCTATGCTAAGGAGGAAATGCAACTTAAAGCCAATGCGGCCTTGTTCAAAGCCAACCGCCTGGTGCATCTCACTCAGCAGAGCGAGACATTTAGCAAGATGCAGCCTATCGAGATTTCGTTGTGGGTAGAAAACGTTTTACAAAAATCTGCAGTCAGCCTTGGTGCCCCGGATATGCGTGATCAACCCTTTAACGTACAGGTTAATAACAACCTGGGAACAGCTGAATCTCTCAAAGCCGACCGTGATTTCCTCTCCGAACAGAGTAAAAATCAGCTGGAAGAGCTTCAAGCCGTCAAGCTCGAGTATGTCAGTGGGCGGGCCGTTGAGGAGAAACTGGCCAGCGAGCAAAAATTCAACGAGCTGTACAATCAAGTGCAATCGCTCTTCACAATCCAAGAAGCCGAATGCTATAAGCAAGGTCAGCAAATGGTTGTCCGATTGCGGGGAATGAGCTTCCCTGTGGGGCAGGCGGTCATCATGCCTGAAAACTACCCACTGCTCAGCAAAGTCCAGCGCGCTATCCGCACCTTTGAAAACCCAACTCTTATCATCGAAGGGCATACAGATTCGACCGGATCCCTCGAATTGAACAACCACCTCTCCCAGATGCGGGCTGAAGCGGTCAAGGCGTATTTACTCGCGAACGCTGTAATCAGTGCCGACAAAGTCACCGCCGCTGGCTACGGCCCAAGCCGGCCTCTCGCCCCAAATACTACGGCTGAAGGTCGCGCTCAAAACCGTCGAATCGACGTTATCATTACCCCCAATGGAGCCACAGTAAAGTAAAGTTCTTTCAACTGCCGGGGCTCTTCCCTTGGAAGAACCCCGGTATGGCTCGCCCTTTATAACAGGGGTTGCTGGGAGGAAAAGAACCTTTGGATGGCTTAACCGAAGCCGAAGGAAGAACCGTCAAAAGTTGTGTTGCTAATTTTGCGTGGTTCTAAGGGGGCAAATCGGCGATTACGGAATATCCTGCAATTTAAGAAAAAGCCCCCGACCCGAAGACTGGGGGCTTTGGTGATTTATAAGTGGTGCATTGTAAGAAAAAGCCCCCGGTCCGAAGATCGAGGGCTTTCGCGTCTGGAAAATGGTGATTTCTAGGACACTTCCTAACGCTTGAGTCCAGCGGCCGCCGTAGGCGGTCCCCTGCAACGAATGATTAGACTTCAACTTGCATTGACGAGACAGCGTGCGCAGAACCACCTGCCATCAGGCGAAAAATCTGTCCGTCAGCAAGTTCGAGAGTAACCTTTATGACGCTTGGCGACGGCGGCTTCATCAGCCACCCCTGCTCAATCAAGACCTCGCGATCTTTGACCCCGAGGTAATCATGAAGAAAACACGCGAGTGGGCCTGCGGCCATTCCAGTTGCCGCCTCCTCGGGGATTCCGAACCGTGGAGCAAACATTCGTGCTCCAGCATGACGGCCCCGCACCTTCGTTGTTGTTGAGAACACGTAGTAGCCAATCAGATCCAATTCATCGCTGAGTGACTCGACCAGGTCAAGGTCTGGTCGCAGTTCGGTTACCGTGCGCTCGTCAGGCAGCGGAACAAGGAGGAAAGAGTTCCCAGTGTTGACAACAAAAGGATCAATTCCGCTTCGTAACCGCTCTTGGGTAAGGCCGATAGAAACGACAACGCGGCCTCCCAATTCAGACGTAGGTGCGACATGGGTGTACTTTGGGGCA
>JAHEAU010000295.1 GCA_024642625.1 Lewinellaceae bacterium
ATTGAAACCGCCATATGCATATAAATAACATGGATTGCTCCCGTTGAGCATGATTCCCTTTTTGTGGACGAGAAACATGGAAACAGATGTACCGTCTTTACTCTTATAAAACACCTGTTCTTCTTCAAAATCCTCGGCTTTGAATCTTGAATTTGTTCTGAAGAAGATTTCACTGGCTCCGGATGATACATTATACTGGAAAATCGTACCCGGATCTATGAAGGATGTATAGGTATAAAAAAGAAGGTCATCATCCTTTTTGCCTGAAAAGCCGCCTGCCGTTCCCAAACCAGGAAGCTTGATTTCTATTTCTTCCTTCCCGTCCGGTTGATATCGATACATTCGAGTCGTCGCATTTTTTAGATATTCTGCGAAAAGATGACCACCTCCGGTCGATACCTGCACCAAAAGATCTTCTTTCTGAGGAATCACTTCTATCCAATTCTCTGGTTTCGGATTAGTGGGATCAATAGAGAGTAATCGATAATTCGGTGCATCTATATTACTGTGAATGAGGAATCGACCATCTATGTGGTCTACAATTGTGTTTTTCGTTTCAAAACCTGAAAAAAGTCGCTGAAATTTACTTCCTGAAACAGTCAGGTCTTTGTAGTAAGTTTCAAACCCGATAGATCCTGTAGCCGCATACATAATGAGATAGTGAAGGTCTTCAGTCACTGAAGTCCAGTGGTACATTTGAGGCGCATTGTCATTGCGGTATACGAGCTTATCTGCGGATTGAGAGTCACCCAAACGATGGAAATAGACACTGTGAAACTGATTTGCTTGCGAGAGTTCCATCCCTGATTTTGGTTCGGGCATCCGGCTGTAATAGAAGCCATCATTTGTCCAGGCAGCTTCACTGAATTTAACCCAATCCAGCTTGTCTTCAAGTTCTCGTTGTGTGGCAATTTCAATAACCCGAATTTGGTTCCAGTCAGAGCCAGCATCTGAACGGGAATAAGCGACATATCGATTGTCAGGACTGAAGCCAATTAAGGAAATAGAGGCTGTGCCTGACTCTGAGAGGGTATTGGGATCAAGGAAGACCTTTGGCTGGCCATCCATGCCATTTTGAACATAGATGATTGGTTGGTTCTGAAGTCCGTCATTTTTAGAAAAGAAGAAATAGTCGCCAGCTTTTCGGGGTGAGGAGACTTTGGGGAAATTATACAAATCCTCATATCTGTCGCGCAACGTTTTTCGGAACGGGATCTGATTAATGTAACCAAAGGTGACTTCATTTTGAGCCTTTACCCAAGCTTCAACCTCTGCTGCTGTATCGATCTCTAACCAGCGATAGGGGTCTGGAACGGCAGTATTGAAGTAGGTGTCGACAACTCCTTCCGTTCTTGAATCTGGATAGGTCACTGGGATAGAGGGAAACGATTCCGGTGGTGTGACCTGTTGACATGCATTCATGAAGAAAAAACATAGGGAAATGAATAAAATACGGTTCATGGAACATGATATTAAAGAGTGGTCAGGGAATTGCTTCTTGCAGTTCTTGCAGTAATTGGGTTCGATTTACATGCATACGTTCCCATTCTGACTCCAGTGCTTGAACCTCGACTTCCTCACGGTCGAGATGCAGGTCAAAGCGGTCAAAATTGGATTCAATTCGTCGGCGAATCGTTTGGATATAACTCAACAGTTTGGTTTCCAGTTCAATATGCAACTGTTTCTCGCCCTGATTCATTTCATTACGGTAACGCCGCAAGATGGATCGGCGCTGAAAGCCAAACGTGATCCCGGCAAATAGAACGCCCAGACCAGTCAGGATACCGCCAGTGATATCAAAAACCATCCCTTTGGTTACAGCAGCCAACACCACGCCAATAACGGCGATACCGCTACCAGCAGCAACCTGGGGTGCCATATTCTTGGAAGTGTCAAATACATCGTCCGGCATAAAGTTCTCTCCTCGTTGTAAAAACGAAGTAAACGACGCGAGCAGTTCACGTAAAACCTGGGCTCGGCGCTCGGCAATATCACTGAATATTTCATGATCCATTGCCAATTCGTTCGGGCTATTACGAATCTCATACTCAATTACTCTTGCCATTTGTTGGATTCGGTCTGCCACATCTATGATTTGTTGATCCAGCTTCATTCGCAGGTCTGTCTGAAGGGCGTTTTCCAGTCTTTGAATCAGACTTTGGAGCCATTCTTTTAATGTTGCTTGCTTTGAAAAGAGACCGGCTATGGTCTTGTTGATAACCGTTAGAAAAGAAAGTCCTTCAGCCAATTCCTGTTCATAATTGGTCGTGATAACCTGGAAATCCCTGCTGATGGCCTTGATCAGAGTATGAACTTGATTTTCGGATAGCAAGCCTTGTTTGTCAAGTGTCTCACCGATTCGAAGGCGAAAATCCCGATCGCGTTCCCATTGTCTGCGCCGATCACTGATACCCTGTTTCATCTTATTGAGTAATGTATCCGCGGTATCGAGGATGCTCTCCATCTTCATGATGGGTGCGGTTCCTCCGGTCACAGTTTGATGAATGTGATTTCTGAGTTCAACAAAACCACTTCTGTCCTTCAAACCGTTTATTTCATCTCGAGCGCTAACTGCAAAAACGATTGGTTCAGCTAACCCCTGTTGGATTGCATGTTGCCTTACGCCTTCATAATTCACGCGCAATTCTTCGTCGGTAAGTAGATCCTTCTGTTGAAGAATGAACAAGACTTTTTTTCTCCATTCGTCTCGAATAAAGGACAAAAACTCCCAACTGGACTGCCTGTATGGATTCTTGGCTTCAAACACAAAAACGATCAGATCAGATGCCGGGATAAATCGCTCGGTAATTTCCTGGTGATGCTCTACAATCGTGTTTGTTCCGGGTGTATCAACTATTGCAAATTCGCGCAGGATATCTATAGGCTGTTTAATGATTCTGAGATAAGGATTGATCTGTGTTTCTGTTGGATGTTCGCCATAAATGATCTGCTGGATGCAATCCGTCATGGGCTGAGGCGCAACCTTGCAGATCTCCTCTCCCGTGTCTAGAAGGGCATTGATAAAACTGGATTTACCTGCCTTTACTTCGCCTACAATCACAAAGAGAAAGGGGTCAGTAGAACGAGATATCAGGTCGTCGACAATTGATTTCAATGCCTCGTTATCTCCCTGACTAATGAAATGAGCGAGTTCGGTCATCAATAATTGAAGCCGTTTTCGCCAATGTTGGATTTGGGAATTGATCAGTTCTGTCATTATCGTGGGATCCGGTTCATTTCCCGCAAGATCATGCGCGCTTGTGGACCGGCACAAAATAGCAAATCCAGAATACTCAGTCCTGCAGTAAACCCATGACGATCTTCAAAAACCTGGGGATAAGGCACAGGATTGATTTTATGTTTGAATAAGGCTTCTGACTGGTTCTCTAACTGCCTGAGATCAAGAACATCATTCGATAATTCTGGCATCCATTCGTTTGATAATTTGTAATGCGTTGACAATTGTAATTGGTCTAAGACCCAAGTAAATAAACGCATGTTCCAATCCCAAAGGAATATATCGGGCTTCTCATAGAGAACAGCCATGTCATCAGCAAAATGATCGTAAAATGGAGCACGGCCATAACATGATTGTATAGTTCGCCAATGCCTTCGATTCCAGAGTTCACCCCGGGCAATTCGCACATCCCTGTAAGGCAGTTGTTGATGTTTCCCTTTTTCTAGCGGAACAGATAAACGGACAGGGCCATAAGAACTCAAAATGGTACAACGATTTCGTCCACTTTTTTTCTGAAAGTGGTCACATGCCTCCAGACACAATGTGAAGCCAGAAGCCAATGGGGCCAACAATGCAGATTCTGGCCAATAGTGGAGATGCGAGGTATATGATGACATGAGGATCCAAGGTAAGGACATCCTGGAGACGGTTTGACGATGAAAAATGAACTGCATGCATGGAATT
>JAHEAU010000296.1 GCA_024642625.1 Lewinellaceae bacterium
CGACATCACGAATTGTGAGGTCAGCAATGGTATTATTGTCGCCCACGAAATAAATCACATTTTCTGTATTTGGTGATACGCTTTTCATCCCGGTGCCGGTGATGATTACTGCATCCCGATTGCCGGAGGCACTTCTGAAGACCACATTACTAGCTGTGATATATGGATACCAACTCGGAGAAGCAATCGGGTAAGTCCCATCAGCCAGGAGGACGGTCATATTCCCGCCATTAGCATTCACCTGATTGATCGCGTTGTACAATTCATTTGTGGTCGATACATTGATGATCTGCCCGACAACCAGGCCGCAAGGGGTGACCGTATTGTTTTGGACTTCAGATAGTGTACATCCACATTCCTGGCCCACCATGGTCGATGAGAAGTAGATGCAAAAAACTGGAATCAGAAAATAGGCGTGGATTCTCATGACCGGCAAACTAACGAGTGAATTGGATTCAGAATTATCCAAGTTACTGGATTTTTCTGGAATGCAGTATCCACTTGTTGATCATTCAAGAACTGATCTTCAACTTGTATTTAGCCAATAACCCGGGCAGACAGTCCATCGTACATTTCAGATCCTGGACCGAATTTGTCTCTGGATTGATGATATAATTTCGAGCGGTCCGCAAATCAGCTCCGATGAGTTTTGTCCGGTCAAATGAGGCACCTGCCAGATCGCAATCTATGAATTTGGCTTCGGATAAATCTGCTTCAACAAATTCCACTTCGATCAGATGACAGGATTGGAAAACGGTTTGCTTGAGTGGCATTCCATAAAAGGACGATAAATTTAATGTGCACTGTTCAAATGACACGGAGAAAAGGAACTGTTTACAATCATCAAATCGTAACCCCAGCATTTTGCATTCTTTAAAGTAGACTTCTTTGAGTGATGTGTTCTTCAGTGCAGTCATGCTGAGGTCGCATCGCTCAAACGTGCAAGAGGCAAAGTCAATATGTGACAAGTCGACTTCTAGCAGGCTGCAATCCCGAAAAGTGCAGCCGTCGTATTCCCCGGTTTCGAGGTGTGTGATTTGTAAAAAATTCTGATCGAGAAAATCCATATTTGATATACTGATGACTTGAGAAAAAAGAGGTTAATACAAGTCTGGTCTCTTGATCCATTTGATCAACTTTCCATCAAATTCGGTTCCTACATTTTCATAGCTCCAGGGGATCATGTTTGCGTAGGAAAAATATGTTGCCAGTCGAGTGCCGGGCGGCATGGTGGCCAATTGTTGTTTGACATACAAGGTATATGTCGTCATGTGGACCCGGCTGAATTCAATTTGATCATCAATCGCATCAGCCGGAATGACATGTTCAAAAAAGGAATTATAATAATAAATACCATCAAAGCCCTCAAATGGGACGTCGATGATATTGGCATGACGGAAGGTGACATTCGGCCACTGATATTTTTCTGTCAGTCGAATGGCCAGTTCATGCAGATTTTCGCGCTGTTCGATACCAGTAAAATGTCCCTCCGTGATCGCAGATCCAATCATACAAAATTTTCCCGCACCTGACCCGATGTCCAATACCTTGCAATGCGGTTCAGGTGCTAAAAATTTTGCGGCAGCAACGGCAACGTCCACTGGTGTAAAATGAAAATCAGCCACCCCTTGCATCAGGACAGAGTACATGTTATTGAAATCCTCATCAGTCACAGGCTTGCCGTGCAGAAGTTGATCGAGAATTGTCATAAAGGGGAGTAGCAGGTTCAGATCGTCAAGGTAAGGAAGATGAATCAGCTTCGTTCATAGATCCGCAGTCGAGCTTCCAATCTGGCAAGTTCTGCTTGCAGATGTTCGACTTTTTTGACCAGATGAAGAACCACATCCATGCTGTCCAATTCCAGATTGAGTTCGCGTTGGAGCCGGAGCAGCCGTTCCAGGTCGGTCAGATGATCCTCGTGTATGCAGACCAATTGATCCACCGTTTGAAATTCAATAAGCTCCATTTCACCTAGCCTTTGGACAAATGCCAGCTCGATCTGATAATGAGTGCAAACTGTATCTAGAGGGATATATTGCTTCAGATTCATGATTTTTTCAGATTGGCCAATTGGGTAAAGAGATCTTTTTCTTTCTTGGATAAATTGTCAGGGATCTTGACCTGATAGGTGATATACAAATCACCATGTTGTCCTTCTTTTTTATACCTGGGCATCCCTTTGCCTTTGAGCTTAACCCGGGTATTGTTTTGTGTTTCGGGGGGGACGGTCAGTTTGACTTTTCCGTCCAGGGTAGGGACGATAATCTCACCGCCCAAAACGGCGGTATAGAGGTCGATTTCTACGGTGGAATGAAGATCATCTCCATCGCGTTGGAATGCGGTATCATTTTCGATAAAGAACCGGATATAGAGATCTCCTTTTGGTCCGCCGTTCACCCCGTCTCCTCCTTGTCCTTTGATCTTGATGACCTGTTCATTTTGTACACCGGCAGGGATGGTCAGGCGAATTTTATGATTATTGACAGTCAGAGTTTGCTTTTGGGTTTTTAGAATATCGCGAAGATGGAGATGTAATTCTGCCTGATAATCCTGGCCTTTAAATTGGACTTGGCCCCGGCTTTGGCCTCCGCCCCGGCCACCGAACATGGAGGAGAAGAAGTCAGAAAAATCTTCATCACCGCCGAATTGACCCTGGCTGCCACCGGGGGCACTGCGGCGATATTGTTGCTGCTGCTGTTGTTGTTGCCTGGAGCGTTCGATCTCATCAGCGTGCATCCAGTCCTTGCCATATTGGTCGTATTTCTTTCTCTTTTCCGGATCGCTAAGTACCTCGTTGGCCTCGTTGGCTTCTTTGAATTTTCGTTCGGCCTCCTTGTCATTCGGGTTAATATCCGGATGGTATTTTCGGGCCAATTTGCGATAGGCTTTTTTAATGTCTGCCTCACTGGCCTCCCTGGGAATCCCAAGGACCTGGTAATAGTCGATGAAGTTCATTTTCTCTAAATTTCAGGGAAAAGAGCGGTTCGTTGGTTTTGGAGAATATATAGCAATACTAAAGCAAGGCCTGTTTGTTAGAAGATGACAAGTGTTATTCGAAATCGGGATTTATGTCATAACCACCTGTAGATTGGTGGCTTAGATTTATCATGGGTAGGTTCGATAATTTCAAAAACTCTATATTATGAATCAGGCACATTTGCATTTATTGCTAAATCATCTCCCCATCCTGGGAACACTATTCGGCATCTTGGTTCTCCTTACCGGATTCCTACTCAAGCATGAAACTGTCAAGCGCACCGGGCTTGGATTATTTGTTTTTGCTGCGGTGTCAGCCATACCTGCATTCCTGACCGGTGAAGGTGCAGAGGAAGTCGTCGAGGGATTACCTGGTGTCGGAGAAAATTTGATCGAAAGGCATGAAGACCTGGCCAATTATTTTCTCTGGACAGTGATCGGATTGGGCATGTTGTCACTGGCCACATTTTACGCGACGTTCCGAGCCTGGAAAGCCGCATCTTTATTCTATGTGATTACCTTGATCGTCTCATTTGGTGCAATGGTATTTGCCTATCAAGCGGGCACATCCGGTGGCGAGATCCGGCATACCGAGATCCGTAGTGACACGATGGTTCAGGGTACTATACACCAAGAAGGAAGTGACGAGGATGATGACTAAATTGCTGATGATGAATTCGAAAAAAAATAAAAGCTATTTGGCAAGCCTTCAGACGGAGGTAGATGCCGCTTATCTGTATAACCAGATCGCAAAAGCAGAGAAAGATCCCGGTTCAGCTGGGGTCTTTCGGCATTTGGCGGAAATCGAGCTTGGTCATGCGACCTCCATGCATACGTCATTAGCCAGACAAGGAATTCATTTGGACTTATCAGGTCCTTCATGGCGGGCCCGGATTCTTGACCGGATTGGCCAGTTGTTTGGCTATGACTACATCA
>JAHEAU010000297.1 GCA_024642625.1 Lewinellaceae bacterium
GCATTCAATACAGCCTGAGACACGGGCATTCCATTGTTCAATCCCTGCTGGATTGACATGTAGAACTGCAAGTGAGCCTTAGCTTCCTTGATCTGTGCATCTGATGCCTGCTGCTGGATCAATACATTCAATTGCTGAGTCAACGCTGTGATCTCGGCCTGAATGGACTGTCCTGCTTGAGGAACAGATACCCAGTTCTTGTTGGGTGATGGAGGCGCAATCAATGATCCGTTGTTCTGGGCAGAAGCCTCAGCACTCACGAAAAATAATGCCCCAATAAACAGTGCTGCTACTGCAACACGTGTTTTTGCAAAAAACTGCTTCATGGGTAAATAATTATGATTAAAAAATGGTATTTAGAGGGTTAACTTTTTTCGTGCTTCTTCACGAATCTGGATCAATTGCGACTCGTTGAGCACCTTCACATCCAGATAATCGCCAAGAAAAGTGGCTTCACTATTGGCATAAGAACTTGCAAATGCCTGAAATACAGGATTTCCCGCTTTCAGATTTTGCATCAAATCCGAATACAAAAGAATCCTGGCTTTCACCAGTTCCAATTGCACTCCTTGTATTCCACTGTTTTGCAGATTGGTCAATTCAGCATTCAACGTATTCAGTTGGGCTGAAGCAATATTTTCGGCGGTCGCATTGTCTACCCATTGCTTCCCAACGGGTGCATTTGACAAGTTATCCGACTGACCAGAAAGAAAGGTTGGAGACAAGCAGCTGACAACAAAGGCCAAACCACATCCAACCAAAAAGGAAGTCCTTGAGTGAACTAGCAACTGCTTCATAATGAATGATTTTAACAATACATGATAATTAATCCATCCTGCAACTTTCATTTGAAAGCTGCGTATATAGATATCAACCAAGGTTTGACCTCATGTCATTCCTTCGTAGAAATTCAACTACAGATACGTAAATTTTCCATTCACAGGAAAACCTACGATTTAGCCCCTTTCCGAAGAAAGTGGTCTTTAATTTTGATTCGTATGAATCATCCTCTACATCAAAAACACGGACAGCCAGCTTTTAGCAAACGGGATCACTGCATGCAATCCAGTCGTTAAAAGACAGCAATACGCGGAGAAGTCGGCTGATCGGTTCTGGGTGGAATCTGGGATGATCAGTCTCTGGGATGAGGATGGTTTTGGGATGTTTCCTCGACTTCTCTACATAACAATAAAACCTTTCGCTTTCGAAAGATTCGCAAATATACAAGGTTCGACACGAAATTGAATGGAGTTGATCTAAACCCAACCCATTAACTACGTAACAAACACAACGGCAAATTTAAGGATTTCAAAGGTGAAGTCAAATAATTCAGCACAAATCAAGGCCTAAATCCTGCCTGCAAATTCATATATGATTTTTATCATACTTTTTATCCAGTGACAATCAGTCACAAACACCAACAGATGGCAAAATCCTTATTTATTTTTTTTCATAGACTCCGACAAACCGACATCAGAAAAAAGGGACGACCAATCCAAATGGAAAAATGGACCAGAATTTGCCATCCCTTGACAATACACGTACTTTTGCACACCAATAACCCTCAAACTGGTTGATATGAAAATTTCCTTATTCCCAATGCTCTTATTGAGCTCTTTAGTCCTTCTCATCTATTCATGTGGATCAGATGGTGGAAACCTTTCTTTGGACTCCGTACAAACGCAAGACAGCCTTTTGAATATACAGACAAGTCGATTGATGATGATTCAGAATGCGATTGATATTAACAGAAAAGCTCTGGAAATGCCCTTTAGGAGTTCTGAAGTGTCAGATGAAGGCGTTCCACTGACACCTGAAAAAAATCCGCTCGCTGATTTAACAGAAGAGAGAATGTTAGCATTCAAAAGTGGATTCAGCAAGGTCAATGAAGGCTTTGAAGTTGTAAAAAGCGAGCATGAAACAATCATTGAGGAGGTTAAAGAACTTCAAAAACTATTAGCAAATACGCGTGACGAATTGAAAGGAGACGCCCTGACAGCAGAAACAAAATCAGGTTTTGCTTTAGTTCCAGACCAGATTACCTCATTGGCAAGCAGAATTGATGCATTGGAAACTAAAGTTAAAGATGTCCAAAAGAATGCCATCAATGTGCTCATGTCAGAAGAAACACTGAAACCATCAGCGTCCTGGTTAATGGTTAACAGTCCACTGATCTAAGGATCATTCAAAACACGACTATACTAATTGGAAGGCACCAGGGTACTGGTGCCTTCTTTTGTTCAGCTCCCCTGCCACCAAGTCGTTAAAAAATCACATCATCAGGAACCTTTTGTATCCCATCTTCCGTATGAAAGATGGCATATCATATATCTCTACAAGATGTATTGAATATCACCATTAGATCCTCCTGAATCAACCGATTATGTCAATGTCCATTCATTTCAAGATTTTCATTTCCTTCCTGGTCCTCGGAATGCTTGCACCTGCTTGTAATCTAGACCAAAATGGCTCTTCTGACGCTGTACTTCATGAAGTAGAACCTACCCTTGAAGCTGATGCGCCTGTAATGGTCCTTCTGCCAGCAGAAAAAACAGGTATCTCTTTTCAAAATCAGATCCTGGAGACATACGAGAACAATATTACCACGAACATCAACATGTATAATGGTGGTGGACTCGCTGTTGCAGACATCAACAATGATGGGCTTCCCGATTTGTATTTCATAGGCAGTAATGGCACAAATGCGATATACCTCAACAAAGGCAAAATGACTTTTGAGGACATTACAGCAACATCAGGGTTGGCATCTGAAGAAGGCTTTGAAACGGCTGTTACCGTGGTTGACATCAATGCGGACGGTTACATGGACTTTTACATTTGCCGAGCTGGTGTGGAAAAGAACGATTTTCGACGCAACAAACTCTATGTCAACAATGGCGACTTGACATTTTCAGAAAAGGCAGCTGAGTATGGGTTGGATGATAAAAGTGCTAGCACAGGCGCCAACTTTTTCGACTATGATCAAGATGGCGACCTCGACCTTTATGTTCTGAATTATCCGACAGAGTCCATTTGGACCAACAAGATCGAAGCCAAGCTTGGAGACGATGGCAAATACAATCCGGTTCTGTATCCGCGAGCTGAATTTGATACAGACCGTTTTTACCGTAATGACGGTGGGAAATTTACTGATGTATCCAAAGAATCCGGTATTTGGAATCTCGCTTATGGACTCAGTGTTTCGGTCTCCGACTTCAACCAGGATGGCTGGCTCGACATTTACATCGGCAATGACTTCATCCAACCCGACATTCTGTACATCAATAATAAAAACGGGACGTTTACAGATCAGCTAGGAAATTACTTCAGACACACCAGCCAGCACACGATGGGTACGGACCTGACTGACTTTGATAATGACGGTTGGGTAGACCTCTATGCTGTGGATATGCTATCTGCAAAGAACAAACGACAAAAGGCCTTCTTTGCTACAAATACTCAGAGCAAGTACACATCCCTTGTACAAAACGGGTATTTCCCTCCTGTCATCCGGAATGTCCTTCAGCGCAATAATGGCAATGGGACATTCAGTGATATCGGTTGTCTGGCTCAAGTCTATAAAACAGATTGGAGTTGGAGCGGATTGATCTTTGACATGGACAACAACGGCTTCAAGGACCTTCATGTGACGAACGGGTATCGCCGGGAAGTGACAAACCGTGACTTTATTGATTTTACCCTACCGGAGACGACCAAAGCTGCTGGTTCAAAAAAACGATTGCGGGACATTTATCCGAACTTCCAGGAATTTCTGGATATCATTCCAACGTTCAAATTGCGTAATTTCTGTTATCAGAATAATGGCAATTGGCAATTCAACGATGTGAGCGGAAAATGGATGACAATTCCAGCTGCATGGTCTTGTGGTGCAGTATGGAGTGATCTGGAT
>JAHEAU010000068.1 GCA_024642625.1 Lewinellaceae bacterium
GACGATCTTTGCAGCTATGACGACAGGATCGATGGCCAGATGGGGAGAAGCCCCATGTCCGCCACTCCCCTCACAAGGATGGACAGCATATCGACATTCGACATGGCTCAGCCCTTACGAAACCCAACTGTGTTTGATAGCAATTCGGCACTGGTGTGCCAGGCAAGGGCGATGTTCGGACGAAGGAAATGGGTATAAAGCCCATCTTCCAACATGAGTTTTGCCCCCTGACCCGTTTCTTCTGAGCATTGGGCGACAAACAGAATACTGCTCTTCCAGCTGTCTTTGTGAGCAACAAGAAAACGTAATGTGCCCAGCCAAACCGTCATGTGGACATCATGGCCACGGGCATGCATGACGCTGGTCAATTTACAATCCAGGTCTACCTGGACTGTACTGGCATATGCCGCTTCGGTTTTTTCTTCCAGGGGCAAAGCATCCATATCCGTCCTCAGCAGGATGTTCGGACTTTTCCCATTTTCAACAATCCGGCAATGCTTTGGCCCCCGATCGGATGTCGGTAGGACAGACTCATTTTATGCAATTCCTTGATCCCAAAAGCAGAAGTCATCACCTGTTGCATGGAGAGTTCCGGATGCGTATAAAGATGACGTTAGATCTTCATCAAGTCATTTTGTTCCTGGTCTATAAGTTGCTGGCTATTCAGTGCAGCGAAACACGACGACAGGATAGTCAGGAGTAAGCTCAGGGGGCAAGATTGTACTCGAAAAAGATCTGCATGAATCCAAGATAACTGACCTGGGGAATGAAGAAGTCGGTTGTCCGTTGTCGGTTTTCAGCTCTGAGATTTTGGTTTCGGACTTTATCGTTCATCCTAATCGAAAGTTTGTCTTTCGCCACGACCCCGAGTTATCTACTAGGCAGATTGTATAGTAATGAACATCCAGCAATAAGGTAAAATGAAAGTCAATTGCCCTCGGCTTTAGCCAAGGGTATGTGTTTAAAATAGTTTGGGCTTTAGCCCCATTACACAGCCCAAGACCAATTTCATACAAGCGCTTGTCAAGAAAACTGACAACCCAGTACACGGTTGGTCTCCCGGTACAGAGGTTGTCAGTATCCATTTTTACAAAATGAAACGCTTATTCTAAAGCGAGTGGCATCTTTTTTTTTCGATCAATCCTGACTCACCACATTGTCTTTGAGCGCTACCAGGAGTTTTTCACAAGCGTGATCCGTACATCGGGTGATCTGCAATTTGCCTTCTGTGATCGGCATACGGATTTTGTGCAGGGTCACAGCCTGACCATCAATGACTGTCGCCACCTCTCTATTTACATAGGTTGTGGTGAACTCCGCCAATCGTTTTGCAGAAGCATTTTCCAAAGACAGAAGGAGATGGATTCGCTTGTCGGTTTGCTCAACACCCTCCGGGGCACTTGAAAGTTTGAGAGGCACATAATCGGCTGGATTGACACAGAGGAACAATGCTTCGCCCGTGGGATCATCCAGAAAATCATGGCTGTAGGAGATAACTTGGCCCACCGCGACGCCAGCGGGTTCGGTATCATATCTTTCCAGGACCAGATAAATTCCATCTGGTAGGACAGGATTCTGCTGAGGTGCTGGTGACAAGAGGAAAAGAGAGGAGAGTATTGTTGTGAATAGGGACATGATCATTTGGTTGGAGGTTATGTTTTGCGGTAATGGGTATTGGGTGTTGGGTGTTGGGTTACCTGGTTAACAATCCTTAGGGCTCCTAATTTTGCTTAGTTCTGGTCATCTGAAGTGTTCGATTTTGGGACAATCAGCGTGTCATAACGGGCGACATAATAGGTATCCGGAACATAGGTTTCTGGGTCAAAACGAATGACCGTGTCCTGACTTTCTACGATTACGGTATCCATAATCGCCGTTTCATCCACATCAGCATTCTGACCTGAATCTGAGCAGCCAGTCCATACAAGACCCAATAAACACAGAAACGTTGTCTGGAGGATCTTCATTTTCGTGATTTTGAACTACCCAGAGTTTTAATACCTCGGAGTGAACTCCGAATATACGCAAGTTTTTAAAGCCGGGGTGGAGTCGAGGAATCAAGGAGGGGAGAGTCGTTATTTCGTTAAGGGGTTATTTCGCAAGTTAGGACCGTGGGCTCAGGGCCGAGTGGGGGAGTAAAGGTTTGAGGGTGTGAGGTCTTTTGTCAAATTATAATCGGAACTCAAAGACGGCGGCCCATTACCTATCACCTTTTGCCTTTTACCCCCTCTATCCATAGTCAGCATCTGGTTATAGCATACTCTGCGAAAAGCAAAAAGCGAACCGCGAAAGGCGCCTTAATTATACAAATACATCGACCGGTTCCGATCCAATTCCCGGAAATACGGATCCTTGAGATCCTTGATAAAGCGAATCATTTCGCCAGTGGATTTCATCTCCGGACCGAGGCGTTTGTCGACATTCGGAAACTTGTCAAAACTGAACACAGGAACTTTGATCGCATAACCTTCCAGCTTCTTGGTGATCTCGAAGTCTTTCAACTTTTTCACACCCATCATCACTTGAGTGGCGATCGTCAGGTAAGGAACCTGGTAGGCCTTGGCGATGAATGGCGTAGTCCGGGAGGCACGAGGATTGGCCTCGATGACATACACTTTCTCGACACCAGTAACCTTGTCCGTATGAATGGCGAATTGAATATTAATCAATCCAAGGATATTTAGCGCCTTGGCCATTCGTTTTGTATAGTCAATCATCGTATTGACAGCATCTTCACTCAAGCTATAAGTTGGCAGCATCGCGCTACTGTCTCCTGAATGGATACCGGCCGGTTCGATATGCTCCATCACGCCCATGATGTGGACATCATCACCATCACAAATCGCATCGATCTCTGCCTCTTTGGCACGTTCTAGGAATTGATCGATCAATACCCTATTATCAGGCATATGCTTGAAGATGGACAACACCGATTGCTCCAGTTCCTGATCGTTGATCACAATCTTCATACGTTGACCACCCAGGACATAACTCGGCCGCACCAGCACCGGATAACCGACACGCTTGGCAATCGCCAATGCTTCGTCAACCGTCTCAGAGACGCCGTATTCTGGATAGGGCACACCTTCAGCTTTCAACAAATCTGAAAACGCACCACGGTCTTCAGCGAGGTCCATATTTGTATAGCTGGTACCGATGATCGGAATTCCTTTCTTGTGGAATTGCTCAGCCAATTTCAAGGCGGTCTGACCACCCAATTGCACGATCACTCCCTCAGGCTTCTCCAGCTCGATGATCTCTTGAATATGCTCCCAGAAAACGGGCTCGAAATAGAGTTTGTCAGCGACATCAAAATCCGTGGACACCGTCTCCGGATTACAGTTGATCATGATCGCTTCATAGCCAGCTTCTTTTATCGCCAACAATCCATGGACACAACAATAGTCAAATTCAATGCCCTGGCCGATCCGGTTCGGACCTGAACCCAGGACAATGATCTTCTTCTTGTTGCTCGGAATACTTTCGTTTTCCTCGTCGAACGTGGAATAATAATAAGGTGTCTGCGCTTCGAATTCTGCGGCACAGGTATCGACAAGTTTGTAAGTCCTCCGAATACCAAGACTGAACCGGTGTTTTGTGACGGCCTGTTCATCCACACGCATCAACCAGGCGATCTGCGCATCGCTATAGCCGACCTGTTTGAGTTCCAGCATGAAATCGCCAGGGATATCTTCAGGTACATTAAACCTGTCCAATTGCTTTTCATAATCCACCAATCGCTTGATTTGACGAATGAACCAAGGGTCCATTTGTGTCAGTTTGTGGACGGTGTTGCTGGACACACCCAGACGGAGAGCATCTTTAATCCGATAAACCCGATCGGCACTGGCAAACTGAAGTCGCTCAAGAATATCTTCTGTTCGGATCCATTCCTTCTTGTCGGCGCCCAAACCCATGCGGCCTTCCTCCTGGCTTTGACAAGCTTTTTGGAGCGCTTCGAGGAAGTTGCGCCCGATGGACATGACCTCACCTACAGACTTCATCTGCAAGCCAAGGAGATCGTTGGCGCCATGGAATTTTTCAAAATTCCAACGTGGCATTTTGACAATCACATAATCCAGACTTGGTTCAAAAAATGCAGAGGTCGTCTTGGTGATCTGATTCTTCAATTCATCCAGTGAATAGCCGATGGCCAGCTTGGCTGCAATCTTGGCAATAGGATACCCAGTTGCTTTGGAGGCCAATGCTGAAGAACGCGATACACGCGGGTTGATCTCAATTGCAATCAACTCCTCATTTTCCGGATTTTGGGCAAATTGCACATTACAACCTCCAGCAAAATTGCCCAAGGAACGCATCATTACGATAGCCGCATTCCGCATTTCCTGGTAGGCCGTATCTGACAGGGTCATAGCCGGGGCCACGGTGATACTGTCGCCCGTATGGATGCCCATAGGATCCATATTCTCTACGGTGCAAATGATGACAACGTTGTCTTTGTTGTCCCGTAGAAGTTCAAGTTCGAATTCTTTCCATCCCAGCACCGCTTGTTCGACCAACACTTCATGTGTCGGTGAAGCATTCAATCCACGGCGAAGTGCTTCTTCAAATTCTTCCGGCTTGTGGCAAAATCCTCCACCGGTTCCTCCTAGCGTATAGGAAGGTCTGATCACCAATGGAAAGCCAATTTTCTGCGCAGCTTCCATCCCTTCGAGGAAGGAATTGGCAATAAAGGAAGGTGCCACACCAAAGCCCAGTTTGACCATGTGTTGGCGAAATGCTTCCCTGTTTTCAGTGAGTTCGATAGCCGCGATATCCACGCCGATCATTCGGATGCCAAAGCGATCCCATACACCTTGCTGGTCTGCTTCAATGGCGAGATTGAGCGCTGTTTGTCCGCCCATGGTCGGGAGGACGGCATCGATGGTGTGTTTTTCACAAATCTCAATGAGGCTTTCTACGGTAAGCGGAAGGAGGTAGATATGGTCGGCGGTGACCGGATCGGTCATGATCGTCGCCGGATTGGAATTGATGAGGATCACCTCAATCCCTTCCTCCCTCAGGGAGCGGGAAGCTTGACTACCGGAGTAATCAAATTCACAAGCTTGGCCGATAATGATGGGTCCGGAGCCGATGATCAGCACGGAACGAATGGAAGAATCTTTAGGCATGCGGGTCGTCTTTTACAAACCGCGTGCAAAGGTAAGGAACGGGAGTCGGATGGATGAGGGAAAGGGTGAGAAAGTGATTAGGAAAGTGGGGAGGGTGGTCTTGGGCGTTAGGCGTTGGGGCAAATCAAAAGCGGAAGTCGGAAGTCGAAAAGTGGAAATCTGGGCAGACATGTAACGGCTGCTTTAGCTGCCGCATTCCGTGATTCTGACAACATACAGTTATTTCGTTATTGGGTTATGGCGTTATTTCGCATGTCAGGACCGAGGATTCAGGACCGAGGGCCGAATGAGCGTGGAGGGAGGAATCAGGGATGAGGGATGGAGTTATGCATTAGGCCTTGGGTATTGGGCAAAGTCAAAATCGGAAATCGGAAATTGGAAAACACAAATAAGGGCAGGCTGTAACGGCTGCTTTAGCTGCCGCATTCCTTGATTCTGACAACATACCGTTATTTCGTTATTGGGTTATGGCGTTATTTCGCATGTCAGGACCGAGGATTCAGGACTGAGGACCAAATGAGAGTGGAGGGTTGAGGGCCTTGGGCCAAATCAAAGGCGGAAGTCAAAGACCCTGGCTCATTACCTTTGACCCTTCGCCTTTTGCCTCCCCAATCCGGAGACAAATCTGGTTGTATCGTGCTGTGCGAAGTGCGAAGAACAAATGGAGAACAGCCGTGTTAACCTCAGCCAATCTCTCCTTTCCCTCGAGTCCTCTGTGAGAGGGGCTCCTCCGAGTTTTGGGCCCTTTACCTATTACCTATCGCCTATTACCCTCTGAAACCGAAATCAAATCTTAGCTCTAGGATACGCTGGCGAACGGCCCCGAGCACTCGGGGCGAACAGTGAACAGTGAGCTTCGCTCCTACCGCAACAAATTCAACAAATACTCCCCATATCCACTCTTGAGGTACTTGTGCCCCAGGCTCTCAAGCTGCTCATCATTGATAAAGCCCATCTGCCAGGCCACTTCTTCGATACAACCGATCTTTAATCCCTGTCGGTCTTCGATGACCTCGATAAACTGGCCGGCCTGCTGTAAGGACTTGTGGGTACCCGTATCCAGCCAAGCCGTGCCTCGTCCCAATACGCTGACCTTGAGCTTGCCGCGCTCCAGGTAAATCTTGTTGACATCGGTGATCTCATATTCCCCCCGGGCAGAAGGTTTGAGATTTTCAGCGATGGTCACCACCTCATTATCATAGAAATATAAACCGGGAACGGCGTAATTGGACTTCGGGTTAGTCGGCTTTTCTTCGATCGACAAGGCATTGAATTTCTCATCAAACGAAACGACACCATAGCGTTCCGGATCGGCAACCTGATAGGCAAAAACCACTCCCCCATCCGGGTTGACATTGTCACGCAGGTTTTCTTCCATACCCGCTCCGTAAAAGATATTATCCCCCAAGATCAGTGACACCGGATCGTTGCCGACAAACTCCTTTCCGAGCACGAAAGCCTGTGCCAATCCGTTCGGCACCACCTGCTCTACATAGGAAAAGTTGACGCCGATCTCGGAACCGTCCTTGAATAGTTTTTGGAAGTTTGGCAGATCTTCCGGAGTGGAGATCAGGAGGATATCCTTAATCCCGGCCGACATAAGTGTCGACAACGGATAGTAAATCATCGGTTTATCATAAACCGGCATCAATTGCTTGCTCACAGCCAGGGTGAGCGGATAGAGGCGCGTGCCCAGTCCACCGGCGAGAATGATCCCTTTCATCAGGCGTCGTATTTATCCAGAAGGTACATCACCCGCAAAACCAGCTCTGTTGGTTTGAACGGTTTGGTGATAAAATCATTTGCTCCAGCAGCATAAGCTTCCATCACTTCCTCCTCTTGTTCCAACTCGGAAATGATCACAACCGGTAGGTTTTTGCCTTTCTCTGCCCGGATCCATTTGACGAGTTCCATGCCGGCATTATTCTGCAGATTCAGGCTTACGATGGCCAGATCAGGTGGGTCCATTTGCATAATATGGTGCGCCGTATCGGCATTCTTGGCCTTGGAAACCTGGCAACCGATCTTCTGCAATCGGAATTCAATCGCGGTGACCATAACATCCTCCTCCTCGACAAGCATTATCTTTTTCATCAACGTGGTTTTTGGGCCACCAACCGGCAACCGACGCAAAAATACGAATCCTAAGGGGACGGCAAGAAAACGTCAGCGGGGCAGCTTGATCAGCGCGCCCATCAACCTGTGTATCTTAATCTGCAGGTTATTGAATGATGCCCGTTCGTTAGTCCCCCAAATGCCCTGGCGACTGGCAGCTTCAATTTGCTCATTCAATACAATCGATTCCGTGTGACCAGTATATGTCAATGTTGATTTCATTGAATGGCTGGCTTGAAAGATGGCTTCAACATCTCCCATTTGGACGGCCTCAAGAAGAATAGACAATTCTCTTGGCAATTCCTCGATCAGCATATCCAGCAACGTATTTCGCATATCAACATCTCCGCCACTCATTGTATCGAGGTATTCCAGATTGATCTCAGCCTCTTCAGATTTCATATGCTGATTGATTTGATTGGAGCGTATTGAAGGATTCGGGCAAAGAGCTGTTCAGGTTCGAATGGCTTTAATACAAAGTCTGTAAATCCTTTTTCATGTAGCTGGGTATCCTGCGAAACATAGGCATTGGCCGTCATGGCCAGAACAGGTACTTGCCTGATTCGAGGCAACGGGTGCCGACGGATAAGGCTGGTGGCCTGGTAACCGTCCATCACTGGCATTTGCAGATCCATCAATACCAGGTCTACATGATGTCGTTCTAGTAGGTCCAATGCAATCTGGCCATGTTCAGCCATCAAAATATGGATGTCAGGCCACTGGCGCTCCAGTGTCTTACGAGCCACTAATTGGTTCATTTTATGATCTTCAACAACGAGAATGGTTCCCCGAAAAGCGCCTTCGGATGTCAGCGTTGCATCTGGTATAATGTGCCCATTTTTATAAGCGGACTCCACGGTAAAACCCAGATCGACAAAAAACGTTGTTCCAATTCCCACCTGACTTTCCAACCAGATTCTTCCTTGTTGCAATTCAACTAATTGCCGGGTTATTGCCAATCCCAAACCCGTACCCTCATAAGTCTTGTTCTGGTATTTAACCCGATTGAAATCTTCAAATATGCTCATCTGAGCCTCCTCTGGGATACCAATGCCAGTATCTTCAATACGGAAAGTCAAGCGCACTCGTTGACGGTCCCGTTCGATGAGCTCGATATACAGAGCAACTTGTCCGCTCTCGGTAAATTTGATGGCATTCCCGAGTAGATTGAAGAGAATCTGGCTCATCCGAAGTTTGTCGCCAATCAATTGATCCGGCACCTGATCATCGATATGCATTTTCCAGAAGAGGCCCTTATCGCTCACCTTGGTGGCCAGAATCTGTTCCAGATTCCGACACACACTTCGCAACGAAAATGGATCCTCCCGAAACTGGATTTTCCCTGCCTGAATGGAGGAAAAATCCAGAATATCATTGACAATACCCAGCAAAATATCAGAAGCATCCCGGATAGCCTGGACCATTTGCTTTTGCTCTCCTTTGACCCCATCGCTTGTGAGAATGACATTGGACAACCCCATGATGGCATTCATGGGTGTGCGCATTTCGTGGCTTATGCTGGCAATGAATTGTTCTCGTATTTCAGTAGATTTCCGAGCGAGGTCACGCGCTTTACGCATTTCTTCGGTCTGGTACCGGTCAGTTACATCCTGCAGAATACCTTGAACAACTTCTTCATTGTTTGATGCTCGGGTCAACTGACACTGAACATGGAAATAGCGTTCTCCATTTCCCGAAATCTTGATGCGTGTATCCAGGTTCACTTCCCGGCCAGAAAGGGCGATTCGATGGATTCGACGAAGAAGGTGATTCAGTTCGACACTGGGCAACCCGTCTTTGACTTCTGAATCATCAGGCTTGGTCAATGCCAAAACCTGGTCGGAAAGAAGTAGTCGACCCGTGTCGGGATGAAATTCCCAACTGCCAATCCGGGCGATCTTCTGGGTTTCCTCCAGGCGTCGAATGAAATTTTGCCGTTCGATGGAAAATCGCAGCGTTTTGGCCAAGGAGTTTTCGTCATAGTCCCCTTTGACAAGGAAGTCTTGTGCGCCTTGTTGAACGGCTTCCAATCCAAAAACACGTTCGTCAAACCCGGTTAACACCACGACATTCTGATCTGGAAACTCTGCCTTGATCCTTCGAATATTTTCAGGACCCGTGCCATCAGGCAACGTCAGATCGAGCAAGACAATGGCATAATCCTGCTCTGACAACTGGTCTAATGCTTCCTGTATCGATTGTGCCCGATCAATAGACCAATCACCAAATCCGGACTCTTCGAGGTAGATCTCGATCAGCCGGGCATCAGCCGGATCATCCTCTACAAGGAGGATATGCGTCTCTTGTTCCCTTACAGGCATGGCATTCATCCTTGTCATGAAGCAAATATTGTGCCTTGAAGGAGGGGCGGAGTAGAGGAGTGGAGGAGAACGTCAGGGCCGAGAGGGAAGGTGGGAGTCCCTTAGGTTTGCAAAGAGGTTAAAATTTAAGAACTCAACAAATGAATATCAATCTTCATCCAATTGCAAGCTACGAATAAGGAAATCCGTCATTTTCGTGTACAAGTGCAATTGCGCATTCCCCCCGGAAATATTGTGATCGTAATTGATATAGATAGAAGTCTCAAACTGTTTATTGGCGGTCACCAGGGCCCTGGCCATTTCTGCGCTGTGCTGAAAGTGCACATTATCGTCAGCCATTCCGTGAATCAACAGATAATCTCCTTTCAACTGATCAGCAAAATATACCGGTGAATTTTCTGCATATCCAATCGGATTCGATTCAATTGTTTGCATATAACGCTCGGTATAAATTGCGTCGTACCACTTCCAATTGGTGACTGGTGCCACAGCAATTCCCGCCCTGAATACGTCATTCCCTTTTAACAGACATAAGGTCGATAAATAGCCACCATAACTCCATCCGAAAATACCAATCCGCCCTTCATCAATATCACTCTGAGCACCCAAATAGCGAGCAGCGGCGATTTGATCTATTGTCTCATAGTGACCGAGTTGAAGAGTTGTCATTTTTCTAAAATGCTCTCCACGTGCACCACTCCCTCGCCCATCAACAGCAGCAACGACAAACCCTTTAGATACCAAATATTGAAACCACCAATAATATTGACCGATCCATTCATTAGCTGCCTCTTGTCGGTTTGGCCCTCCATAAACATACATCAATAAGGGATGCGAAACTATCGAGTCGACTTCTGGAGGTTTGATCATCCAGCCGTATAATAATGTATCACTTGCCCCATGAAAGGAAAACGACTCAACAGGTTGAACTCGAAATTTACGCTGTTTCTCAACAAGCTGATGATTGTCTACCAGCATTCGAACAGACTGGCCATTACGATTGGCGATTTCATAAAAAATGGGAGTATTCAGGGTGGATTGACTCCGAACAATATAGTCAAATGAAGGTGATAAAATCACCTCATTAAATCCAGATTGAAATGGAAGTATGTCCACTTTAGCATCCTGAATCGAAACGTGACATATCTCACGATTTAATGGCGATTCTTGCGCGGACTGAAACCAGATCTCCCCCCTTTTGTCATCCACACCATACACATCTGTCACATCCCAATCTCCTGAAGTCAACAGTTTGCCCGTTCCCTCGGAAATATTGTAAACATAGATGTGGCTCCAACCGTCCACTTCGCTTACCCAGATAAACCGTTTTCCGTCAGGTAAAAAATGGAGATGATCATGAATAGAAATATAATCTGGATTTGTTTCGACCAGTATATTCTGAGATGTTCCTGAAATTAGATTAAATAACAACAAGGTTAATTCTTGTTGTGCCCGATCAAGTCTGGTCACACAAAGGTGATCTGAACTGGTAGTAAACGTAATCCTCGGAATATATTGATCGTTGATTGGTCCCAAATCAAGCTTTGTCGTTTTTCCACTTGCCAGGTCATAGATTAAAATATCGATAGTGGACATTGCTTGCCCGACTTTGGGATACTTAAATGATGACCACTCTGGATAGATATCATCATTGTATCGGGTCATTAAAATCTCAGGGACATTGGATTCATCAAATCGATAAAATGCAATTCGTGTACCATCCGGCGACCATTCAAATCCACGGACTAACTTGAATTCCTCTTCATACACCCAATCAGATGACCCGTTGATAATGCTGTTCGGCTGCCCATCCGTTGTCACCTGAATTTCCTGTCCACTCAGATATTCACTGATAAATAAATTATTTCCACGAACGAAGGCAACTTGTGTCCCATCAGGTGAAAAAGTGGCATGCATTTGTTTGCCTTCAGACGAGACCGGATATAGCGATTTCGAGCTACGATCCCAGACATAAAATGCTGAACGTTTTGAACGCCGATAAATGGCCTCCTGTTCTGTTTCAATGAGAATACGCTGTTCGTCATCACTGAATTGGTATCCCTGTATTCGGAGGGCATAGCCTGGGCTAAAAATGATCTCAGTCTCCTTACCGCTCAGCAGGTCATAGCTGTAAATCGTATTACCAATCAACCGGGTTTCATGTCGCCCATCTTTCAGGAAATTCAGTTTACCCACACCGATCTGATAGAGTTGATCCGAATGCCAAATGGCCTCCATGGATAGCATCTCCTGTGCAATCAGGTCGGCATTTAAGGCCACCAGGATAAAAGCAAAAACAGAAAATCTGCAAAAATTCATTCAATGAGTAGTTTGACCATCAAACATAACCTAGAAGAAACTCCCTTCATTGTGTTGATGACGATTAAACCGAAATGAATTATCGCGCCAGAGTCACGTCTCCTTTGATCATGCGACGTTTATCATTGATAAATTCAACTTCGATGACATAGACAAACACCGCCGGATCCATTGGTTCACCACGATATGTGCCATCCCAACCCAAGTCGGTTTGGTTCACCGGAATATCTGTAGTCCGGAAAATGGCATTTCCCCATCGGTCATAGATCCTCAGCTCAACGATACGCTTGACCTTTTCCGGATCTGCAAATGCTGTAAATCCGTCATTGATTCCATTTCCATCCGGATGGAAAACGCTAGGAACAAATACATCCACTTGCAAGGCGACATCAATCCGAATAACAGCTTGGACGGCGCAGCCATTTTTATCTGTAATGGTCAATTCATATGAAATGGATTCCAGAGGTTTTGCAATTGGATTAAGACAATCGGTGCAACTCAAATCGGAATCCGGAGACCACTCAATGGACAGAATATCCGCAGGTGGAATATTCGTCGATGCCTGGATGGCGTAGGACTCCCCGTATGCTAAATCAACCTCTGTCTCAAGACTTAATGCAGGTAGAGAAAACTCGATCATACTCGTATCCACCGACAACAGACAACCCGTCACATCCCGGATCACCAGACTGTATAATCCGGCAGGCGCAGGATCCAATGTTTTCTTTTCACTAAATGATGTTCCTCCATTAAACGAATATTGAAAAGGAGGCACTCCACCAATTACTGGTCCAAACGCAAGAACGCCCAACGGATCCTGACAATTCGGTAAGATGGCCATAACCGCCATGGTTTCAGGCTCGGGAATCCGGATCACTTCGACAGAGTCCAGTCCGGCACATCCATTTACGGGATTTACCGTTTCCAATTGATACCAGCCTTCCTGGTTTGTTGTGATTTGTAATTGTTGTGGTTGACTGATTGATTGACCGGATACATGGCGCCAAAGTGGTAAACATCCAGAGCAATTCGTCAAACTGCCTGACAAACTAACCAAGGTATCATGACAAGAAAGTTCCGCATTCATTCCCGCATCCACAAGTGGCACTTCGATATCCTGCAAAACCTCTATCTGTGCTTGATCAGTGCATCCATTTATTGGATTAACGACTTCCAAATAATACGTACCTGGCGCTTGAACAAACACACTGTCTATTTTTCCAGCAGCCAATAGTTGCCCAGAAGCGTTGGTCCATGCCAAGTTCCAAATTGGATCTGAATCGGCGATTGTTTTCAACCACTGGCCTGTATTCAGGCAGGTCAAAAGTGTCGGGTCAATTAATTGAGTAATTGGTTTTACCTGGTCGGAAATTACCGAAGTTTCAACCTGAGTCGTACATCCATTTATGGAATTGGTGACAAACAATGTATAAACTCCTGCTGTGGCAACCTGAATAACTTGGACTTTCGGATCACTCTGAATAATCCCGTCGGAAGTTGTCCAGGAAAACTGAAGGCCGGCATTGGGAGACACCGTGCTCTGGATGGCCAGGACTGTATCCACACATGTCAATACAGTAACAGGCAATAACTGTACACTGGGCGCTATCTGATCTGCAAAGATTGTCGCTGTATCCGCTCTAATACAACCGTTTTTAGTATTTACTAATTCAAGAATATAAAGGCCCGATTGAGTTATTTTCAAGCCTTGTGTCAGATCTGCAGCTATTGTCCCAAAAGGTCCGGTCCAGGATCCGGAATAATTTCCTCCTTGGCTGGTACCTGAAATACCAATCACCTGGAAGGTATCAATGCAAGTCAAAACAGGTGGTTCATGAAGATTTACAAAGGGTATATCAGGTATAAATGGAATAAGGATCGTGTCTCTAAATAAACAGCCCAGAGAATCACGAATAACCAACGGATAAGACCCTGCCACTAAAGAATCTTTGGCCAATATATTCCCGAATGAAAGGCCATCATTATACGAGATCTCATAAGGTGTAAATCCACCAGATATGGACGTGATCTCAAATGTTCCCGCTGGAATTTCCGGACAAGTAACAGGAGTGCTTTGTGCCACAATATCCATCGGTACAGGGATGACAATTTGCAAGGAGGTGTCCCATAAAAACTCGCCACAAAATTCGCGATAGGCGACTGCATAATACGTGCCAGGTGACACACCAGTTAATATTGAATCGGATGTGTTAAGCACTGGAATATTGTCTTTATGCCAGACAACCGAGTCAGTGTTTTCCAAATTTTCAAGCAGTAGTGTATCACCACAAGAGGAATTAATAGTAATGGCAATTTTGGGCCGAATGACTTTGTCAAACCCAGAAAAATAACCCGCCCATCCTGCATAATTATTTCGTCCAAATACACCGATCTGAAGCGCACCGTCACTGTCCACCCGGACATTCCCTGAAAGATTGGGTGCCTTGTAAGTTATATATCCAGGATTGCCTGTTACAGGCTGGAATAAAGCAGGATTGATGGTCGTGCCGTTGATTTTAACTGTCTTCCCCGTTTCTGCCAAAATCAGCAACTTCCCTTCATAGGTTGTATTGCCGATTTTATTGATATCCATGATGTGATTAATACTGGACTCATCTGAACATTTCACCGGTGGTACAAAATTCAAACCACCTGTCGGTTCGAAATCAGCCCCTCCCAACATTTGATAGGTGTATACCGGATGTGTAGCCCGGATGTACATATTTTCGGCGGCGGTGTAATAACTCTCGGGAATCCGGACATAGCCACCAGCATTCAACACAGCAATTGGGATCGCTGCTCCATTGACAAATACTTCAGTTCCATCCTCAGTCGCAATGACAATGGGTGTTTCCAACTGATCATGACCATCGCCTCGAATCGTCACATATTCCTTTCCGACTTGTGACACAGGGACGATCTGATCAATACCGATATC